>JAJTCN010000076.1 GCA_021323335.1 Ramlibacter sp.
GTCGCAGTCCACCAACGCCATCCTGACCACCTTCAACGAGGTCAACATGGCGCCGGTGATGGAGATGCGCAAGCGCTTCCAGGAGAAGTTCGAGAAGGAACACGGCGTCAAGATCGGCTTCATGTCCTTCTTCGTGAAGGCCGCCGTGCACGCGCTGAAGAAGTACCCGGTGATCAACGCCTCGGTGGATGGCAACGACATCGTCTACCACGGCTACTTCGACATCGGCATCGCGGTGGGTTCGCCGCGCGGCCTGGTGGTGCCGATCCTGCGCAACGCCGACCAGATGTCCTTCGCCGACATCGAGAAGAAGATCGCCGAGTACGGCGCCAAGGCGCGCGACGGCAAGCTGGGCATCGAGGAGATGACCGGCGGCACCTTCTCCATCTCCAACGGCGGCGTGTTCGGTTCGATGCTGTCCACCCCCATCATCAACCCGCCGCAGTCGGCCATCCTGGGCGTGCACGCCACCAAGGACCGCGCGGTGGTGGAGAACGGCCAGGTCGTCGTCCGACCGATGAACTACCTCGCCATGTCCTATGACCACCGCATCATCGACGGCCGCGAGGCCGTGCTGGGGCTGGTGGCGATGAAGGAAGCGCTGGAAGATCCGGCGCGTCTGCTGTTTGACATTTGATGTGACTTGGGGACAGACCACGGCGAAGCGTGCTCTGTCCTCAACATGCTAGGACTGACATGAAAAATTTCGACGTCGTCGTCATCGGCGGCGGCCCCGGCGGCTACATCGCCGCCATCCGCGCCGCGCAGCTCGGGTTCAGCACCGCCTGCATCGACGAGTGGAAGAACAGCAAGGGCGGGCCCGCGCCGGGCGGCACCTGCACCAACGTCGGCTGCATTCCCTCCAAGGCCCTGCTGCAGTCGTCCGAGAACTTCGAGGAGGCCGGCAAGCACTTCGGCGACCACGGCATCTCGATGAAGGACCTGGCGATCGACATCGGCAAGATGGTCGCGCGCAAGGACGCCGTGGTGAAGCAGAACAACGACGGCATCCTGTACCTGTTCAAGAAGAACAAGATCAGCTTCTTCCACGGCCGCGGCAGCTTTGCGAAGGCGGCCGAGGGAGGCTACGAGATCAAGGTGGCGGGTGCTGCGGAAGAAACGATCACCGGCAAGCACGTCATCGTGGCGACCGGTTCCAACCCGCGCGCGCTGCCCGGCGTGCCCTTCGACGAAGAGAAGGTCCTGTCGAACGACGGCGCGCTGCGCATCCCTGCCGTGCCGAAGAAGCTGGTGCTGATCGGCTCCGGCGTCATCGGCCTGGAGATGGGCTCGGTGTGGCGGCGCGTCGGCGCGGAGGTCACCGTCCTGGAGGCGCTGCCCACCTTCCTGGGCGCGGTGGACGAGCAGATCGCCAGGGAGGCGAAGAAGGCCTTCGACAAGCAGGGCCTGAAGATCGAGCTGGGCGTGAAGGTGGGCGAGATCAAGACCTCCGGCAGTGGCGTCTCGGTGGCGTACACCTCGGCCAAGGGCGAGGCGCAGACCCTGCAGGCCGACAAGCTGATCGTGTCGATCGGCCGCGTGCCCAACACCATCGGCCTGAACCCCGAGGCCGTCGGCCTGAAGCTGGACGAGCGCGGCGCGATCGTGGTGGACGACGAATGCCGCACCAACCTGCCGAACGTCTGGGCGGTGGGCGACGTCGTGCGCGGGCCGATGCTGGCGCACAAGGCGGAAGAAGAGGGCGTGGCGGTGGCCGAGCGCATCGCCGGCCAGCATGGGCACGTGAACTTCAACACCATCCCCTGGGTGATCTACACCAGCCCCGAGATCGCGTGGGTGGGCCGCACCGAGCAGCAGCTCAAGGCGGACGGAGTGCAGTACAAGGCGGGCACCTTCCCCTTCCTGGCGAACGGCCGCGCGCGGGCGCTGGGCGACACGACGGGCATGGTGAAGTTCCTGGCCGACGCGAAGACCGACGAGATCCTGGGCGTGCACATCGTGGGCCCGATGGCCAGCGAGCTGATCTCCGAAGCCGTGGTGGCGATGGAATTCAAGGCCTCCGCCGAAGACATCGCCCGCATCTGCCATGCGCATCCCTCGCTGTCGGAGGCGACGAAGGAAGCTGCGTTGGCTGTCGACAAGAGGACGTTGAACTTCTGAAAACCAAACATCCGGACGCAGAGGACGCAAAGGTTTCGCAGAGGACGCAAAAGAAAACCAAAGAAAGGTTTTGGATGTCCTTTTGCGTCTTTTGCGTAACTTCCGCGTCCTCTGCGTCCGGTTGTCGGGTGTTCCGATGAGTGTCCGGTCCGTCTACGAGGCTGAACTCAAGAGCCGCGGCTACACGAGCGATCCCGCGCAATTGCGCGCGGTCGAGGCCCTCGAACGTTGCTCCAACGAATGGGCGGCGTACAAGGAGCAGCGCAACGGGTTCTTCAAGAAGCTGATCAACCGCCCCGAGATCCCGCGCGGGGTCTACATGTACGGCGGGGTCGGGCGCGGCAAGAGCTTCCTGATGGACTGCTTCTTCCAGGCCGTGCCGGTGGTGCGCAAGACCCGGCTGCACTTCCACGAGTTCATGCGCGAGGTGCACCGCGAACTCGCCGAACTGCAGGGCACGGTGAACCCCCTGGACGAACTCGGCGCGCGGATGGCCAGGCGCTACCGCCTGATCTGCTTCGACGAGTTCCACGTCGCCGACATCACCGACGCGATGATCCTGCACCGGCTGCTGGATGCGCTGTTCGACAACGGCGTCGGCTTCGTCACCACCTCCAACTTCCGCCCCGACGACCTCTATCCCAACGGCCTGCACCGCGACCGCATCCTGCCCGCCATCGCCTTGCTGAACGAGAAGCTGGAAGTGATCAACGTGGACAACGGCACCGACTACCGGCGCCGCACCATGGAGCAGGTGAGGCTGTACCACACGCCCCTGGGCCCGCAGGCCGACGCGGAGATGAACGAGGCGTTCTCGCGGCTGGCCGAGTCGCACGACGAGGACCCCGTGCTGCACATCGAGCACCGCGAGATCCGCGCGCGCCGCAAGGCCGGCGGCGCCGTCTGGTTCGACTTCAAGACGTTGTGTGGCGGGCCGCGCTCGCAGAACGACTACCTCGAGATCGCCACCCAGTTCCACACCGTGCTGCTCAGCGACGTGCCGCGCATGTCGGCCCGGCTGGCGTCCGAGGCCCGCAGGTTTACCTGGCTGGTGGACGTCCTCTACGATCGCCGGGTCAAATTGATCCTGTCGGCCGAGGTCCCCCCGGAGGCGTTGTATACCGAAGGCGCGCTGGCCCACGAGTTCCCGCGCACCGTGTCCCGCCTCAACGAGATGCAATCCGCCGAATTCCTGGCCCTGGAACACCGCACCGTCGACACCCGCCTGACATGAAGCTGCTGCCCTGCCTCGCCGCCGCCATGGCCCTGCTCGCCATGGGCCACCTGCATGCGCAGGAAGCGGAGCCCGGCGTGCAGCGCGAGCGCATCAAGGCCGAGCGCGCCGCGGTGGAGGAGCGCTTTTCCGAGGAGCAAAAGGCCTGCCGCGCGAAGTTCGCGGTGACCGACTGCATGCGCGCCGTCACGCGCGAGCGCAATGCCAGGCTGGCCGAACTGCGCCTGCAGGAGAACGCGCTGGCCGACACGCAGCGGCGGCTGCGCGAGGAGAAGCGGCAGCGCGACCTGGCGGAGCGCCAGGCGGAGAAGGAGCGCGACGAGCAGCAGCGGCGCGAGCGCGCGGCGGGCGAGTCCAGGGAGCGCGCGGAGCGCGCCGCGGCGCTCGAGAAGAAGCGGGCCGCCGAGGCCGCCAGCCCGCCGCAGCCGCAGGCCGCGAAGGCGCCCAAGGGCCCGTCGGGGCCGCAGGGCTCCCCCCGCGCGCGTTCGCTGCCGGACAAGTCGTCCGGACCGACGCCCGAGGAGGCCGCGCGCAACCGCCGGGACTACGAGCAGCGGCTGCGGGAAGCGGAAGCCCACAAGGCCGAGGTGCGCGCGCGCATCGCCAGGCGCTCCAAGCCGGCGGCTTCGGCCCTGCCGGTGCCGGCGACGCCGGCCTCAGGTTCCTAGCGGCTCGAGCTTGACGATCACGAGCGACAGGTTGTCGCCGCCGCCGTGCGCGCGGGAGCGCGCCTTCTCGATCAGGAATTCGGTGGCTTCGCGCGGTGACAGCGAGGACAGCACCGAGCCGAGTTCTTCCGGGCTGAAGTAGTGCCACACGCCGTCGCTGCAGGAGAGCAGCGTGTCGCCGGGGCGCAGCATCTCGATGAAGTGCAGGTCGGCCGGCGGGTCGTCCTCGGCGCCGAGGCAGCCCATGAGGATGTTGGACTGCGGGTGGACGTTGGCTTCGTCTTCCGTCAACTCGCCGCGCTCCACCAGCGTCTGCACGTAGGAATGGTCCATCGTGCGCTTGATCAGCCGGTTGCTGTGGAAGTGGTAGATGCGCGAGTCGCCGGCGTGCACCCAGTGGCATTCGCCGTTGGGATTGATCAGGAAGGCGGCGATGGTGCTGTGCGGCTCCTGCTCGGAGGAGATCGCGGTGAGCTTGATGACCAGGTGCGACTCCTGCACCATCTGCTTGAGCAGCGAAGGCGCGTCGTCGTGGTCGGGCGAATAGCGGTCGAACAGCTGCTTGCAGGTCATCATGACCTGGTCGGAGGCCTTGCGGCCGCCGCTGCGCCCGCCCATGCCGTCGGCCACGACGCCGAGGATGCAGCCGTTGATGCGCGGATGCGCTATCAGCGCGATCTGGTCCTGCTGGTATTCCCGGTCGCCCTTGTGGATGCCGGTGGAGGCGGTGAGGCGGTAGCCTTTGCTGGTCATGGAGTCCGTCATGGCGCCCTCGGGCGTGCGCTCGATTATTGCCTTCGAAAGACGTATTATCGAATGATCCGCAAGCGGCGCCCCGGTTTTTGATTTGGACTCGAACCTGCATTCCCCCGAACGGCGCCTGATCGAGCTGCGCATGGAGCATGCCGACCTCGACGCGCTGATCGACCGCGCGGCCGAGCGGCAGCCGGTGGATGAACTGATGATCCGGCGGCTGAAGAAGCGGCGCCTGGCGCTGCGCGATCAGATCGCGCGGCTCGAACTCGCCCTCGACCCCAAAGAACCGGCGTGATGACGGATTCGGCAGTCGCGTCGCCTGGGCGCCACGAGGACCCGGACGCGGCGCCGCAGCCCTGGTCGGCCGCCGACGCGCAGCGCCTGGAGGACCTCACCCGCGAGGCCTTCGTGCCCGGCGGCGTGCTGTCGCGCGCGGCCGAGGCCTTCCGCCCGCGCGGCGGCCAGACCGAGATGGCGATGGCGGTCGCCCGCACCATCGCCGACGGCGGCGCGCTGGTGGTGGAGGCCGGCACCGGTGTCGGCAAGACCTTCTCGTACCTGGTGCCCGCGCTCCTGAGCGGCGAGCGCGTGCTGCTGTCCACCGCCACCAAGACGCTGCAGGACCAGCTGTTCGCGCGCGACCTGCCGCGCCTGGCGCAGGCGCTGGGCCTGCCCGTGCGCATGGCCTTGCTCAAGGGACGGGCGAGCTACCTTTGCCTGCACCGCCTCGAACTCGCGCGCCAGGACGCGACGCTGCCGGATCGCACCGCGCTGCGGACCCTGGCGAAGGTGGAGGAATGGGCGCAGGCCACCCGCAGCGGCGACCTGGCCGAGATGCCGGGCCTGGACGAACGCTCGCCGGTGATCCCGCTGGTCACGTCCACGCGCGAGAACTGCCTGGGCTCGCAGTGCCCGAAGTTCCGCAACTGCCACGTGAACGCGGCGCGGCGCGAGGCGCTGGCCGCGGACGTGGTCGTCATCAACCACCACCTGTTCTTCGCCGACCTCGCGGTGCGCGAGTCCGGCATGGCCGAACTGCTGCCCTCCGTGCGCGTGGTGGTGTTCGACGAGGCGCACCAGCTCAACGAAACCGGCGTGCAGTTCCTCGGCCAGCAGCTGGGCACCGGCCAGGTGCTGGACTTCACGCGCGACATGCTGGGCGCGGGCCTGCAGTTCGCGCGGGGCCTGGTGGACTGGCAGGCGCTCGCGGCGGGGACCGAGCGCGCGGCGCGCGACCTGCGCCTGGCGATCGGCCGCACGCCCCCGGGCAGCCGCGTCCGCTGGACCGGCACGGCGCCGGAGGGCGTGCACGAATCCACCTGGCTCGACGCCCTCGCGACCTTGTCGGCGGCCCTGCAGCAGGCCGCGGAAGGCCTGGCCACCGTCAGCGAGATCGCGCCCGACTTCGTCCGCCTGCACGAGCGCGCGGCCGGCCTCGCGCAGCGGGTGCACGGCTTCGAGCACGCGGCCGAACCGGGGGCGGTGCGCTGGCTGGACGCCGGCACGCACCTGCGGCTGGTCGAGTCGCCGCTCGACATCGCGCGGGCCGTGCAGCAGAAACTGTTGAAGACGGGGAGCGACGACGAGTCGGCCGCGCACCGGGCCTGGATCTTCACGTCCGCGACGCTCGGCGACGATGCGCGCCTGTCGTGGTTCACCGAGCCCTGCGGCCTGCTGGAGGCGGAGGTGCTGCGGGTGGCCAGCCCGTTCGACTATCCGTCGCAGGCGGCGCTGTACGTGCCGCGGCAGGTCCCGCGGCCCAACGACCCCGGGCACAGCCAGGCCGTCGGCGCGCTGGCGGGGCGTGCCGCGCAACGCATCGGCGGCCGCACGATGGTGCTGACCACCACCTTGCGGGCGTTGCGCGCGATCGGCGAGCAGTTGCAGGCGCGCTTCGACGGCTCGCGCGAGATCGAGGTGCTGGTGCAGGGCCAGTGGCCCAAGCGCCGGCTGATCGAGCGGTTTCGCGAAGGCGCGGGCGAGGGGCGCCCCGGCTGCATCCTGGTGGCTTCCGCGTCGTTCTGGGAGGGCGTGGACGTGCCCGGCGAGGCCTTGCAGCTGGTGGTCATCGACAAGTTGCCGTTCCCGCCGCCGGGCGATCCGCTGGTGGAGGCGCGCGGCCAGCGCCTGGAGTCGCAGGGCCGCAGCCCGTTCAACGACTACTTCGTGCCGGAAGCGGCCGTGGCGCTGAAGCAGGGCGCCGGCCGCCTGATCCGCCGCGAGACCGACCAGGGCCTGCTGGTGGTGTGCGACACGCGGCTGGTGCAGATGGGATACGGCAAGCGGCTGGTGAATGCGCTGCCGCCGATGCGGCGGTTGAGCGACGAGGCGGAGTTCGACGAAGCGCTGGACAGCCTCGCTGCCTCTTCGTAGGCCGGGGTGACGCAGGAACCCCGGTGTCTCAGCTCACCAGAGCTTCCACCACGGCTGGTTCGACTTGAACCCCTTGCTGAGGTATTCACTGCCGGGGTAGTTCTTCTCCAGCACCCGCCGCGCGTCGTCGCGCAGCTGCGGCATCCCGAGCGCGTCGTAGGAACGCACCATGATGTACAGCGCTTCCTCCAGCGCCGGCACGTCGCGGTAATCCGTCAGCGCGGACTGGGCGCGGTTGATCGCGGCGACATAGGCGCCGCGCGTGTAGTAGTAGCGCGCGACGTGCACCTCGTACTGCGCCAGCGAATTGACGATGTACGTCATGCGGGCGCGCGCATCGGGCGTGTAGCGCGAATCGGGGAACCGGGTGGTGAGCTCGCGGAAAGCCTCGAACGATTCCTTCGCCGCCTTCTGGTCCCGCTCCGACAGGTCCTGCCGGGTCAGGTTGGAGAACATGCCCAGGTTGTCGTTGAAGTTGACCAGTCCCTTCAGGTACAGCGCGTAGTCCATCGCGGGGCTGGCCGGGTGCAGCTTGATGAAGCGCTCCAGCGTCGCCATCGCCTGCGCCTGGTCGTTGGCCTTGTACTGCGCGTAGGCCCGCTCCAGCTGCGCCTGCTGCGCCAGCGGCGTGCCCGCCGCGCGGCCTTCCAGCTTCTCGTACAGCGGGATCGCCTTGTCGTAGGACCCCGAGTTCAGTTCGTCCTTGGCCTCCGCGTAGATGCGGTTCGGGCTCCAGGTGGCCGTCTTGTCCTCTTCCTTCAGGGCGGAGCAGCCCGCCAGCACGGATGCGGCGAGCAGGACGGGGACCACCGATAATTTGCCTCGAAGCTCCAAGCGCTACTCTCCAGTCAGGGACCACCCATTATATCGACCGACCCCTCGCACGCCGCCGACGAACTCGTCGACGAGACCGTTGCCGACGCCGAAACCCGCACGCTCGCCATCGAACGCGCGCAGCATGGCGACCGGCTCGACCGCGCGCTCGCGCAGCTGCTGCCCGAGTTCTCGCGCAGCTACCTGCAGCAATTGATCGAGGCCGGCGCGCTGCGCCTGCAGGGCGCGGTGGCGACCAAGCCGTCGCAGCGCGTGCGGGCCGGCGACCGGCTGGAGATCGAGCTGCGGCCCACCCCGCAGAGCCAGGCCTTCCAGCCGGAGGAGCTGCCGCTGGCGGTGGTCTTCGAGGACGAGCACCTGCTGGTGGTCGACAAGCCCGCCGGCCTGGTGGTGCACCCGGCGCCGGGCAACTGGAGCGGCACGCTGCTCAACGCGCTGCTGGCGCGCCACGCCGGCGCCCGCAACCTGCCGCGCGCCGGCATCGTGCATCGGCTCGACAAGGACACCAGCGGCCTGATGGTGGTCGCGCGCACCCGCGGCGCGATGGACCGGCTGGTGGAGATGATCGCCGCGCGCGAGGTCTCGCGGCAGTACCTGGCGCTGGCGCACCGCCCCTGGCAGGGCGCGGACCAGCGGCGCGTGGAGGCCCCGATCGGGCGCGACCCGCGCAATCGCCTGCGGATGGCGGTGGTCGACCTGCAGCGGCACCCCGGCAAGCCGGCGGCCACCGGGGTGCGCCTGTGGCAGCAGGCCGAGGCCGGGTGCGCCGTGGTGTGCACGCTGGAGACCGGGCGCACGCACCAGATCCGGGTGCACATGGCGCACATCGGCCATCCGCTGGTGGGCGACGTGCTGTACGGCGGCGCGCCGACGGCCGCGATTTCGCGCCAGGCCCTGCACGCCTTCCGGCTGGCGTTCACGCACCCGGTTACGGGCGCGGCGCTCAGCTTCCACGCGCCGCTGCCGCCGGACCTGCAGTCCGGCTGGGCCGCATGGGGGCTGCGTTACAATGAACCGGAATGGCTCACGAGCCAGCCCGCGGCGGCCGCCCCCGATGGCGCGGCCCGCCCCGGATCCGCGTAGCGCCACCCGCGCCGCCGCGGCGATGACCTCAAGAAAAGCCTTGGCCCAGAAAAGCCGCGTCGCGACCGGCGCCACTTTCACGACGAAACCATGAATACGACGGATGCCAAGCGCGTCCTCGAAACCGCGCTGATCTGCACGCACCAGCCGCTGCAAGTGCGTGAGCTGCGCGTGCTGTTCGGCGACGAACTCGGGGCCGACACCATCAAGGACCTGCTGGGCGAGCTGCAGAACGAGTGGGCGCAACGCGGCGTGGAGCTGGTGTGCGTGGCCACCGGCTGGCGCTTCCAGAGCCGGCCCGAGATGCGCGAGTACCTGGACCGGCTGCATCCCGAGAAGCCGCCGCGGTACAGCCGCGCGGTGATGGAAACCCTGGCCATCATCGCCTACCGCCAGCCGGTGACGCGGGGCGACATGGAAGACATCCGCGGGGTGACCATCAACACCCAGATCCTGAAGCAGCTCGAGGACCGCGGCTGGGTCGAGGTGATCGGCCACCGCGAGGCCGCCGGCCGCCCGGGCCTCTATGCCACCACGCGGCAGTTCCTGGATGACCTGGGACTGGCTTCGCTGGATCAGTTGCCGGAGCTGCAGGGTCCGGCGCAGCAAGGCGTGTTCGAAGCCCTGGCGGAGTCCGTCGCTCCGCAGCCGGAACTGGCGATCGACGAAACCCCAGCCGACACGGAAACGAGACCTGAAGCATGACCCACCCCGACGACGCCAACGCCCGCACGCCTTCCGACGATGTTCCCGAGGATGCGCGGCGGCAGGACGCGGTGGACCATGACGAGGAGGATGACGAGGCCGACTCGGACATCGACGGCAACACCGCGCCCGGCCAGCGCAAGCGCCGGCAACCCGGCGCGGAGGCAGCCGCCGCGCAGCCGGCCTTGCCGGTGGTGGCGCCGCAGGAGCGCTTCGAGGACGTCGTCACCGGCCGCTTCGATGCCGAGGAAGAAGCTCCCGAGCCCGCCGGGGCCAAGCGCGTGCTGTCGCCCCAGCCGGAAACGCCCAAGCTGCACAAGGTGCTGGCCCAGGCCGGCCTGGGCTCTCGCCTCGAGATGGAACAGCTGATCACGGAAGGGCGGATCTCGGTCAACAACGAGCCCGCCCACATCGGCCAGCGCATCCAGTTCGGCGACCAGATCAAGGTCAACGGCAAGCCGATCCGCGTGCGCATCGCCGGCGAGGTCGTGACCAACGACGACCCGCAGAACCGCCCCACCGTGTTCCGCAAGCTGCCGAAGCTGCAGCAGGGCAAGTGGCAGTCGGTCGGCCGGCTGGACCTGAACACCGAAGGCCTGCTGCTGTTCACCAATTCCGGCGAGCTGGCCAACAAGCTCATGCACCCCCGCTTCGGCCTCGAGCGCGAGTACGCGGTGCGGGTGCTGGGCGCGCTGTCGAACGACGAGAAGCAGCGGCTGCTGGAAGGCGTGAACCTCGACGATGGCCGGGCCCAGTTCGGCTCCATCGACGAAGGCGGCGGCGAAGGCTCCAACGTCTGGTACCGCGTCACCATCAACGAAGGCCGCAACCGCGAGGTGCGCCGCCTGTTCGAGTCGGTCGGCCACGCCGTCAGCCGCCTCATCCGCATCCGCTACGGCGCCATGGTGCTGCCGCGCGGCCTCAAGCGCGGCGCCTGGCTGGAGCTGGACGAACGCGACATCGGCGCGCTGGGCGGCGCCGTCGGCGTGCCCAGGCTCGGGCGGCCGCAGCCGCGCGAGCAGGGCCGCGACGAGGGCGGCAGGGGCGGCGGCCGCAACAAGCAGCGGCGCGGCGGTCCGCCCCGTGGCGACGGTCCCCGGCCGCAGGGCGGGCCGGTGCCGCGCCAGGGGCAGGGCCAGGGGCAACCCGGCCAGGGCCGGCGCAAGTCCGGCGGCGCCGGCGGCCCTGGCGGCGGCGGCAGCAGCCAGCCCGATCCGATGAAGACATCGCTGGGCTACATCGGCGCCGACAGCTTCAACCGGCAGCGCCGCGGCGGCCCGGGCGGCATGCCCGGCGGCGGGGGCGGTGGCCGGGGCGGGCCGCGCCGCGGCGGCGGTGGTGGCGGCCGCGGTCGCGGCTAAGCAGCCCTTCCGTGCGAACGGAACACGCCCGCAAGCTAGAATTGCGGGCTTTGCCGAACTTTTTGCTTCCGGCAAAACCCTAAAACATCAAGCTCAGGAAATCCCAGCATGGCCATCGAACGCACCCTCTCCATCATCAAGCCCGACGCCGTGGCCAAGAACGTGATCGGCCAGATCTATGCGCGCTTCGAGGCCGCCGGCCTGAAGGTCATCGCCGCCCGCATGGCCCACCTGTCGCGCGGCGAAGCCGAGCAGTTCTACGGCGTCCACAAGGAGCGTCCCTTCTTCAAGGACCTCGTCGAGTTCATGATCTCCGGCCCGGTGATGATCCAGGTGCTGGAAGGCGAGGGCGCGATCCTGAAGAACCGCGACCTGATGGGCGCGACCGACCCCAAGAAGGCGGCTCCCGGCACCATTCGCGCCGACTTCGCCGACAGCATCGACGCCAACGCCGTGCACGGCTCCGACGCCGCCGAGACCGCGAAGAACGAAGTCGCCTTCTTCTTCCCGGCGATGAACATCTATTCGCGCTGAAGCAGCGAATCCATGCGATGACGGCCAACCTGCTCGAATACGACCTCGAGGGTCTGGCCGCCTTCTGCGCCTCGCTGGGGGAGAAGCGGTTCCGCGCCACCCAGCTGTTCCGGTGGATCCACCAGAAGGGCGCCCGCGACTTCGGCCAGATGACGGACCTGGCGAAGTCGCTGCGCGACAAGCTCGAAGGCAGCGCCCGCATCGAGGGCCTGCCGGTCATCACCCAGCACGAGTCCGCCGACGGCACGATCAAGTGGCTGTTCGACGTGGGCAACGGCGACGCCGTCGAGTCCGTCTTCATCCCCGAGGATGATCGAGGCACCCTGTGCATTTCCTCGCAGGCCGGGTGCGCGGTCGGCTGCCGCTTCTGCTCCACCGGCCACCAGGGTTTCTCGCGCAACCTCACCGCTGGCGAGATCCTCGCCCAGCTGTGGTTCGCCGAGCACTTCCTGCGCGCCCACCTCAAGACCGGCGGGCAGCGGGTGATCTCCAACGTGGTGATGATGGGCATGGGCGAGCCGCTGCAGAATTACGCGGCCCTGGTGCCCGCGCTGCGCGTGATGCTGGACGACCACGGCTACGGCCTGTCGCGCCGGCGCGTGACGGTGTCGACTTCCGGCGTGGTGCCGATGATCGACCGGCTCGCCGGGGACTGCCCGGTGGCGCTGGCGGTGTCGCTGCATGCGCCCAGCGACGCGCTGCGCGACAAGCTGGTTCCGCTCAATAAAAAGTACCCGTTGGCCGAACTGCTGGACGCCTGCCAGCGCTACCTGCGGCACGCGCCGCGCGACTTCATCACCTTCGAATACTGCATGCTCGATGGCGTGAACGACCAGCCCGAGCACGCGCACGAACTGGCGCGCCTGGTGCAGGGGCATGGCGGCCACGGCATCTCCTGCAAGTTCAACCTGATCCCCTTCAACCCGTTCCCCGCCTCCGGGCTGGTGCGTTCCCCGCAACAGCGCGTGCAGGCTTTCGCGAAAATCCTGAACGATGCTGGTATCGTCACCACCGTGCGCAAGACGCGCGGCGACGACATCGACGCCGCCTGCGGGCAACTGGCCGGCGACGTCCAGGACCGCACACGCGTGGACCGCCGCATCGCCCAGCAACGCACGGTGATGCTCAAGCCGGTGCCCATGGAGGCGCAGACGAAGGAGGCGAGGGGAACATGACGACAGCCATGGCGGCGCAAGGCCGTTTCCGGGCAGGCCTGCTGGCCGCCGCGGCAGCAAGCTCGGTGGCGCTGGCGCTGCTGGCGGGCTGCGCGGCGCCGCAGCAGCAGCAGCAACAGCAGACCGGCCTGGACGTCGTGACGCCGTCCGACGAACCCGAGCACCGCCGCCGCGCGCGCATCCGCATGGAGCTCGCCTCCGGCTACTTCAGCGAAGGCAAGCCCGAGATCGCGCTCGACGAACTCAAGCAGGTCGTGGCCATCGACCCCACGCTGCCCGATGCCTACAACCTGCGCGGCCTGATCTTCATGCGCCTGGGCGACAACCGCCAGGCCGAGGAGAACTTCCGCCGGGCGTTGGCGCTGAACCCGCGCGACGCCAACGTGCACCACAACTACGGCTGGCTGCAGTGCCAGTCCAACCGGCACGCGGAGGCGCAGCGCTCGTTCGACACCGCGCTGTCCAACCCCTTGTATGCCGGCCGCTCCAAGACGCTGATGGCGCAGGGCCTGTGCCAGGCGCGCGCCGGCCAGCGCGACGAAGCGGAGCGCAGCCTGGCGCGCTCCTACGAGCTCGACGCCGGCAACCCGATCACCGGCTACAACCTGGCGCAGTTGCTGTACCAGCGCGGCGAGTTCGAGCGCGCCCAGTTCTACATCCGCCGGCTGAACAACACCGAACTGGCGAACTCCGAGTCGCTGTGGCTGGGCATCAAGGTGGAACAGCGCATGCGGGACACCGCCGCCATGAACCAGCTGAGCGAGCAGCTGCGCAAGCGCTTCCCGCAGTCGCGCGAGCGCGCCTCCCTGGACCGGAGGGCCTTCGATGAGTGAGCCCGGCGCGGCCACCGACACGGTGTCCGCGGGAACGCTGCTGCGCGAGGCGCGCGAGGCCGCCGGCCTGCACGTCTCCACCCTCGCCGCCAACCTGAAGGTGCCGGTGCGCAAGCTCGAGGCACTGGAGGAAGACCGCTATGACCTGCTGCCCGACGCCGTGTTCGTCCGGGCGCTGGCGTCGAGCGTGTGCCGGACCCTGAAGGTCGATCCGCAGCCGGTGCTGCAGCGGCTGCCGCAGACGGCGCAGCCGCGCCTGGTGCCGGACCGCGAGGGGATCAACGCGCCGTTCCGCGCTCCGAGCGACGGGCCCGGACCGGGTGTGCTCGACCAGCTCCAGCGGCCGGTGGTGCTCGCCGTCATCGCGCTTTTGCTCGGTGCGCTGGTGCTCGTGTTCCTGCCGATCGCGCGCGACGACACGGGCGGCCCGGCCAGCCAGTCCGCGGCCACGGATCCGGTGATGCCGCCGGCCGGCGCCGAGGCGCCGCCGCCGACCGAACCGCAGGTCACCACCTCCCTCAGCCCCGCCGTTCCCGCCAACCCGTCGGCCCTCCCGGCCTCGGGCTCGGGCGCCGTGCCGACGGCGGCGTCGGTGACGCCGGCCCCCGATGCCGGCCGGGCGGCCGTGACGCCGGGCGCGCAGAGTCCGGCCCCGGCCGCGAGCGCGGCCCCGGCCGCAGCCGCGACGGGTCCCGCCGCCGGCGTGCCCCTGGGCGACGGCATCGTCGTCTTCCGCACCCGCGGCGCCTCCTGGGTGCAGGTGACCGAGGCCGGCGGCGCCACCGTGCTGCGCCGGCTGATGAACGCCGGCGAGAGCGCCGCCGCCACCGGCAAGCTGCCGCTGTCGGTGACGGTGGGCGATGCGACGCAAACCGAGGTGCAGGTGCGCGGCAAGCCGTTCGACCTGGCGCCGCTGACGCGCGACAACGTCGCCCGTTTCGAAGTGAAGTAATCCGACCATGCAGGCCCCCTGTCTCCCCGTTGCACCGGCCGCGCCCGCGGCGCGCCGTTCCGTCCAGGCCCGCGTGGCCTGGGGCGCCAACGTGGTCACGGTGGGCGGGGACGCGCCGGTGCGCCTGCAGTCCATGACCAACACCGACACGGTCGACGCCATCGGCACCGCCATCCAGGTCAAGGAGCTCGCCCTGGCCGGCTCGGAACTGGTGCGCATCACGGTCAACACGCCGGAGGCGGCGGCCCAGGTGCCCTACATCCGCGAGCAGCTCGATCGCATGGGCATCTCGGTGCCGCTGATCGGCGACTTCCACTACAACGGCCACCGCCTGCTCACCGAGTACCCCGCGTGCGCCGAGGCCCTGTCCAAGTACCGCATCAACCCCGGCAACGTGGGCAAGGGCGACAAGAAGGACCGCCAGTTCGCGCAGATGGTCGAGGCCGCCCTGAAGTGGGACAAGCCGGTGCGCATCGGCGTCAACTGGGGCAGCCTGGACCAGGAACTGCTGGCGCAGCTGATGGACGAGAACGCCGCGCGGCCCGTGCCATGGGAAGCCCGGCAGGTGATGTACGAGGCGCTGATCACCTCCGCCATCCAGTCGGCGAAGCTGGCCGAGGAGCTGGGCATGCGGCACGAGCAGGTGCTGCTGTCCTGCAAGGTGAGCGGCGTGCAGGACCTCGTGGCCGTGTACCGCGAACTCGCGCGCCGCTGCGACTATCCGCTGCACCTGGGGCTGACGGAAGCCGGCATGGGCACCAAGGGCACGGTCGCATCGGCCGTGGCGCTGGGCCTGCTGCTGCAGGAGGGCATCGGCGACACCATCCGCGTGTCGCTGACGCCGCAGCCGGGCGAGCCGCGCACGCAGGAGGTGGTCATCGCCGCCGAGATCCTGCAGGCGCTGGGCCTGCGCAGCTTCGTGCCGAGCGTCACCGCCTGCCCGGGCTGCGGCCGCACCACCAGCACCACCTTCCAGGAGCTGGCCAAGCAGATCGACGACTACCTGCGCGCGCAGATGCCCGTGTGGCGCGCCAGGTACCCCGGCGTGGAGAAGATGAAGGTGGCCGTGATGGGCTGCATCGTCAACGGCCCGGGCGAGAGCAAGCACGCGGACATCGGCATCAGCCTGCCCGGCACCGGCGAGGCGCCGGCCGCCCCCGTCTTCATCGACGGCCAGAAGGCGCTGACGCTGCGCGGCGAGAACATCGCCGCCGAATTCCACCAGATCGTCGAAAACTACATCGAGAAGCGGTTCGGCCACGTCGCCGAGACCGCCTGAGCGACATGACCACTGAGACCAGCACCGCCGCGAAGAAGGCGGAAAAGCTCGTTGCCGTCAAGGGCATGAACGACATCCTGCCGGCCTCGGTGCCGCGCACGGACAAGCTGCCCGACTCCGGGCTCTGGCAATGGTTCGAGTCGACCGTGCGCACCGTGCTCGGGCGCTACGGCTACCAGTACCTGCTGACGCCCATCGTCGAGCCCACCGCGCTGTTCGTGCGCGGCCTCGGCGAGGTGACCGACATCGTGGAGAAGGAGATGTATTCCTTCACCGACTCCATGAACGGCGACAAGCTGACGCTGCGCCCCGAGGCCACCGCGGGCATCGTGCGGGCGATGATCGAGCACAACGCGCTGTACAACGGGCCGCTGCGCCTGTGGACCATCGGCCCGATGTTCCGCCACGAGCGGCCGCAGAAGGGCCGCTACCGCCAGTTCCACCAGCTCGACGTCGAGGCGCTCGGCTTCGCCGGCCCGGACGTGGACGCGGAGATGATCCTGGTGGCGCGCGCCCTCTGGCGCGAACTCGGCCTGGTGGAAGGCCGCGACGTGCGGCTGGAGATCAACAGCCTGGGCCAGCCGGACGAGCGCCGCGCCCACCGCGAAGCCCTGGTGCGCCACTTCGAGCAGCACGCCTCGCAGCTGGACGAGGACGCGAAGCGCCGCCTGCAAAGCAACCCGCTGCGCATCCTGGACAGCAAGAACCCGGCGATGCAGGCGCTGGTCGAGGCCGCGCCCAAGCTGATCGACTTCCTCGGCGAGGCGTCGCTGGCCCACTTCGACGCCGTGCGGTCGGTGCTCGACGCCGTCGGCCTGGCCTACCGGGTCAATCCGCGGCTGGTCCGCGGCATGGACTACTACAACCTGACCGTGTTCGAGTGGGTGACCGACCAGCTCGGCTCGCAGGGCACGGTCTGCGGCGGCGGCCGCTACGACGGGCTGATCGAACAGCTCGGCGGCAAGCCGGCGCCCGCCGTCGGCTTCGGCCTGGGCATCGAGCGGCTGCTGCTGCTGCTGCAGGAGCTGAAGGTGCCGGTGCCCGGCACCGGGCCCGCCGCCTACGCCGTGGTGCCCCCGGGGGCGCCGCTGCCGAAGGTGGTGGCCACCCTCGAAGCGCTGCGCGGCGCGGGCATCCGGGTGCAGCAGCACGCCGGCGGCAGCGACGGCCCCGGCAGCATGAAGTCCCAGTTCAAGCGGGCGGACGCCAGCGGCGCGCGCTTCGCGCTGGTGTTCGGCGCCGACGAGCTGGCGCAGGGCATGGTCACCGTCAAGGCGCTGCGCGACGGCGCCGGCGCGCAGGAGCTGCGGCCGCTGGCGGACGTCGCCTCATGGGCTTCGTCCCTGACCTAACTACAATCGCGCGCAAACCAGGCAGCACATGGCACGACACCTCGATCTCGAAGAACAGGAACAGCTTGACGACCTCAAGCACTTCTGGAACCAGTATGGCAACCTGATCAGCTGGTTCCTGATCGCCGTGTTCGGCTCGTTCGCCGCCTGGAACGGCTGGCAGTACTGGGAACGCAGCCAGGCCGTGAAGGCATCCGCGCTGTACGACGAGGTGGAGCGCGCCGCCGCCGGCGGCGACACCGCCCGCGTGGAGCAGGCCTTGAAGGACATGCGGGACAAGTTCGGCCGCACCAGCTACGCCCAGCAGGCGGCGCTGCTGGCGGCCCGCACGCTGGCGGACAAGGGCAAGCCGGATGCGGCGAAAGCCGCCCTGCAGTGGGTGGCCGACGACGCCGCCGACGAGGGCTACCAGGCCATCGCCCGCCTGCGCCTGGCCGCCATGCTGGTGGAGACCAAGGCCTACGACGAGGCGCTGAAGCAGCTCGCCGCCGGCATGCCCAAGCAGTTCGAGGCGCTCGCCGCCGACCGCCGCGGCGACATCTACAACCTGCAGGGCAAGAAGGACGAAGCGAAGGCGGAGTACACCAAGGCCTGGCAGGGTTTCGCCGCCGACACCGACTACCGCACCCTGGTGGAAGTGAAGCTGACCGCCCTGGGCGTGGACGTAAAGGCGCTCAAGCCGGCCGCCGGGGCGGCCAAGCCATGATGCGGACCCGCCTGCTTCCGCTGTTCGCCGCCGCATCGCTGCTCGCCGGCTGCTCTTCGCTGCCCACGTGGGTGCCTTTCACCGGCCCGGAAAAGCCGAAGCCGGCCGAACTGAAGCCGAACCCCAACCTCATCGGCGTGCGGCAGGCCTGGACGGCACGCATCGGCAAGGTCGATTTCCCGCTGGTGGTCGCGGTCAACGGCAGCACCGCCATGGTGGCCAGCAGCGACGGCGCGGTGATCGCACTGGAGGCCGACACCGGCCGCGAGCTGTGGCGCGCCAGCGCCGGCGCGCCGCTGGCCGCGGGCGTGGGCAGCGACGGCACCCTGGCCGCCGTGGTCACCCGCAACAACGACCTGGTCGTGCTGTCGGCGGGCAAGGAACTCTGGCGCCAGAAGCTCAATGCGCTCTCGTACACGCCGCCGCTGGTGGCGGGCGCGCGCGTCTTCGTGCTGGGCGGGGACCGCACCATCAGCGCCTACGACGGCGCCACCGGGTGGCGCCTGTGGACGCAGCAGCGCCAGGGCGAGCCGCTGGTGCTGCGCCAGCCGGGCGTGCTGCTCGCCGTGCGCGACACGCTGGTGGTGGGGCAGGGCGGACGCCTGTCCGGGCTGAACCCGCTGAACGGCACGGCCCGCTGGGATGCGCCGATCGCCACGGCCCGGGGGATCAACGACGTCGAGCGCCTGGTGGACCTGGTCGGTGGCGTCAGCCGGGTCGACGACTCGGTCTGCGTCCGCGCCTTCCAGGCCGCCGTCGGCTGCGTGGACACGACGGTGGGCCGCACGGTCTGGACGCAGCGCGCCGGCGGCACGCAAGGCATCGGCGGCGATGCCGCCGGCCTCTTCGGCACCGAGAGCGCGGGGACCGTGGTGGGCTGGCGCCGTGACAACGGGCAGCGCACCTGGACCAACGACACGCTGCTGCATCGCGGCGTCGGCGCGCCGCTGGCGCTCGGGCGCTCCGTGGTGGTCGGCGACGGCTTCGGCTTCGTCCACCTGCTCTCGCGGGAGGACGGGACGCTGCTGAACCGCCTGGCCACGGACGGCTCGGCCATCGCGACCGCGCCCGCCGCCGCCGGCAACACGCTGGTCGTGGTGACGCGCAACGGCGGCGTCTACGGCTTCACGCCGCAGTAAAGACAGGAACAAAGGCAAGCATGAAGCCGGTGATGGCCCTGGTGGGCCGCCCCAACGTCGGGAAGTCGACGCTGTTCAACCGGCTGACCAAGTCGCGCGACGCCATCGTGGCCGACTTCGCGGGCCTCACGCGCGACCGCCACTACGGCAACGCGCGCCACGGCCGCTACGAGTTCATCGTCATCGACACCGGCGGCTTCGAGCCGCGGGCGGAGGACGGCATCTACAAGGAGATGGCCAAGCAGACGAAGCAGGCCGTCGCCGAGGCCGACGTCGTGGTGTTCATCGTGGACGCCCGCGCCGGCCTGTCCGCGCAGGACCACGACATCGCCAATTACCTGCGCAAGCTCGGCAAGCCGGTGCTGCTGGTGGGCAACAAGGCCGAGGGCATGCTGGAAGGCGTGCAGCTGGCCGAGTTCTACGAGCTCGGGCTCGGCGAGGTGCATGCCGTGTCGGCCGCGCACGGCCAGGGCATCCGCAGCATGGTGGATGCCGCCTTCGAGCCGCTCAACCTGCCGGAGGACGACGATGCGGCGGAGGAGCAGCAAAGCGGGATCATCAAGCTGGCGGTGGCGGGACGCCCCAACGTGGGGAAATCGACGCTCATCAATGCCTGGCTGGGGGAGGAGCGGCTGGTCGCGTTCGACCTGCCGGGCACGACCCGCGACGCGATTTCGGTGCCGTTCGAGCGCAACGGGCAGAAGTTCGAGCTCATCGACACCGCCGGGCTGCGCCGCAAGGGCAAGGTGTTCGAGGCCATCGAGAAGTTCTCCGTGGTCAAGACCCTGCAGGCGATCGAGTCCGCCAACGTCGTCCTGCTGCTGCTGGACGCGACGCAGGGCGTGACCGACCAGGATGCCCACATCGCCGGCTACATCCTGGAGTCGGGCCGGGCGGTGGTGCTGGCGGTCAACAAGTGGGACGCCATCGACGACTACAACCGGGAGCTGGTGCGGCGCCAGATCGAGCAGCGCCTGCCCTTCCTGAAGTTCGCCGAGATGCATTTCATCTCGGCGATGAAGCGGCAGGGCCTCGGCCCGCTGTGGGCGTCGATCGCCCAGGCCCACAAGGCCGCCATGACCAAGATGACCACGCCGGTGCTCACCCGGCTGCTGCAGGAAGCCGTGGACTTCCAGGCGCCCAAGCGGGCCGGCATGTTCCGGCCCAAGCTGCGCTATGCGCACCAGGGTGGGATGAACCCGCCGGTCATCGTGGTGCACGGCAACTCGCTCGAGCACGTGACGGACGCCTACAAGCGCTTCCTGGAAGGCCGCTTCCGCAAGGAGTTCAACCTGGTCGGCACCCCCCTGCGGATCGAGCTTCGCACCTCCAAGAATCCGTACGCGGACAAGGAGTAGCCGGCCGCGGGCGGAAAGCCCCGCTGCCCGGCCTTGATTTCCCTCCGAACGGCTGCAGATGGGTTGCCAGAGGCATCCCGCCGCCGCGGCTTGCTGTGGTAATGTGCAAGTTCCAACAACGCCGGAACACGGAGAATATCGTGAGCAACAAAGGGCAGCTGCTACAAGACCCCTTCCTGAACACCCTGCGGCGCGAGCACGTACCGGTGTCCATCTACCTGGTCAACGGCATCAAGCTGCAGGGGCAGATCGAGTCCTTCGACCAGTACGTCGTGCTGCTGCGCAATACCGTGACGCAGATGGTCTACAAGCACGCCATTTCCACCATCGTCCCGGGTCGGGCCGTGAACTTCTCGGCCGCGGAGCCCGGGGAAGGCACCGCTCCCTGATCCCGACGCGTCCATCGTCCCGCTGCCGCGGGCGCTTCCCACGCCCTTCCTGATTGCCGGTTTGACCGCATTGCACGACCGCCCGGTCGCCGCCACCATCCTGGTGGGGGTGGACCTCGGATTCCCCCACTTCGACGCCGAACTCGAGGAGCTGGGCCAGCTGGCCCAGACCGCGGGCATGGAGCCGGTCGCCCGCGTCGCGTGCAAGCGCAAGGCGCCGGATGCCGCGCTGTTCGTCGGCAAGGGCAAGGCCGACGAGATCAAGGCGCTGGCCGAAGAGATCGGCGCCAGCGAGATCCTGTTCGACCAGTCGCTCAGCCCCGCCCAGCAGCGCAACCTGGAAAAGCACATGGACATGCCGGTCAACGACCGGACCATGCTGATCCTGGAGATCTTCGCCCAACGCGCCCGCAGCCACGAAGGCAAGCTGCAGGTGGAGCTGGCGCGCCTGCGCTACCTGAGCACCCGGCTCGTGCGGCGCTGGTCGCACCTGGAACGGCAGACCGGCGGCGCCGGCGTGCGCGGCGGCCCGGGCGAAAAGCAGATCGAGCTGGACCGCCGGATGATCGACGACTCCATCAAGCGCACGCGCGAGCGGCTCGATAAGGTCAAGCGCCAGCGCGCCACCCAGCGCCGCCAGCGAGAGCGCCGCGACACGTTCGCCATTTCCATCGTCGGCTACACCAACGCCGGCAAGTCCACGCTGTTCAATGCGCTGGTCAAGGCGCGCGCGTATGCGGCCGACCAGCTGTTCGCCACGCTGGACACCACCACCCGCCAGCTGTTCCTGCAGGACACGGAAGCCGGCGGCATGGGCGGCCGCTCGGTGTCGCTGTCCGACACGGTCGGCTTCATCCGCGACCTGCCGCACGGCCTGATCGACGCCTTCCGGGCCACGCTGCAGGAGGCCGCCGATGCCGACCTGCTGCTGCACGTGGTGGACGCCTCCAACCCGCACCACCCGGAGCAGGTCGAGGAAGTGCAGCGCGTGCTGCACGAGATCGGCGCCGGCGACGTGCCGCAGCTGCTGGTGTTCAACAAGATCGACGCGCTGCCGGCGGAGCAGCAGCCGCGCAACCTGGTGGACCGCTTCGAACTCGAGGGCACGCAGGTGCCGCGCGTGTTCGCCAGCAGCCGCACCGGCGCCGGCCTGCCGGAGCTGCGCCGGGAGCTGGTGCGCATCGTGGCCGCCGCCCGCCCCCCCGTGGAGCCGGCCCAGGCCGTCTCCCCAACCCCAACCTCATCCTGACCGCCGGCCGATTGGGCACAATGCGGCTGCCGACTACCGAGAGAGACCCGAACGCATGAACCTTTTTTCCCGCAGCCTGGCCGTTGGCGCCGGCCGCATCCGGGGCATGTTCAACCTGAACGACCCGCGCTGGGGCCGTGGCGGCGACGACAAGAACGAAGGCCAGCGCCCCGAAGGCAACAACAAGGGGCCCAACCAGGGCCCGCCCGACCTGGACGAGCTGTGGCGTGACTTCAACCGCAAGCTCGGAGGGCTGTTCGGCGGCCGCCGCGGCGGCGGCGGTTTCGGCGGCGGCGGCAACGGCAACTTCCAGCCCGACATGAAGAGCGCCGGCGTCGGCGCCGGCCTGATCGCGGTGGTGGTGGTGGTGATCTGGATGGGCACCGGCATCTTCATCGTGCAGGAAGGCCAGCAGGCCGTCATCACCCGCTTCGGCCGCTACAACGCCACGGTGGGCGCCGGCTTCAACTGGCGGCTGCCGTACCCGATCGAGCGCCATGAAGTGGTGAACGTCACGCAGATCCGCTCCGTGGATGTCGGCCGCGACGCCGTCATCCGGGCCACCGGCCTCAAGGAATCGGCCATGCTGACCCAGGACGAGAACATCGTCGAGATCAAGATGAGCGTGCAGTACCGGCTGAACGACGCACGCGCCTGGCTGTTCGAGAGCAAGAACCCGCAGGAGGCCGTGGTGCAGGCGGCCGAGACGGCGGTGCGCGAGGTGGTCGGCAAGATGCGGATGGACTCCGCGCTGGCCGAAGAGCGCGACCAGATCGCACCGCGCGTGCGCGCGCTGATGCAGGTCATCCTGGACCGCTACAAGATCGGGGCCGAGGTCGTGGGCATCAACCTCCAGCAGGGCGGCGTGCGTCCTCCTGAGCAGGTGCAGTCCGCCTTCGACGACGTGCTGCGCGCGGCGCAGGAGCGCGAACGCGCCAAGAACGAAGCCCAGGCCTACGCCAACGACGTGATCCCGCGCGCCACCGGCGCGGCCTCGCGGCTGGCGCAGGAGGCAGAAGGCTACAAGGCCCGCATCGTCGCGCAGGCCCAGGGCGATGCGCAGCGCTTCAAGCTGCTGCTGGCCGAATACCAGCGGGCGCCGCAGGTGACGCGCGACCGCCTCTACCTCGAATCCATGCAGCAGATCTACGGCAACGTGACCAAGGTGCTGGTCGAGTCGCGCCAGGGCGGCAACATGCTGTTCCTGCCGCTCGACCGCATCCTGCAGCAGGTCGCCCAGGGCGGCGCCGCCGCGCCGGCCGATGCCGCCGCGCCGGCCGTCGTGCCCGCGCCGGTTCCCAACTCCTCCGCCGCCGACGCCCGCGCGCGCGACGGCCGCAGCCGCGAACGCGAAGGACGCTGACCATGAATCGCATCGGTTTCATCCTCACGTCGCTGCTGGTCCTGCTGGCCCTGCTCAGCTCCATGCTGTTCGTCGTCGACCAGCGCCAGTTCGGCGTGGTGTACGCGCTCGGGCAGGTCAAGGAGGTCATCAGCGAACCCGGCCTGAAGTTCAAGCTGCCGCCCCCGCTGCAGAACGTGAGCTACATCGACAAGCGCCTGCTGACGCTGGACAGCGTGGACACCGAGCCCATGCTGACGGCCGAAAAGCAGCGCGTCGTGATCGACTGGTACGTGCGCTGGCGCATCATCGACCCGCTGGCGTACATCCGCAACGTCGGCCTCGACGAGGCGGCCGGCAACAACCAGCTCAATCGGGTGGTGCGCAACGCCTTCCAGGAGGAAGTGAACCGCTTCACGGTGGGAGAGCTGCTGTCCGCCAAGCGCGAGCAACTGATGCAGGACGTCAAGCGCGAAGTGACCGACGTGGTGAAGGGCGCCAAGCCCTGGGGCATCGACATCATCGACGTGCGGATCACCCGCGCCGACTACGTCGACGCCATCACCGAGTCGGTGTACCGCCGCATGGAGGCCGAGCGCAAGCGGGTGGCCAACGAGCTGCGCTCCACCGGCGCGGCTGAAGGCGAGAAGATCCGCGCCGACGCCGACCGCCAGCGCGAAGTGACGATCGCCAATGCCTACCGCGATGCCCAGAAGATCAAGGGCGAGGGCGACGCGCAGGCGGCTTCGGTCTACGGCGAGGCCTTCGGCCGGGACCCGCAGTTCGCGCAGTTCTATCGCAGCCTCGAGGCCTACAAGTCGAGCTTCAGCAAGAAGAGCGACGTGCTGGTGGTGGACCCGAACGGCAGCGAGTTCTTCCGCGCCTTCCGCGGCGGCCTCAGCGGAGGCGGCGGCGCTGCCGCGCCGGCCCAGGCCCCGCGCCGGTAAGCGCGCGTGGACTGGGGCGTCCTGTGGTCCGCGCTCGCCCTGGTGCTCGTGCTGGAAGGGCTGTTCCCCTTCCTGTCGCCGCAGGGCTGGCGCCAGGCGTTCCAGAAGCTGCTGCAGCTGCGTGACGGGCAGCTGCGCTTCTTCGGCCTGACCAGCATCCTGCTGGGGCTGGTCACGCTCTGGCTCGTGAGCTGAAGAGCTGGCCCGGGCCGGTCATTCGGCGCCGGTACAATCACCGTTTTAACAGCCTCCCGTTCCCCATGTCCGCCTGGGTCCTGCCGGATCACATCGCCGATGTGTTGCCTTCCGAGGCCCGGCACATCGAAGAACTGCGCCGCGAACTGCTGGACACCGCGCGTGGCTACGG
>JAJTCN010000005.1 GCA_021323335.1 Ramlibacter sp.
CAGGTCCTTCACCGTCTTGGCCGGCTGCATGCCGCCGCAGATCAGCAGGTTGGGCGTGACGCCCACCAGCGCGATCGGCTGGAAGTCCTTCTCGGCGTCATAGCCCAGGCGCTGCAGGTTGGGGACGATCGCATGGCTGTTGATGTGCGCCATGTGCAGCACCGTGCCGTCGGCCGGCTGCTTGGACACGTAGTCCGCGGCGATGGTGCCGGAGGCGCCCGCCTTGTTCTCCACGATCACCTGCGTCTTCCACATGTCGCCGAGCTTCTGGCCGATGACGCGCGCCAGGATGTCGGTGCCGCCGCCGGGCGCGAAGCCCACGATGATGCGCACCGGGCCGGAGGGCAGGTTCTGCGCGTACGCCAGGGGGAAAGCGACCGAAGCCGCGACACCGGTCACGAAAGTTCTGCGTTGCATGGTTTTGTCTCCTTGGGGGGTCGTCGAAAAATCCTCAGGCCGCCTTCTGCAGGGCGACGGGTGCCGGGTGGCCGGCGAAATACTCCATGGCGGCGGCGACGCCGGAGCCCGCCAGCTTCACGCCGGACAGCTTCAGGCCCATCTCGCAACCGGACAATGCTGCCATCAGGGTGAGGTCGTTGCAGTCCCCCAGGTGGCCGATGCGGAACATGCGCCCCTTCACCTTGCCCAGGCCCGTGCCCAGGGAGAGGTCGAAGCGTTCGTAGATCAGCTTGCGCACCGCGTCGGCGTCCACGCCCTCGGGCGTGATCACGCCGGTGAGCACGGGCGAGTAGCTTGCCGGCTCGTTGCACTGGATCTCCAGGCCCCAGGCCTTGACGGCAGTGCGCACGCCCTCGCCCCAGCGGCGGTGCCGCGCGAAGGTGCCTTCCAGGCCGCCGAAGTGCGGCTCCAGCAGCATGTCGCAGGCTTCGGCCAGGGCATACAGCAGGTTGGTGTTGGGCGTGTAGGGCCAGTAGCCCGTCTTGTTCATCTCGATGATTTCGTCCCAGGCCCAGAAGGCCTTGGGCAGCTTCGCGCTCTTGCTGGCCTCGATGGCCTTGGGCGACACCGCGTTGAAGCTGATGCCGGGGGGCAGCATCAGGCCCTTCTGGGAGCCGCTGATGGTGACGTCCACGCCCCAGTCGTCATGCTTGTATTCGGCGGACGCCAGGCCGGAAATCGAGTCGACCATCAGCAGCGCGGGGTGCTTCGCCGCGTCGATGGCGCGCCGCACGGCCAGGATGTTGCTGGTGGCGCCGGTGGAGGTCTCGTTGTGCACGACGCACACGGCCTTGATGCTGTGGCCGGTGTCGGCCTTCAGGCGCTCTTCGATCATGTGCGCCTGCACGCCCTTGCGCCAGCCTTCGACGCCGGGCAGGCCGAGCACTTCGGCCTTGATTCCCAGGCGCGCGGCCATCTTGATCCACAGCGCGGCGAAGTGGCCGGTCTCGTACATCAGCACGTGGTCGCCGGGGCTCATGGTGTTGGACAGCGCGGCTTCCCACGCGCCCGTGCCAGACGCCGGGTAGATCACGACCGGGTGCTTCGTCTGGAAGATCTGCTGGATGCCCTTGAGCACCCGCAGGCCGAGCGCGCCGAACTCGGGACCGCGATGGTCGATGGTCGGGTAGCTCATGGCGCGCAGGATGCGGTCGGGCACGGGCGAAGGCCCGGGGATCTGCAGGAAGTGGCGGCCGGTGGGGTGGAAGTCGAGCGTCAGCATGGTCAGTCCGGTTGGTGGGCGAGGTTGGCCATTTTTTGCATACAAAATTCGATTGTCAACCCCTCTTATCCCTACGGATGGCTTGCACCCTTTCCAATTTGCATACAAAATCACCTCCATGACTGCGGAAGTGATCTCCATTCCCCGCGCCAGCCTGCATGAGCAGGTGGCGCACCGCCTGCGCCAGATGCTGGTCGAAGGCCGCATCGCCCCCGGCGCCAAGCTGAACGAGCGCGAACTCTCGGAACTGCTGCAGGTCTCGCGCACGCCCTTGCGCGAAGCCATCAAGATGCTGGCGGCGGAGGGCCTAGTGGAACTCTTGCCCAACCGGGGTGCGATAGCAGTTTCCCTATCAGAAGCCGACGTACTGAATACTTTCGAAGTCATGGCCGGGCTCGAAGGCCTGTCCGGGGAGATGGCCGCGCAGCGCATCACGGACGTGGAGCTGGCCGAGATCCAGGCCATGCAGTTCGAGATGATGGCGGCCTACACGCGGCGCGACCTCTCCGCCTACTACACGCTCAACGCGCGCATCCACAGCGCCATCAACGCCGCGGCCAAGAACCCGGTTCTGTCCACCGTCTACAACCAGGTCAACGCCAGGCTGCAGGCCCTGCGCTTCCGGTCCAACCAGGACGGCGAGAAGTGGAAGCGGGCCCTGAAGGAACACGAACAGATGATCGAAGCCCTGGCGGCACGGGACGGCGCGGCGATGCGCGACGTGCTGCTGGCCCACCTGCGCAACAAGCGCGACGTGGTGCTGGAACAGTTGCGCGAAGCGCAGGCGCAGAGGGGTAACGCCGCATGAATGCACCGCTGCCGCTGGAAGTCACGCGCGAAGCCGCCGGCAAGGCCTACGACACCGTCGCCCGCGCCAGCAACGAGGTGGCCGGCCGGCTGGCGCAGCGCCTGGCCGCCGAAACGTCGGGCGAGGTGCTGTTCTCGCCGGCCGACCGCGGCCGCTATGCGACCGATGCGTCGATCTACCAGGTCACGCCCGTCGGGGTCTTCGTGCCCAGGAAGGCCGAGGATGCCCGCATCGCCCTGGACATCTGCCGCGACCTGAAGGTGCCGGTGGTGCCGCGCGGCGGCGGCACCAGCCAGTGCGGCCAGACGGTGGGCGCAGGGCTGGTGATCGACTTCTCCAAGCACGTCCGCAACGTCCTCGACGTGGACGCGGCCCAGCACACCGTGACGGTGGAGCCCGGCATCGTGCTGGACCACCTGAACGCGCAGCTGAAGAAGCTGGGCCTCTGGTACCCGGTGGACGTGTCGACCGCGGCGCAGGCGACGCTGGGCGGCATGGCCGGCAACAACTCCTGCGGCAGCCGCAGCATCGCCTACGGCAACATGGTGCACAACGTGCTGGGGGCGGAGGCCTGGACCTCCGACGGCGTGCTGCATTCCTTCGGCCGCTTCGACGCCGCCAGTGGCGCGGCCCGCGCCATGGGCGAGCGCGTGCGCGACCTGGCCCTGGCGCTGGCGCCCGAGATCGACGCCCACTGGCCGAAGGTGCTGCGCCGCGTCGCCGGCTACAACCTGGACGTCTTCCACAACCAGAACGAGAAGCCCTACACGGCGGACGGCAGCGTCAACCTGGCCCATTTGTTGATCGGCAGCGAAGGCACGCTGGCCCTCACGCGCAGCCTGAAGCTGCAGCTGTCCGAGCTGCCGCGCGCCAAGGTGCTGGGGGTGGTGAACTTCCCCACCTTCTACCAGGCGATGGACTCGGCGCAGCACATCGTCAAGCTGGGAAGCGACGGCACGCTGACGGCGGTGGAACTGGTCGACCGCACCATGATCGAGCTGTCGCTGCAGAACCCGGCGTTCGCGCCGACGGTGCGCACGGCCCTGATCGGCGAGCCGGAGGCGGTGCTGCTGGTGGAATTCGCCGGCGCCGACCGGTCCGCCCTGCTGAAGAAGCTGCGCGAGCTGGAAGAGCTGATGGGCGACCTCGGCCTGCCCGGCTCGGTGGTGCTGATGCCCGACGAGGGCCCGCAAAAGGCCCTGTGGGAGGTGCGCAAGGCCGGCCTCAACATCATGATGAGCCTCAAGGGCGACGGCAAGCCGGTGAGCTTCATCGAAGACTGCGCCGTGCCGCTGGTGCACCTGGCCGAATACACCGACGCCCTCACCCAGGTGTTCCGCAAGCACGGCACCAAGGGCACCTGGTACGCCCACGCCTCCGTGGGCACCCTGCACGTGCGTCCCATCCTGGACATGCGGCGCAACGGCGCGCCGGAGATGCGGGCGATCGCCGAGGAAGCCTCGGCGCTGGTGCGCAAGTACAAGGGCGCCTACAGCGGCGAGCACGGCGACGGCCTCTGCCGCGGCGAATGGATCCAGTGGCAGTTCGGCCCGAAGATCAACGACGCGTTCCGCCAGATCAAGCAGCTGTTCGACCCGCTCGACCTGCTGTGCCCGCAGCGCATCATCGATCCGCCGCGCATGGACGACACCGCGCTGATGCGCTTTCCGCCGACCTACAAGGTGATCCCGCTGCAGCCCGCGCTGGACTGGACGCCCTGGGACGTGCAGAACGATCCCGCCACCGAGCGCACCACCGCCCCCGGCACCGGCGGCGACCCCGCCAGGGGCTTCGCCAAGGCGGTGGAGATGTGCAACAACAATGGCCACTGCCGCAAGTTCGATGCGGGGACGATGTGCCCGAGCTACCGCGTCACCCGCGACGAGCAGCACCTGACGCGCGGCCGCGCCAACACCTTGCGCCTGGCCATGAGCGGGCAGCTCGGCCCCGATGGCCTGGCGAGCGAGGCCGTGCGCGATGCCCTGGACCTGTGCGTCAGCTGCAAGGGCTGCAAGCGCGACTGCCCCACCGGCGTGGACATGGCGCGCATGAAGATCGAATTCCTCGCCGCCGATCGCAAGAAGAACGGCTGGTCGCTCAAGGACAAGCTGGTCGCCCGCCTGCCGGAGTACGCCGCCACGGCGAGCCGCTTCGCCGGCCTGCTGAACCTGCGCAACCGCAGCGGGCTGCTGGCCGGCCTCGGCGAGAAGCTGCTGGGGTTTTCCGCGAAGCGCAGCCTGCCGGAATGGCAGTCGCAGCATTTCTTCAATGGCGAAATCCGCGGCGCATCGCGGGCCGAGGTGCTGGCCGCGGCCCGGCCGGTGGTGCTGTTCGTCGACACCTTCAACGGCTATTTCGAGTCCATGAACGCGCAGGCCGCGTTCGAGGTGCTGGAAGCCGCCGGCTACACCGTGCATGTCGCCGCCAAGGAAAGGCCCGACGGCAGGCACCTGTGCTGCGGCCGCACCTACCTGGCCAGCGGCATGGTCGATGAAGCCAAGGCCAAGGCGGGCGAGCTGCTCGCCGCCCTGCAGCCCTTCGTGGCGAAAGGCATCGCCGTCGTCGGGCTGGAGCCGTCCTGCCTGCTGACCCTGCGCGACGAGATGACGGCCATGGGTTTCGGCGAGCCGGCCCAGGCGCTGGCGAAGCAATCGCTGCTGTTCGAGGAATTCCTGGCGCGCGAAGCCGCGGCGGGACGGCTGGACACGCTGGTGGGCAAGCTCAAGCCGCTGGGCCAGCCGTTGCTGGTGCACGGCCACTGCCACCAGAAGGCCTTCGGCGCGGTGGCGCCGGTGCTGGAGGTGCTCAAGCTGATCCCCGGCGCGCAGCCGCAGTTGATCGAGACCAGCTGCTGCGGCATGGCCGGCAGCTTCGGCTACGAGGCGAAGCACCACGCCGTGTCCATGCAGATGGCCGAACTGAGCCTGCTGCCCGCGGTGCGCTCGGCGCCGGATGCGATCGTGGTGGCCGACGGCACCAGCTGCCGGCACCAGATCCACGACGGGGCGCAGCGGCAGGCGATGCACGCGGCGGTGCTGCTGGCTCGGCAGTTGTAACCCTGCTCCCTCTCCCTTCCGGGGAGAGGGCCGGGGTGAGGGGCGCGCGCGGGACAGCCAGATTTCACTTTGTCCATGCACAATGGATGGGTGACGACGCCCTGCATCATCCGCGCCGCCCTCCCCTCCGACGAGCCCGTCTGGCACGCGCTGTGGCGCGGCTACTGCGATTTCTACGACACCCGGCTCGATGACGAAGTGACCCGCCGCACCTGGAAGCGGATCCTCGATCCGGATTCGGCGGTGATGTGCGTGGTGGCCGAAGTGGAAGGCCGGGTGCTCGGCTTCGCCCATTGCGTCGTCCACGAGAACACCTGGGAGACCCAGGCCGTCTGCTACCTCGAAGACCTGTTCGTCGTCCCCGAGGCCCGCGGCCAGGGCATCGGCGGCGCGCTCATCGAATGGTTGCGCAACGCGATGCGCGCCGAAGGCTGGGCCCGCCTGTACTGGATGACCAAGGCGGACAACGCGCAGGCCCGCCGCCTCTACGACCGCTTCACGCAGGCCGACGACTTCGTCCGCTACGTCATCCGCCAGAAATGAAGTTCGAGCGCCCCGGCAGGACCTTGCGTTTCCGCCTGTTCCTGCTGGCGGCCAGCGGCTTGCTGCCCCTGGCCATCGTGGCCGCCGTGGTGCTGGCCTACCTGGCGGGCGAGCGCGAGCGCGACACGCAGGAGAACGCCCTGGCCGTCTCGCGCGCGCTGGCCACCGCGGTGGACTCCGAGCTGCGCGCTTCCGCCGGGGTGCTGGAAAGCCTGGCCCTGGCCAACGAACTGCAGCCGGCGCGCCTCGCGGACTTCCACTCGCTGGCCGGCCGCATCGCGGCGCGCCAGGACTGGCGCGCGATCGTGCTGGCGGGTGCCGATGGCCGGGTCATCCTGACCTCCTCCCGGCCTTTCGGGGGCCCGCCGGAAGAGCCCGTCGACCCGGAAAGCATGCGCCGCGCGCTCGCCAGCCGCGCACCGGTCGTGGGGAAAGTGGCCGTGGGCCGCATGCAGGTCGGGCCCGCCTTCGCGGTCCGCGTGCCGGTGCTGCACGACGGCCAGCTGCCTTACGTGATTTCAGCGGTCATTCCCGTCGAGCGCGTGCTGGCCGTGGTGCAGCGGCAGAAGATGCCCGCCACCTCGGTGGTGGCGGTGTTCGACCAGGAGCTGAACCGGGTGGCGCGTTCGCAGCAGCACACGGTGGGGCGCCCGTCGCCGTCCTTGCAGCGGCTGTTGGCGCGCGGCGGCCCGGAAGGCGTCGGGCCCACGGTGACGCTGGAGGGCGTGCCCAGCCAGACCGCCTTCGTGCGGCTCGAGTGGTCCAATTGGGTGGTGGCCACCGGCATCTCCGCGCACGACCGCGGGCTCTATGGCGTGCTGGGGGCGGTGGCGGCGGGCCTGCTGGCATCGCTCGCGCTGGCGGCCTTCTTCGCCACCTACTTCGCCAGCCACGTCACCGGGCCGATCGACACGCTCAAGGCCGCGGCCGCGGCAATGGGCCGCGGCGAACCGGTGAAGGTGCCGACACTGGAGATCTCCGAACTGCAGGACGTGGGCGACGCGCTGGAGATCGCGTCGGCGGAGCGCGAGCGCGCCTCGCGGGAGCGGCTGGCGGCCGAGGCCGAACGCGAGACGCTGCTGGCCCGGGCCACGGAGGCGCTGCAGCAGGCGGAGGAAGCCGGCCGCAGCAAGGACGAATTCCTGGCGATGCTGGGCCACGAGCTGCGCAACCCGCTGGCCCCGATGGCCACCGCGCTGCACCTCATGGCGCGCAAGGGCGAGCCGGGCACGCGGCTCGAGCGCGAGGTGATGGAGCGCCAGGTCGCCCACATGAAGCGCCTGGTGGACGACCTGCTGGACGTGTCGCGCATCACCGGCAAGCGCCTGGCCATCCGCATGGAGCCCTTGCGGCTGGCCGAGGTGGTGCGGCACGGCGCGCAGTCGGTGCAGCCGGTGCTGGGGCTGCGCCGCTTCGACCTGGACATCCCGCGCGACGCGGAGCAGCTCTGGGTGGCCGGCGACGAGGTGCGCCTGGGCCAGGTGCTCAGCAACCTGCTGGGCAACGCCGTCAAGTTCACGGGGCCCGAGGGCACGATCAGCGTTCGCCTCGAGCGCAGCGGCGACCACGCGCAGCTGACCGTCGCCGACACCGGCTTCGGCATGACGCCCGAAGTGCTGGAGCACGTGTTCGACCTGTTCTACCAGGCGCCGCAGGGGACCGACCGCTCGCGCGGCGGGCTGGGGCTGGGCCTGGCCATCGTGCGGAGCCTGGTCGAAATGCATGGCGGCACCGTGCAGGCGGACAGCGAGGGCGAGGGCCACGGCAGCAGGCTGGTGGTGCGCCTGCCGCTGGCCATGCCGCCGCCGGAACCGACACCCAGCCAGCCGGCCGCCCTGGCGACCGGCTCGCATGGCCGGGTGCTGCTGGTGGACGACAACAAGGATGCGGCCGACACCGCCGGCGCGCTGCTGGAGATCTCGGGCTACGAAGTCCGCATCGCCTACGACCCGGGCGTCGCCCTGACGCTGCTCGACGACTTCGTCCCCGACGTCGCGGTGCTGGACATCGGGCTGCCGGGCATGAGCGGGCACGAACTGGCCGCGCGGGTGCGGGCGCACCGCAACGGCGGGACCTGCTATCTTGTCGCGCTGACCGGCTATGGCACCTCCGCGGACGTGGCCCGCGCCCACGAGGCGGGCTTCTCGCAGCACCTGGTCAAGCCCGCCGGACCGGGGGACCTGCTCGATGCCGTGGAACGCGGCGTCAAGGACAGCATGCAAAGGAAGGCTTCATGACCCTGCTGCTCGGCTGCATCGCCGACGACTTCACCGGCGCGACCGACCTCGCCAACAACCTGGTGCGCGCCGGCATGCAGGTGGTGCAGACCATCGGCGTGCCCGAACACGCCGCGCCCGCGGCGGATGCGGTGGTGGTGGCGCTGAAGTCGCGCACCATCGCGCCCGACGAGGCCGTGCGGCAGTCGCTGCAGGCGCTGCGCTGGCTGCAGGCGCAGGGCTGCCGCCAGTTCTACTTCAAGGTCTGCTCCACTTTCGACTCCACCCCGCGGGGCAACATCGGCCCCGTGGCCGAGGCGTTGCTGGAAGCGCTGGGCGCCGACTTCTGCTGCGTCACGCCGGCCTTCCCGGAGAACGCCCGCACGGTGTTCCAGGGCCACCTGTTCGTCGGCGACGTGCTGCTCAGCGACTCCGGCATGCGCAACCACCCGCTGACGCCGATGACGGACGCGAACCTGGTGCGCGTGATGCAGGCGCAATCGAAGGGCCGCGTCGGGCTGATCCCGCACGAGGTGGTGCGCGCGGGCGAGGAAGGCATCCTGCGCCGCATCGCGCAGCTGCGTGGCGAAGGCGTGCGCTTCGCCATTGTCGACGCCATCGGCAACGAGGACCTGATGGCGCTGGGGCAGGCGCTGGCCGACGCGCCGCTGGTGGTCGCCGGGTCCGGCGTCGCCATCGGCCTGCCGCAGAACCACGGCCTGCGGCCCTCGGCGGCGGCGGCAGCCCTGCCCGCGGCGACCGGCCTGCGTGCCATCGTCTCGGGCAGCTGCTCGACGGCGACGCAGCAGCAGGTGAAGGACTTCATCGACGGCGGCGGGGCCGCGTACGCGATCGATCCGCTGCAACTGGTCGCGGACGCCGGCGCCGTGGCGAGCGCCGCGCTGGCGTGGGCCGAGCCCCGGCTCGCGCAGGGACCGGTGCTGGTGTACTCCACCGCCACGCCTGACGCCGTGCGCGAGGTGCAGCAGCGCGTGGGCGTGCAGGACGCCGGTGCGCTGGTGGAGCAGGCACTGGCGGCCATCGGCAAGGGGCTGGTGCAGCGCGGCGTGCGGCAGCTGGTGGTGGCCGGCGGCGAGACCTCCGGCGCAGTGGTGCAGGCGCTCGGGGTCGAGCAGATGCGCATCGGTCCGCAGATCGATCCCGGCGTCCCGTGGTGCTACGCGGCGGCGACGGCCTGCGGCGCGGACGTGCACCTGGCGCTGAAGTCGGGCAACTTCGGCACGCCCGACTTCTTCCGCAAGTCCTTCGCCCGGCTCGCATGAACGAAGCGCAGGCCCGCAGCGAGATCTGCCGCGTCGGCAAGAGCCTGTTCGAGCGCGGCTACGTGCACGCCACCGCCGGCAACATCAGCGTGCGGCTGGACGACGGCTACCTCATCACGCCGACCGACGCCTGCCTCGGTTTCCTCGAGCCCGCGTCGTTGGCGAGGACGGACCTGCAGGGCCGGCAGCTGTCCGGCGACCCGGCCAGCAAGACGCTGGTGCTGCACCGGCGCATCTACGAGGCCCATGCCGGGCTGCAGGGCGCGCCGCGCAGCGTGATCCACACGCACGGCACGCATTGCGTCGCGCTGACCCTGGACGACCCGCAGGGCGAGCTGCTGCCGCCGATCACGCCCTATTTCGTGATGAAGGTCGGGCACGTGCCGGTGGTGCCGTACCACCGGCCCGGCGCGCCCGAAGTGGGGGACCAGGTGGCGGCTCTCGTCGCGCGTTATGCGTCGCAGGGCACGCCGCTGCGCGCGGTGATGCTCACGCGGCTGGGACCGAACGTCTGGCACGACTCGCCGGCGCAGGCGATGGCGGTGCTGGAGGAACTGGAGGAGACGGCGAAGCTGTGGCTGCTGGCGCAGCCGAAGCCGCGGGGGCTGGGGAGGCAGGCGCTGGAGGAACTGGAGAAGGTGTTCGGCTGCAGGTGGTAGGGGTGGCGCGCCGATGCCGTCGGTTCGTAGGCCGGTGGTGACGTCAGGAACCCCGGTTCCGGCCGATGATCACCGGGGTTCGGCTTCGCGCTCACCGCCGGCCTACGCATCCGACTCGGCCCGCTGGCGCGCGGCTTCCGGCGACGACGGCACGCCGTCCTCCCCGGGCACGGCGAACAGGCTCAGGTTGCCGTCCGCGGACATCGCCTTGAACACTTCGACGCCGCGCACGCTGTTGCCGTGCCCGTCCAGCAGCGGCGAGTACACGGCCAGGCCCATCCGCCCCGGCACCACGGCGAGGATGCCGCCGCTGATGCCGCTCTTGGCGGGCAGCCCCACCGTGTAGGCCCAGTGCCCCGAGGCGTCGTACATGCCGCAGGTGAACATCAGCGTGAGCACGTCCCGCACATGCTTGCGCTGGAGCGCCCGCTCCCGCGTGCGCGGATGCACCCCACCGTTGGCCAGCGTCGCGGCCATCATCGCCAGGTCGCCGGTGGACACGGCCACCCCGCACTGCCTGCCGTACAGGTCGAGCGCGCCCTCGATGTCGTCGCCGATCACGTCGAAGTGGCGCAGCAGGTGGCCGATCGCCAGGTTGCGGTGCGGCCGCGCCTTCAGGTCCAGCTTCGGGTGCAGCTTCGCCTCGCGTCCGAGGTAACGGCCGAACATCTCCATCATCGCGTCGCAGCCATGGTCCGGGTCCGCGTGGTGCAGCATCGCCGACATCGTGATCGCGCCGGAGTTGATCATCGGGTTGTAGGGCAGGTGGTCCTCCTCCAGCTCGGTGATGGAGTTGAAGGCCTCGCCGGTGGGCTCCACGTTCACCCGGGCGTGCACCGCCTCGCGCCCGAAGCGGTCCAGCGCCAGCCCGTAGATGAAGGGCTTGGACATCGACTGCAGCGTGAACGGGTGGTCCGCGTGGCCGGCGGAGAACACCTGCCCGTCGACGGTGGCGATGGCGATGGCGAACGCGCCGCGCGGCGTGTCGGGGGTCTCGGGGGTGCAGGCCGGCGTGCCGTCACGTTCCGGCCGAAAGCGTTTCAGGAGTCGTTGCAGGTACTGCTCGGGGTCGCGATCGGTCATGGCCGCCACGATAGGTCGGCAGGACGGCGGCGCTTGTAGGCGCGCACCGGTTCCTGCCGGCCGCGCGTCAGGCGGCGCCCTTTTCCTGCACCAGCCGGCCCACGGCGGCCCAGTCCGCTTCCGCGTGGCCGCTGTCGCACAGCTCGCCCACCAGCCGCTCCGCGACCGGCGCGGCCTGCAGGGCCGCCCCACCCGCCTGCGCGGTGGCCAGCGCGATGCGCAGGTCCTTGCGCATCAGCCGGGCCCGGAAGCCGGGCTTGAACTCGCCGTCGATGATGCGCTGGCCGTGCTTTTCCAGCACGAAGCTGCGCGCCGTGCCACCGAGCAGCACCGCGCGCATGACGGCGGGGTCCACGCCCTGCGACCGGGCCAGCGCGATCGCATCGGCCACGCCGAGCATCGCGGCGGCCACGGCCACCTGGTTGCACGACTTCACCGTCTGGCCCGCCCCGACCTCGCCGACGTGCGTGATGGCCTTGCAGAAGACGCCCATCACTTCCCGGCAGGCCGCCACGGCATCGGCCGGGCCGCCAATCATGCAGGCCAGCGTGCCGCTCTCGGCGCCCTGCTGGCCGCCGCTGATGGGCGCGTCGAGCAGCGTCACGCCCTGCTTCGCCAGCCGCTGCGCGAACGCGCGCGCCGACGTGGCGGCGATGGTGCTGGTGTCGACCACGCAGCTGCCGGCCGCCAGGCCCTGCGCCAGCCCGCGCTCGCCGAACAGCACGTCCTCCACCGCCGCGTCGTCGGACAGGCAGAGGAAGACCAGCCTGCAATCGCGACCGACGTCGGCGGGCGACGCGGCGCGGATGGCACCGGCCTGCACCAGCGGCTGCGCGGCCGCGTCGCGCCGCGCGAATACGTGCAGCCGGTAACCCGCGCGCAGCAGGCAATGCGCCATGCCGTTGCCCATCACGCCCAGGCCGATGAAACCGACCGGGCTGTCCTTGCCGAAGGACTCCATCACTTGGCGATCGCCTTGCCGATCAGGTCATACGCTTCGACGATTTCCTTCTGGAACGCCGGCCCCTGCGCATAGTCCTCCGTCAGGCCCGACTTGGCCACGTACTCCTTCCACTCCGGCGTCTGCATGGCCTTGCGGAAGCTGTCGTGCAGGTAGCGCACCACGGCGGCCGGCATGCCGGCCGGGCCCATCAGGCCCTTCATGTTGTCCAGCACGATCGGCACGCCCACCTCGGTCAGGGTCGGCACGTTCGGCAGGCCCGGAAGCCGGCTGCGCGAGAACAGCGCCAGCGGCCGCAGCCGGCCGGCATCGATCATCGGCTTCATCTCCTCGTAGGCGCCGAAGGCGGAATCCACCTGGCCGCCGAGCACCGCGTTCATCGAGTCGGCCGCGCCCTTGTAGGGCACGTGCAGCAGCTTCACGCCGGCCTGCTTCTCCAGCACCAGGCCGGTGGCGTGGAAGATGCCGCCCTCGCCGGTGGAGCCGTACGACACCTTCTCGGCGCCCAGCTTCGCCTCGGCCAGCAAGGCCTTCATGTCGGTGAACTTCGAATCGGCCCGCACCACCAGGATGCTCGGCGCGCGCGACACCTTGATGATGGGCACGAAGGACTTGCGCGGGTCGTAGCCCAGCGGCTTGAAGTTGCCCACGGAGGTGGTCTCGCTGCCGCCGCCGACGAACAGCGTGTACCCGTCCGGCTTGGCGTCGGCCACGGCCTGCGCCGCGATGGCGCCGGCGGCCCCGGCCTTGTTCACCACCAGCACCGGCACCGGGATGATGCCCTTGGCGGCGAAGGAGAGCTGGCGCGCGATCTGGTCGGCCGAGCCGCCGGGGGCGAAGCCCACCAGGATGGTGATGGGCTGGGTCGGCGTCCATTCCTGCGCCCAGGCGGGCGCGGCGGCGGCGGCGAAGAGGCCGAGCGTGGCCAGGCGGCGGGTGATGCCGCGGCGGCGAATGTTCATCTTGTCTCCTTGGTAGGTATCCCGCGCGAGTGTCGGGCCCGGCAGCGGGCCCGTCCAATACATAATTCCGCGGCCATTGATGCCACTCCGGCATCACGGCCGGCGCAGCGAAGCCACCACGTCCTGCGTCACGCGGCGGAAGGCCAGGATGGCCGGCGTTTCCTGGCCGCGCCGCCAGGCCAGCGCCACGTGCACCGGCTCCGCCTTGTCGGCCAGCTGCACGAAGCGCACGTTGCGCGGCCGCAGGTTGCGCGCCGTCGACGGCACCACCGCGACGCCCAGCTCGGCGCCCACCAGGCCCACCACGGTGTGGATCTGCGTCGCGTGCTGCACCACCTGCGGCACGAAACCGGCCTGCGCGCACAGCGCCTGCACGCCCGCGTGCAGCAGCGGCGCCTCGTCCCGGGGGAACATCACGAAGGGGTCGCCCGCCACGCTCTTGAGGTGCACGCGGGTGCGGCCGGCCAGCGCATGGCGCGTCGGCAGCGCCAGCAGGAAGGGGTCGGGCATCACGGCCAGCACCTCCAGCTCGGGCGGGGCGGCCTGCACGCGCAGCAGGCCGAGGTCGATGGTGCCGCGCACCAGCGCCGCATGCTGCGCGGTGATGGGCAGCTCCAGCAGTTCCAGCTCGATGCCGGGATGCTGCTGCCGGAAGCGCCGGATGATCGACGGCAGCAAGCCGTAGGTGGAGGAATGGATGAAGCCGAGGGACAGCCGGCCCAGCTCCCCGGTGCCGGTGCGGCGCGTGTCGGTGACGGCGCGCTCCAGCTCCTGCTGGATGGCGCGGCTGCGCTCCAGCAGCAGCGCGCCCGCGGGCAGCAGTTCCACCCGCCGCTGGGTGCGGCGCAGCAGCGGCGTGCCCAGCGCTTCCTCGAGCTGCTGCACCTGCCGCGACAGCGCCGGCTGCGCGATCGCCAGCCGGGCGGCCGCGCGCCCGAAGTGGAGCTCCTCGGCGACGGCCTGGAAATAGCGCAGCTGGCGGATGTCGATCATGGTCATGCCGCAAAGGCATCAATGAAGCCCCAATTATGTATTGGACGCGAAATTGCATCTCGCGGACACTCCGGGCTCCCATGCAGATCGAATCCCCCGCAGCCGCCGCGGCCGCGCAACCTGCCGCCGTCGCCGCTGCCGCGAACCACCCCATCGCGCTGCCGGCGCGCCTCGGCCACGTCCTCTCGCTCGACGACTTCGAGCGGGCCGCGCGCCGCCACCTGCCGGCGCCGGTGTTCGCCTACATCTCCGGCGCGGTCGAGCGCAACGCCTCGCTGCGCGCCAACGCCGCCGCCTTCGAACACTACGAATTCCTGCCGCGCATGCTGGTGGACATCTCGCGCCGGACGACCTCGGCCACCGTGTTCGGCAAGCGCTGGTCGGCGCCGTTCGGGCTGGCGCCCATGGGCATCAGCGCGCTGTCCGCCTACCGCGGCGACCTCGTGCTGGCCCGCGCCGCCGCCCGCGAGAACGTGCCGATGGTCATGAGCGGCTCCTCGCTGATCCGCCTGGAGGAGATCGTGCAGGCCAACCCGGACGCCTGGTTCCAGGCCTACCTGCCGGGCGACGAGGCCAACATCCGCGCGCTGATCGAGCGGGTCGCGGCGGCCGGCTATCGCACGCTGGTGATCACCCTGGACTCCTCCATCGCGGCCAACCGGGAGAACAACGTGCGCGCCGGCTTCTCGACGCCGCTGCGCCCGAGCCTCTCGCTCGCCTGGCAGGGCGTCACGCATCCGCGCTGGCTGTTCGGCACCTTCCTGCGGACCATCGCCGTGCACGGCATGCCGCACTTCGAGAACAACTACGCGCGGCGCGGCGCCCCCATCCTGTCGGCCAACGTGCAGCGCGACTTCTCGGACCGCGGCCACCTGAACTGGGACCACCTGCGCATGATCCGTTCCCTCTGGACGGGCAACCTGGTCGTCAAGGGCATCCTGGACCCGCGCGACGCGCGGCTGGCCGTGGAGCACGGCGTGGACGGCATCATCGTCTCCAACCACGGCGGCCGCCAGCTCGACGGCACGGTGGCGCCCCTGCGCATGCTGCCGCAGGTGGTGGCCGCGTGCCCGGACGTGCCCGTCATGATCGACAGCGGCTTCCGCCGCGGCACCGACGTGCTCAAGGCGCTGGCGCTGGGAGCGAAATTCGTCTTCGTCGGCCGCCCGTTCAACTACGCCGCCTCGGTGGCCGGCGAGGACGGCGTGCGCAAGGGCATCACGCTGCTGCGCGACGAAGTCTCGCGCAACATGGCGATGCTGGGCGTCAACGACCTCCGCGAGCTCGACGCCAGCTACCTGCTGCCGGCCGCCGCCTGATCCGTCCCGCACCGGGCCCTTCTTTCCCCTTCCTCCATCACGACAACGGACATCCCCATGGTCGGTCTCCAGATCCTCAAGCGGCAGCGGCAGGTTGCCGAACAGCACATCCAGGCCTTCGCCGCCATCCCGGTGGCCAACGTCAGCGACTGCATGACGCGCATGACGGCGGGCGGAGCGCGCCTGCGCCCCATGCACAAGGGCGGCAAGCTCGCCGGTCCCGCGCTGACGGTGAAGTGCCGGCCCGGCGACAACCTGATGATCCACAAGGCGCTGACGATGGCGCAGCCCGGCGACGTGATCGTCGTGGACGCCGGCGGCGACCTGACCAACTCCCTGTTCGGCGAGCTGATGGTCAACACCGCCATCCAGCGCCGCGTCGCGGGCGTGGTGCTGAACGGCGCGGTGCGCGACTGCGACGTCATCGCCCAGCTGGACTTCCCCCTGTACGCGGCGGGCGTCACGCACCGCGGTCCCTACAAGGACGGCCCCGGCGAGATCAACGTGCCGATCGCCATCGACGGCATGGTCATCGAACCCGGCGACCTGATCCTCGGCGACGCGGACGGCCTGCTGTGCGTGCCCTTCGACGAGGTCGAAGCGGTGCTGGAGGCTTCGCGCAAGAAGGTGAAGCTCGAGGAACAGATGATGGCGGACATCAAGGCCGGCACGCTGGACACCGCCTGGATCGACGTGACGCTCAAGCGCATCGGGTGCGCCCCGACGCCGCGCTGATGCCGATGGCGAACGAAAAGCGCGTGGTCCGCTCGGACCTCTGGATCGACCCGGCCTTCGACGCCCGCCTGGCGCGCGAGGCCGGCGTGTCGCTCGGCGTGTTCGCCACGCAGGGCGCCGCAGCCGCCGCCTGGGACCAGCTGGCGGCCGCGCACGTGTACCACGTGTCCGCCGCCAAGGACGAACTGCCGCGCGAGTGGTTCGCCGGCCCCGATCTGCTGGCGCGCTGCCCGCAGTTGCTGGCGGTGTCCTCCAGCGGCGCCGGCTACGACACGGTGGACGTCGCGGCCTGCACCGCCGCCGGCGTGGCCGTCGTCAACCAGGCCGGCGGCAACGCCACCTCGGTGGCCGAGCACACGCTGGCCATGATGCTGGGCGTGTCGCGCCGCATGATCGAGTGCGACCGGCGGATGCGCCGCGAACAGGGTTTCACGCGCGAGGACGTGATGGGCCGCGAGATCCACGGCAAGACCGTGGGACTGGTCGGCCTGGGCCACGTCGGCACGCGCGTGGCCGCGTTGGCCAAGGCCTTCGGCATGGACGTGATCGCCGCCGACCCGCTGCTGCCCGACGACGAGATCGTGCGCCGCGGCGCCCGGGCCGTCACGTTCGACCAGCTGCTGGCGCAGGCCGATTTCGTCTCGCTGCACTGCCCGCGCGATGCGACCACGCTGAAGATGATGGATGCGAAGGCCTTTGCCCGCATGAAGAAGGGGGCGATCTTCGTCACCACCGCGCGCGGCGGCATCCACGACGAGCAGGCGCTGGTCGATGCGCTGCAATCTGGCCACCTGGCCGGCGCCGGCGTCGACGTCTGGGACCGCGAGCCCCCGCCGCTGGACCACCCGCTGCTGGCGATGGACAACGTGTTCGCCAGCTTCCACATCGCCGGCGTCACGCACGAATGCCGGCGCAACGTCGCGCAGATGGCCGCCGAGCAGATCGCGCTGCTGCTCGCCGGCGGCCGCCCGCCGCGCCTCGTCAACCCCGAGGCCTGGCCCCGTTTCGAAGAAAGGCGCGCACGCATCCTCGCGTGACGCGCCGCCCCTGTAGTAACCCACGGAGACACATCCCATGCAACGCTTCCCCTCCTTCCTGCGCCGCCTGGTGCCGGCCCTCCTGCTCTCCGCCGCGGCGGCCGTGGCGACCAGCCCCGCGCACGCGGCCTACCCCGAGGCGCCGATCAAGATGATCGTGGCCTACGGCGCCGGCGGCGGCACCGACATCATCGCCCGCGTGATGGCGCCCTATATCGCCAAGTACCTGGGCAACAACGCCAGCGTGGTGGTGATGAACCGGGCCGGCGCCGGCGGCGGCATCGGCTTCGGCGAGATCGCCAATGCGGCGCCGGACGGCTACACCATCGGCTTCATCAACACGCCGAACGTGCTGACCATCCCGATCGAGCGCAAGAGCAACTTCCACTGGCAGAACTTCGAGCTGCTGGGCAACGTGATCGACGATCCGGGCAACTTCTCGGTCCACGCCGAGAGCCCCATCAAGAACCTGGCGGACCTGGTGGCATACGCCAAGGCCAATCCGGGCGCGGTCACCTACGGCACCACCGGCATCGGCTCCGACGACCACCTGGCCGCCCTGATGTTCGAGCGCGCCGCGGGCGTGAAGCTGACGCACGTGCCGTTCAAGGGCGCCGCCGAAGTGCACAACGCGATCGCCAGCCGGCAGATCATGATGGCCGCGATGAACATCGGCGAGGCGCTGCAGTACGCCAAGGGCGGCACGCCGCTGCGCCAGCTGGGCCAGATGAGCACCAACCGCACCGTCCTGGCGCCGAACGTGCCCACCTTCAAGGAGCAGGGCTACGACATCGTGATGGCGTCGCTGCGCGGCATCGCCGCGCCGAAGGGCATGCCCGCGCCGGTGCGCGAGCAGCTGGTGAATGCGATCCAGAAGGCCGCGGCCGATCCCGAGTTCCAGGCCAAGTCCGCGAGCTACTTCGCGCCCTTGCGCTACCTGCCGCCGGCCCGCTACGACGCGGAACTCAAGGAAGCCGAAGCCGGTTTCAAGCAGCTGTGGAACCAGATGCCCTGGGGCGACAAGTAAGACGTCGAGTGTCGGGGTCGCTTCGCGAACCCGACCTACCGGGTTCGTAGGTCGGGTTGCGCGGAGCGCACCCCGACAACCTTTCTACTTCAACCCGCCGATCGCGCCGCCCGACTCCTCGAGGCGCTTGCGCGCCGCCGCGGCGTCCAGCCCGAGCCGCGACATCACGATCGCCGTCTTGACGTGGCCGCCGGCGGCGTCCAGCAGGCGCGTCGCCTCGTCGCGGCTCACGCCCAGCGTGTCGATCAGGATGCGCTCTCCCCGGTCCTGCAGCTTCTGGCAGGTGACCTGCAAGTCCACCATCAGGTTGCCGTAGACCTTGCCGGTCTTGACCATCGCCGCGGTGCTGATCATGTTCAGCACCATCTTGGTGGCGGTGCCGGCCTTCATGCGCGTGGACCCGGTGATGACTTCCGGCCCCACGAGTGGAGCGATCACGACGTCGTGGGTGCGCAGGATCTGCTCCGACGGATGGGTGCACAGCAGGAAGCCCGTCCGCGCGCCGCGTTCACGCGCGCGGGCCAGCGCACCATGCACATAGGGCGTGGTGCCGGACGCCGCGATGCCCAGCACGAAGTCGCGCTGGTCGACGCTGCGCTCGTCCATCGCCGCTGCGCCATCCTCCGGATGGTCTTCGGCGCCTTCCTGCGCCCGCAGCAGCGCCTCGAAGCCGCCGGCCATCACGCCCTGCACCATGTCCGGCTCGGTGCGGTAGGTCGGGGGCATCTCGGAAGCGTCCAGCACGCCGAGCCGGCCCGAGGTGCCGGCGCCGACGTAGATCAGCCGGCCGCCGGCGCGGAATGCGCCGACGGCCAGGTCGACGGCGCGCGCGATGCGCTCGCGCTCGTCGCTCACCGCCGCGGCGACGAGCCGGTCTTCGGAATTGATGAGGTCGACGATCTCCAGCGTCGCCATCTGGTCGATGCGGGCGCTGCGCGGATTGCGCTGCTCGGTCAGGCGGGCGTCCAGCGGCGGCCGGGCCGGGGTCTGTGGCTTTCGCGCGGGATCCATGACGGTGGGTTGGGCCTCCAGCTTGAGGTCAGGCATGCGGATGTCCCATGGTAGAGGTGAACCATCCTCCGCCGGCCTGCAGGGTCTTGTTGTAGGAAGGTCCAGTCAGGTGCTGTGGTATCCGCGCCGAAAGCGCCCCCGGCGGCTGGGCGGCTCAGCCCGGCGGCCGCGCCGGAGCAGCGACCGGCGTGAGCAGGGTCTCGCCGGTGGCCACGAGCTTTTCCTCGCCTCCGGCCACGGCGAACAGCTCGCAGGCCGTGAACACCTGGGTGCGGCCCGGCTTCACGACGCGGGCGCGGGCGACGAACCGCTCCCCCACGGCCGGACGCAGGCAGTTGACGGAGAAATGGGAGGCCAGCACGCGGCCGGCCAGCGTCGCGGCCGCGAAGCCGCAGGCCGTGTCGACCAGGGCACCGACGAGTCCGGCATGCAGGAAACCGGCGTACTGGCCCAGGTCGTCGCGCCAGGCGAGCGCGATCTCGGCGCGGCCCTCGCCCGCCGCCAGCACCTCGATGCCGCACCAGCGGTTGAACGCCGCGGTTTCGTTGATGCCGCGGATGAAGGCGAGGGGATCGGGCTGCATGAAGGCTCCTGCGGGTTCGCTGCAATCTAGTCCGGTCCACGCGGCCGTCGCTGTCATGGCGGGGACGCCCCGTCCCGGCTGCGACAACCTCAGCGCAGCGCGGCCCAGAGCAGCGACAGACCCGAGCAGAGCATCAGCAGGTCGATCAGCCAGCGGTAGGCCAGTGGCGACAGCCCCAGCACGACGTGCTTGCCGATGAAGGAGCCGGCCATCAGCGTCGCGCCGATGCCCACGCCTTGCAGCAGCACCTCGGGCGGGAAGGCACCCAGGACCTGGAAGGTCAGCACCTTGGCGACGTACATCCCGATGGAGCCCGCCGCCTCGGTGCCCAGGAAGGCGCCGCGCTCCAGGCCGTAGAACGTGAACAGGGGCACCGTGAGCGGGCCGGTCGACACGACCACGCCGGTCAGCCATCCCAGCGGCCCGCCCAGCAAGACCAGGTGGCGCAAGGACAGCTTCAGCGAGCGGTGCGCCAACCAGCGGCGCACGCCGATCAGGGACAGGAAGAACACGCCCAGGGCCGCTTCGGCGACGCCGGGCGGGATGGCCAGCAGCGTGCGCGCGCCGATCACCGCGCCCGGCACGGCCGTGGAGCCATACGCGGCGCAGGCGCGCCAGTCGATGTCGCGCCGCCAGGCCAGCACCCGCCCGAGGTTGCCCATGATGGCGGCTACGGCCATGATCGGCACCGCCTGGCGCGGCCCGAACATCACGACCAGGATCGGCATCAGCACCAGCGAGGAGCCGGTGCCGACGATGCCGCCCAGCGTTCCCGCGAACAGGCCCGCGGCAATGAGGACGACGTATTCCAAACTACCGATACCTGGCGGCGGTGATGAACTGGTTGAAGGTTTCGCACCAGACGACGACGGTCGTGAAGCGCGCGGGGTCGATGCCCTCGGGGACCGGCACGACGAAGTTCTCGAAGGTCTTCACGTCGCCCACGCGCACCATGCGCGGCTTGACGCGGAAAAAGTCGTCTTCGGTTTCCACGAACTCCGGCGACAGGTACAGCTTGTAGTCGGGTCCCGGCGCCAGCCGGCCGGCCAGGCCGATGCTGCGCGTGCCGACCGAGACGGTGCCCTCGCCCCAGTGCAAGGCGTCGCTGCCCTTCAGGTCGCGCTTGAACTGGCCCGTCAGGGCATTCGCGCCGACCTGCGCCCCGACTTCCGCCACGGTCGGCGCCGGCGGGGCGATGAGGATCGGCAGCGCATAGATGCCCAGGGCGAAGCCGAGGCCGATGGCGGCCAGGTGGGTGAAGAGGAGGAGGAGCTTTTTCATCGGCGTCGGCGCTGCGGCGGAAAGTACCACCATGCGGCCAACACCGCCAGCCCGAACAGGGAATAGGCCAGCGTGAACACCCAGGAAGGCGCTTCCCAGAAGAGGACCCGGTGCACCCAGTGCTCGATGAAGCCGCCACCGTAGGTGCCGTCGCCGGCTTGCGCGCGCAGCCACATCTCCAGCGTGGTCAGCGGGCACACCGCGCCCAGCCAGGCCTGCGCCACCACGAACCCGATGGCCGCCAGGTGCGCGAGCCGGAAGCCGGGCGAGCGGCTGAAGCGCCAGCCCCGCAGGCCGCCGATGACGATCACCAGCAGGCCGGCCAGGACGAAGAGGACGATGCCGAAGTGCAGCAGCAGCACGGCGTCGGCCAGCAGCCGCCAGTTCATTCCCGCAACGCCAGCGTCATGAAGAAGCTGTTCGGGTCCTCCCGGTAGTCGCCGAACGGGCCGCAGGGAGTGAAGCCGAAGCTGCGGTACAGCGTGCGCGCCGGCTCGAAGCCGGGCTGCGAACCTGTTTCCAGGCTGAGCCGCCGATAACCCCGCGAGAGCGCTTCGCCGACGATGTGCTGCAGCATGGCGCGGCCGGCGCCCCGGCCGCGCAAGGCCTTCGGCGTGCGCATCGACTTCACCTCGCCGTGGGTGGGCGTCAGCTGCCGCAGCGCGCCGCATCCGAGCAGCAGCGCGCCGTCCCACGCCGTCCAGAAGGTGATGTCCGGGCTGCGCAGCTTCGCCAGGTCCAGCGCATGCACGCTCTCGGGCGGCGACAGCTCGTACATGTTGGCGAGATGCTCCTCCAGCAGCGCGAGGACTTCCGCTCCGGTGAGGTCGTCGATCTGGATCCGCATGGCAGGCTCGTTCAGGGGTACTCGTACGCCGCGGGGGCGGGAGGCTGGATGAGGTCCCACAGGTTACCGTACAGGTCGGCGAACACCGCCACCTTGCCGTGCGGCTGCACCTCGGGCTCGCGCACGAAGCGCACGCCACGCGCGCGGTACGCGGCGCAGTCGCGGTCGATGTCGTCGGTGAAGAGGAACAGGAAGACGCGGCCGCCGGTCTGGTCGCCGATGCGGTCCGATTGCCCCGGCGCCGAGGCGCGCGCCAGCAGCAGGCACGCACCGCCCGGGCCCGGCGGCCGCACCACCACCCAGCGCTTGCCCTGCGCCGGCACCGGCGTGTCCTCCACCAGTTCGAAACCGAGCGTGCCGACATAGAAGTCCAGCGCTTCGTCGTACTCGCGCACCACCAGCGCCACCAGGCCCAGCGACTGGCGCGGGAGCGCCGCTTTCGCCGCCGCGCCGCTCACTCTTGCACCTTGGCGCGGCCGGCCTTGACCTCCGACCGCTCGGCCTTGTCCTGCAGGCGCCGCCGCTTCGACGCGCGGGTCGGCTTGGTGGGGCGGCGTGGCGCCTGGACCTGCGCCGCTTCGGTGACGAGGTCCTGCAGGCGCTCCATGGCGGCCGCCTTGTTCTGCTCCTGGCTGCGGGCGGACTGCGCCTTGATCACCAGCACCCCGTCCTTGGTGACGCGGCGGCCCGGCAGCGCGAGCAGCCTCTCCTTCACGTCCTCGGGCAGCGAGGAGCGGCGGATGTCGAACCGCAAGTGGATGGCGGTGGAGACCTTGTTGACGTTCTGGCCGCCCGGGCCCTGCGCCCGCATGGCGGTGATCTCCACCTCTTCTTCCCGCACGATGGTCGAACGCATGCCGGCAGTATCGCAGCCTGCCGCCGACACCATGTCACTCGGGCGTGCGGGGGTCGCCGTCGTCGCCGCCGGCCTCCAGCGCCTGGCGCTCCATCTCCTCGTCGCTCAGTTCGGGCGCCTCCTGGAGCGCGCGGAACTTCTCCAGGAAGTCTTCGGTCGGCTCTTCGCCATCCGCCAGCACGTCCTGCAGGGTCTGCTCGCGCGGCTGGGCCTCCTCGCCGGGCGGATCACGCTCCGGCGTGGCGGCGGGCGGCGCGGCCTCGGGCTGCTGTTCGAGGGAGGACGCGAAATCGCCGTCCTTCGGGGCATCGGTTGTCTTGCGCGGAGTCATCGTGGCGGGCTCCCTGGCTGCGATGCCACAGCATAGCGCCGGGCCCGCCGCTCAGGCCAGCCCGCACCACACCGCGACGCGATGCGCCACGTCCGCCCACAAGGCCCACGCAGCGGTGGCCGCCAGCAGGAAGCCGGCGATGCGGGTTCCGGAATCCTTGCGCAGGCGGTTGCCCATGTCCTGCAGGCGGCGCAGCGCGGCGGGCGCCAGGCCCAGCGAGATGCCGCTGCCGGCGGCGAACAGCGCCATGCACAGCGCCCCTTGCAGCGCGCCGCCCGAGAGGGACGCCACCAGCAAGGCCGAATACAGCAGGCCGCAGGGCATGAAGGCCCACAGCGCGCCCGTCATCGCCAGGCCGCCGCGGCGCTGCGCCAGCGGCCGCACCTTTTGCCAGACGCTGCGTCCGGCGGTCTCCACCCAGGCCGGTTGCCGCGCCTGGGCCAGCAGCATCAGGCCCCAGGCCAGCACGGCCAGGTGGAACAGCGTCCACACCGGGCGCAATGCTGCGGTGTTCTGCGACAACCAGGCCAAGCTCTGGAAGGCCAGTCCCCCGGCCGCGCCGGCGAGCGAGTAGCCCAGCAGGCGTCCGCCCTGGAAAGTCCACATGCCGCGCACCGGCGGCGCGCCGACGCCGCGGATCACGCCGCCGCACGCGGCGCCGCACATCGCCAGGCAGTGGGGCCCGCCCACCAGGCCCATCACGAAGGCGGTTCCCGCCAGCGTCCAGCTCATCTCAGATGATCCGCGAGAAGCGCGCCCGGTTGCGGTCCGCCTGCAGGTACTTGTCGAACAGCATGGCCACCGCGCGCACGAAGAACCAGCCCTGCGCCGTCACCTGGATGCCGGTGTCATCGATCACGACCATGCCCTGCTCCTGCAGCGCGCGCAACTGCTCCATCTCCGCGGCGAAGTAGGTCTTGAAGTCGAGCAGCCAGGCCACCTCGATCGACTCGAACACCACCTGGCCCTGGCACATCAGCGCCATGATCACCGCGCGCCGCGCCAGGTCGTCGCGCGACAGCGCCAGCCCCCGCGCCACCGGCAGCCGGCCCTGGTCCAGGTGGTCGCAATACTCCTCCATCGTCTTGGCGTTCTGGCTGTACGTGGCGCCCACCTTGCCGATGGCGGAGACGCCCAGCCCGATCAGGTCGCAATCCGCATACGTGCTGTAGCCCTGGAAGTTGCGGTGCAGCCGGCCCTGCCGCTTGGCCACCGCCAGCGCGTCGCCGGGCAGCGCGAAATGGTCCATGCCGATGTAGACGTAGCCCGCGCTCAGGAACGCGGCCAGCGCCTGCGACAGCATCGACACCTTGGCGGCCGCGCCGGGCAGCTCGATGGTGACGATGCGGCGCTGCGGCTTGAAGCGCTCCGGCAGGTGCGCATAGGCATACAGGGCGATGCGGTCCGGCTTGATCGACGCCACCTGCTGCAGCGTGCGCGCGAACGACTCGGGCGTCTGCAGCGGCAGGCCGTAGATCAGGTCGACGTTGATGGACTCGAAGCCGATGCGGCGCGCCTCCTCCATCAGGCGGGCGACCGACTCGTAGGGCTGCACGCGGTGCACCGCCTTCTGCACGTCCGGGTCGAAGTCCTGCACGCCGAAGCTCAGGCGGTTGAAGCCCAGGTCCGCCAGCGCCTGCAGCCGCACCGCGTCCACCGTGCGGGGATCGATCTCGATCGAGCACTCGGCCCCGGGGGCGAAGGCGAAGTTGCGGCGCAGCATCGTCATCAGCTGCTTCAGTTCTTCGTCGGACAGGAAAGTGGGCGTGCCGCCACCGAGGTGCAGCTGGCTCACCGGTTGCGACGTACCCAGCACTTCCGCGTGCAGCTCCACCTCGCGGGTCAGGTAGCGCAGGTAGTCGCCGGCCCGGCTCTTGTGCCTGGTGATGATCTTGTTGCAGGCGCAGTAGTAGCAGAGCGACTCGCAGAACGGGATGTGCACGTACAGCGACAGCGGCATCGCCAGGGCGGCGGGTCCGCTGCGCCGCTGGGTCAGCGCCTGCAGGTAGTCGGTCTCGCCGAAGGCCTCGACGAAGCGGTCGGCGGTGGGATAGGACGTGTAGCGGGGCCCTGGCACGTCGTACTTGCGTAGCAGCTCGGGGGTGATCTGTGCGGTCATGGCATGGCGTCTGTTCGGTTGCGTCATGGTGCGCCGGGCCGCGTCCGCCCGAGTTGATCTGAGTCAACCGGGGCGCCGGGCCGGGCCGGACAATTTCCACATGAGCCCAGCTTCCCGCGACAGCGCGCCGTCCCTCCCCCACAGCATCAAGGTGGCCTGTTCCAACTGCAGCCTGCGCGAGCTGTGCATGCCGGTTGGCCTGTCCGACGACGAGCTGGCCCGCATCGACGCGGTGATCAGCACCCGGCGCCGGGTCAAGCGCAAGACCGCCCTGTTCCGCAGCGGCGAGAAATTCCACGCCCTTTACGCCATCCGCACCGGGACGTTCAAGACCTGCGTCAACGCCGAAGACGGGCGTGACCAGGTGACCGGCTTCCAGATGGCCGGGGAGATCGTCGGCCTGGACGGCATCGTCAACGACCAGCACACCTGCGACGCCGTGGCGCTGGAGGATGCCGAGGTGTGCGTCATGCCCTTCGACCGCATCGGCGAGCTGTCGCGCGAAGTGGGCGCGCTGCAGCACCACCTGCACCGGGTGATGAGCCGCGAGATCGTGCGGGAACATGGCGTGATGCTGCTGCTGGGCACAATGCGGGCCGAGGAGCGCCTCGCCGCCTTCCTGCTCAACCTGGTGCAGCGGCTGCAGGCGCGGGGATTTTCCCGCTCCGAGCTGGTGCTGCGCATGACGCGCCAGGAGATCGGCAGCTACCTCGGCCTGAAGCTGGAGACGGTGAGCCGCACGTTCTCGCGCTTCGCCGAGGAGGGGATGATCGAGGTGCACCAGCGCCACGTGCGCATCGTCGACATCGAGCGGCTGCGCGGCCTGCTGTCGCAGCCGGGCAGCCCGATGTAGGACACGGCGCACGGCGTCACCCGGCATGCGCGGCTTTGGCGCGGCCCCGGCGAGCCCAACATGGGAACCATCCAACCCGCAAAGGAGATTCCCATGAACAAGCAACAGGTCAAGGGCGCGGCCAACCAGGCCGCCGGCGCCGTGAAGAAGGAAGTCGGCAAGCTGACCGGCGACACCAGCACCCAGGTGGGCGGCCACGCGCAGGAGCTCAAGGGCAAGGCGCAGAAGACCGTGGGCGACGCCCGCGAGGTGGTGCGCAACGACGACGAGGCAAGGCGCGAGCGCAAGCTGGATCGCTGATCCATAGGCCGGGTTCCGCGCAAGCGGACCCGGCATCCAGAGCAAGAGTTGCCGGGTCCGCTTGCGCGGAACCCGGCCTACTGCGCTGTCGCGCTCCCCGTCGCCTCGCCGATCGGCAGGCTGACTTCGGCAGGCTCGCTGCGAGCGCTGCCTCCTCCTCCCCCTGCTCCCATCGCCGCCGCCGGCGGCGTCACCTGCTCGGGCTCGCGGTACACCTGCGTGCCCGGGATGGTCTCGACCGGCCGCGCCGCCTCCAGCGCGCGGGGGAACGCCGGCACGCGCGGCGGCAGGTCGGCGACCGCGGGCACATCCCGCGCGGCGGCGGGTGACGGGGCCACCACGGGCGGCGGCATGGCCATCGCACGCGGCGGCGGCTCGAGTGGCGGCGGCTCCAGCAAAGGCGCTTCCGGCTTCACCTCGGGGATGGTCACCACCGGGGTGCCGGAGTCGGTGACCGGCGGCGTGGTGAAGACGCTGTTCCACCAGTCGCCCATGCGGTCCATCAACGGCTTTTCCTGCTCCGCCATCCGCGGCGCGGCGAAGGTGGCCTTGGCGTCCAGCACCCTAGCCTTGACGGCCTGCTGCGTGAAGTCGCCCACCACCAGCAGCGCGTTGTGGGAGCCCTGGCCCCAGTAGGAGCTGCGCATCGCCACGCGGTTGTCGTTGAAGCCGACCCAGGCGCCCGCCACCAGCTGCGGGTGCATCAGGATGAACCAGCCGTCGGCGTTGTCCTGGGTGGTGCCGGTCTTGCCGGCCAGGTCGCCGGCCAGGCCGAAGCGCGCCCGCAGTCCCACCGCGGTGCCGGAGTCGACCACCCCGCGCATCACGTCCAGCAGCGTCATGGCGGCCTCGCTGGACAGCGCGGTCTCGCCGGCCGGGGACTGGAAGCTTTCCAGCACGTTGCCGTCGCGGTCTTCCACCGCCGTCACGATCTTCGGCTCCAGGTAGTTCCCGCCGTTGGCGATGGTGCCGAAGGCCGCCACCATTTCCTTCAGCGTGACGGGACTGGTGCCCAGCGCCAGCGACGGCACTTCGTCGAGCTTGCTCTGGCGCACCCCCATGGCGCGGGCCAGGCTGGCCACCCGCGACGGGCCCACTTGCTGCATCACCTGCGCGGTGACGGTGTTCTTCGACCGGGCCAGGCCTTCGCGCAGGGTCATCGGCGCGTTGGTCATGCCGTCGATGTCCGTGGGGCGCCACACCTGGTTGCGGTCGATGCGGATCTCCACCGGGCCGTCCATGAAGGTGTCGGTCGGCCGCATGCCGCTTTCGAAGGCGGCGCCGTACACGAAGGGCTTGAAGGTGGACCCGGGCTGGCGCCGCGCCTGCTGCACGTGGTCGAACTTGTCCTGGGCGTAGTCGCGGCTGCCGACCCAGGCACGCACCGCGCCCGTCGTGGGGTCGATCGCCAGGAAGCCGGTCTGCAGCATGGTCTTGCTCTTGCGCAGGTCGGCCATGAAGCCGCCATCCTGCTGCAGTTGCTCGATCGCCTCCTCGTCGCTGCGCCCCTTCTCGCGCGTGGCCTTGTACTCGGAAGACTCGCGGATCCACTCCTTCACCAGCTTGGGATTGCTGTTCCAGAAGTGCTCGAAGGGCCGCACGTCGCCCCGCCGGGCCAGGTAGGCGGCCGGGTCGGTGCCGAGGCTGGCCAGGCCGCTGCGGGACCACTCGACGTCCGCCACGGCCTGCAGCTGCTTCATCTGCCGCTCCACCGCCTGGTTGGCCATGGCCTGCAGCCGCGAGTCGATGTTCGTCTTCACCACCAGGCCGTCGGAGTAGATGTTGTAGTCGTTCTTGTCGGCCCACTCCGTCAGCCAGCGGCGCAGGTACTCCGTCAAGTGCGGCGCCGGGCCGTTGACTTCCTGCAGGCGCTCGAAGTCCAGCTTCAGCGGCTGCGCCTTCAGGGTGTCGAACCGGGCCTGCGGCAGCTTGCCCTCCTTGACCATCATCGCCAGGACCGTGTTGCGCCGCTGCAGGGCGCGGTCCGGATTCATCACCGGGTTGTAGTAGGCGGTGCCCTTGAGCATGCCGATCAGCGTGGCGGCCTCCAGCTCGTTCAGGTCCTTCGCGGGCTTGTCGAAATAGGTGCGCGAGGCCATCTCGATGCCCCAGGCGTTGTAGAGGAAGGAGACCGAGTTGAGGTAGCTCTCGAGGATCTCGTCCTTGCTGTAGATCGCCTCGATCTTCAGCGCCGTGATGGCTTCCTTGACCTTGCGGGTGACGGTCTGCGCCCGGCCGATCTGCTCGGGGTACAGGTTGCGGGCCAGCTGCTGCGTGAGGGTGGAGCCGCCCTCCACGTCGCCGGTCAGCGTGTTGAGCACCGCCTTGCCGGTGCGCACGAAGTCGATGCCGTGGTGGTCGTAGAAACGCTTGTCCTCGGTGGCCAGCAGGGCCTGGGTCACCCGGGGCGAGATCTCCGACAGCTTGACCCAGTCGCGGTTGGCCCGCCGGAAGGTCGCCAGCTCCTTGCCGTCGGCCGAGAGCACCACCGAGGCCGACTCCTGCTTGGATTTGCGGATGTCACCGATGCTCGGCGTGAAGGGGTACAGGGCGGCCACGTACAGCAGGCCGGCCAGCGGCACCGCGGCCGCCGCCTTCAAGGGGTGCCGCCGGATCCAGCCGCCCAGGCGACGCATCCGGTCGCCCATCCGCGCCATCGCTCCCTCTTTCAGTACCGTCATGATTCGCGTGTTCGTGAGTGGTGCACGAATCTAGGTGGCGCGGCCGTGGCGCGACTGTAGGACGGCCGCGCGACGGAGCCGGGCCTTCGCCGCATTGCGGTGAAGCCGGCCGGCGGAGCGCTAGCTCAGCGGGTCGGCGAGCCCGTGCTTCAGGGCGTACCGCAGCAGCTCCGTCGCATTCGACAGGCCGAGCTTTTGCATCAGGTTGGCCTTGTGCGTGCTTACCGTCTTCACCGACAGGTTGAGCTTGTTCGCGATGTCGGTCACGGCGTCCCCGGCCACCAGCAACCGGAACACCTGGAACTCGCGGTCCGACAGGCTTTCGTGCGGCAGCGCTTCGCCACCCCCGGGCATGGCGCCCAGCGCCAGTTGCTCCGCCACCTCCGACGAGATGTAGGCGCCGCCGGCCGCTATCTTGCGGATCGCCTGCTCCAGCTGCGCGGGCGCACTTTCCTTGGTGAGGTAGCCGCTGGCGCCCGACTTGATCGCGCGAACCGCGTACTGCATCTCCTGGTGCATGCTCAGGACCAGGATGCGAAGCTTGGGCTTTTCCGCCTTCACCAGCTTGATCAGCTCCATGCCGCTGCGCCCCGGCATGGACAGGTCCAGCACCAGCACGTCGAAATCGGTGGAGCGCACGACCTGCATGACCTCGGTGCCGTCGGCGGCCTCGCCGGCCACCTGGAAGTCGGCCGCGTCGCCGACGATGCGCTTGAGGCCCTCGCGCACGATGGCGTGGTCGTCGGCCAGGACGATCCGGATCATTCGGCCGTCCCTTCGATCGGGATGCGCGCCTCGACCCGGGTGCCGGCGCCGGGGCTGCTCTGGACGCTGACCTCGCCGCGCATCAGCAAGGCCCGCTCGCGCAGGCCCACCAGGCCCAGCGACTGCGGCTTGCGCGGCTCGCCGGTGCGGAAGCCGACGCCGTCGTCCTGCACGCAGAGCACCACGTTGTCCCCGCGCCGATGCACCGAGACCTGGACGCTGCGTGCGCTGGCATGCTTGCCCACGTTGGCCAGCGATTCCTGCACCATGCGGAACACGCCGGTGGCGAACGGCTCGTCCAGCTCCAGCGACTCGTCGATGTCCAGGTCGCACGGGACGCCGGTGCGCTGGGTGAAGTTCTGCACGACCCACTCGATCGCCGCCACCAGGCCGAGGTCGTCCAGCACCAGCGGGCGCAGGTCGGCCGCGATGCGGCGCACCGACGCCACCGCGCCGTCGAGCAGGGCCAGCATCTGGGCCAGCTTCGTCTGAGCCTGCGGATCGCCGGCGGAATTGTCACGCAGCCAGATGGTGTCCATCTTCAGCGCGGTCAGCGACTGGGCCAGTTCGTCGTGCAGTTCCCGCGCGATGCGGGACTTCTCCTGCTCGCGCACGCCCGTCGATTCCGCCGCGAAGGACGCCAGTTCCTGGCGCGCCCGCACCCGCTCGGTCACGTCGCGCAGGATCACCGTGTACAACTTTCCCTCGGGCGCGTTGAGTTGCGAGATCGAGGCGTCGATCGGGAACTCCCCCCCGTCCTTGCGCAACGCGTACAGCACCGTGTTGTCCCCCATGCGTCGGGAGGTGGTGCCGGTGGCGCCGAAGCGCCGCACCTGCTGCGAGTGGCCGCCGCGGTACCTCTGCGGTATCAGCATGTCCAGCGGCTGGCCATGGACCTCCTGCGTCGTCCAGCCGAACATCTTCTGGGCGGCGCGGTTGAACAGCACGATGCGCTGCTCGTCGTCGACGCTGATGATGCCGTCCATGGCGGAATCGAGCAGCCCGGCCAGCCGGGCCGCCGCGCTCTTGTCAGGCAGGGAAGAAAAGGTCAATGCGGAATCCGTTCACCTTCGTTGCGCAAATTACAGCACAAGCGGGCGCCGCCGCTTCCTGGCGTCTTCTTCCTACAGCCGCGCCCGGGTGGTCCTGACAGCCGGGGCGGAACGGACGGCCCACACTCGCTTCCAACCTGATCCTCACAAACCCCACGCAGTGTTGGCCATCGACCCGATCATCTCCACCTCCGCCGGAGCGCCCCCACCGGCCCCGGATGCCTCTCCGCAGCGCATGCGCAGCCTCGCGCGCGCCGCGCAGCAGGACATCCTGCGCCGGCTGACCCCGCCGCTGCGACATGACATGGTGGTGCACCTGCAGTCGCTCGGCATGATGGCCGAAGCCCTGGGCGCGCGCATGGAGCGCGGATCGGTGGACAGCGACGACCTCCAGGGTTCGGTGTCCAAGCTCAACCGCCTGTCGCGCCAGGCCGTGGCCCGTTGCCTCGAGGTCTGCACCTGGATGGAAGCGGGTGAAGACGATACGGCGACCCTGCGCGAAGGCGTGTCCGAGGTCGTCCGGCTGCTCTCCACCGGCCTCAATTTCCGCGGCTTCGAGCTGCGGATGGAGCTGGGTGAAGGCGAGTTCGAGGTTTCGCGCAGCGCGGCCCGTTTCCTGGTGGCCGCCGCCATCCTGACCCTGGCGGATTCCGCCGCGGCGCCCGGCGAAATCACCCTGCGCACCGAGCTGTCTTCCTCCCATGGCGTCGTCGCCGTCGAATACCAGGCCCAGTCGGACGGAACGTTCACCCAGCTGCACGAGCCGGGCGAGGCGCCGCTCGCGTGGGCCGAAGTGCAGGCCCTGGCGCAGCAGCACGACGTGGAACTGATCCGCAACCGCCAGGCGATCGTCCTGCGCCTGCCCCGCGCGGTGGTCACGACACCTCTGAAGATGGTTCCGGTGTGAGCGCCGCGCCCGGTCCCGGGTGCGCCTCCATGAACGCCTCGAGGTTCGCCAGGGGCAGCGGCCGGCAATACAGGTAGCCCTGGTAGCGCTCGCACCCCTGGCGGTGCAAAAAAGCGCGCTGTTCCTCCGTCTCCACCCCCTCGGCGATCACTTCCAGTCCCAGGCTGCGGCACAGCCCGATGATCGTGCCGGCAATCGCCGCGTCGTTGCCATCGGTGAGGATGTCCTTCACGAAGGCACGGTCGATCTTCAGTTCGTCGATCGGCAGGCGCTTCAGGTACGAGAGCGACGAATAGCCGATGCCGAAATCGTCCACCGACAGGCGCACGCCCATGTCCTTGAGGTTGCGCATCTTGGCGATGGCGGCGTCCAGGTGGTCGGCCAGCAGGCTTTCGGTGAGTTCCAGCTTCAGCCGGTCGGGCCGGATGCCGGCACGGCGCACGCAGGTCATCACCTCGTCGATGAAGTCCGGATGCCGGAACTGGCGCACGCTGACGTTCACCGCGATGCTCAGGTGGCTGCGATCCGGGCGCTGGGCCCACTCCGCCAGCTGGGCGCAGGCCGCCTCCAGCACCCAGTGCCCGATCGGGATGATCAGCGAGGTCTCTTCCGCGGTCGGGATGAATGCGTCCGGCCGGACGATGCCGCGCGTGGGATGCTCCCAGCGCAGCAGCGCCTCGACGCCGAACATCCGTCCATCCATCCCCACCTGCGGCTGGTATTCGATCTTCAGCTGGTTGTCGCGCCAGGCCTGCCGCAGGTCCGACGCGAGCGCCGCGTTGGCCGACGCCACCGCCTGCATCTCGGGGTCGAAGAACCGCACCGCATTGCGGCCCGCGGCCTTGGCCTGGTACATGGCCAGGTCGGCCTGCTTGAGCAGCTCGTTGACGCTGGAGGGCGCCTTGCCGAACAGCGTGACGCCGATGCTGCAGGTGCTGTGGTGCAGGTACCCGGGCAGCACGTAGGGCTCGCCCAGGCCCTCCAGGATCCGCTGGCTCACCGCTTCGGCGGCGGTGACCGGGTCGAGCGGCTTGTCCGGCCGGTTTTCCAGCAGCACCACGAACTCGTCGCCGCCCAGCCGCGCCACCAGGTCGCCCTTGGCGACGCAGTTGCGCAGACGCCGCGCGACCTGCTGCAGCAGCAGGTCGCCCTTCTGGTGGCCCAGCGTGTCGTTGAGCACCTTGAAGTTGTCCAGGTCGATGAACATCAGCGCGCCTTCGCGCGCGTGCCCGCTCTCCCCCACCGCCTCGTTCAGCCGGTCCAGCAGCATCTGCCGGTTGGGCAACTGCGTCAGCGGGTCGTAGAAGGCCAGGTACTGGATCTTCTCCTCGTCGCGCTTGCGCTCGGTGATGTCGCGCCCCACCGCCACCCAGTGCGTCAGGCGGCGGGCCTCGTCCCACACCGGCGACACGTCGAGGTCCACCCAGTACGGCTCGCCGGCCTTGGTGTAGTTGATCAGGTCGACCCGCACGCGCTCCCACTGCTCCAGCGCGGCCCGGATGCGATCGAGCTGGGGGCGCTGCGTGTCCGGCCCCTGCAGCAGGCGCGGCGAATGGCCGATGACCTCGTCGCGGGAATAGCCGGTGCGGCGCTCGAAGGCCTCGTTGACGAACACGATGCGCGGCCCGGGCGCGCGGAACGGCGCCGCCTCGGTGATGATGACGATGTCGTTCAGGCGGGCGATGCTGCCCTCCAGCAGCATCAGGTGCTGCTGCGCCCGCCGCCGGGCCGTGACGTCGCGCAGGTGCAGGGCCAGCCCTGCGCCGAAGGGGAAGCCGCGCAGCTCCAGCCAGTGGCTCACCTGCGCGTCCAGTTCCTCCAGCTCGATCGCCTCGCGCCGCTCCAGCGCGTGCATGAAGCGCTCTTCCAGCGCCAGCCGCGCGCGCTTCTGGAAGAAGCTCCAGATCTTGCGGCCGGCGATGGCCTCGCCACCGAGCATCTGCTCGGCCTGCTCGTTGGCATAGCTGATGCGGCCCTGCGCGTCGATGGTGACGAAGGCTTCGCCGCTGCCCAGCGCGCCGCCCATGCTCACCGTGTGGCGCATCAGCGTCCCCGCCGCATAGCCGGCGGGCGCGATCTCCTGCACCAGCCCCTCGGCCCCGGCGAGGCTGCCGTCCGCCGCGGCCAGCGGCTGGCCGACGCAGCGCACCCAGATGCGGCGGCCCTGCAGCGAGTTCAGCTGCACCTCGATGTCGAAGGGGATGCCCTGCTCCTGGCAGGCGCGCATGCGCGCCTCCAGTTCCGCGCGGTGTTCCTCCGCGTAGTGGCCGAGCGCGTTCTCGAAGGTCGGCGTGTAACCGGGTGGCGCGCCGTGCAGGCGTGCCAGCTGCTCCGACCAGTACAGGTGGCCCTGCTTCGCGTCGAGCCGCCAGAAGCCGATGAAGGCGCTGCGCTCCACGAGCTTCAGCAGGTGGTCAGCGTTGGAGGCTGTCACTGGGTCCATGTCGTGTTTCGCATCTTACGTTGCCGCACGCACGGCGGAAAAACCGTAGGCACCCTCCTACATGCAAACGGGGGCCCATCCGAGTGGTTCAGCAGTAAGCGGGAATAGAGTGCCTTACGCCTTGAAACCATTACCGATTGAGCCCCCCGTGCAACTTGCAGTATTCGTCGTGGAGGACAACGCGGAGATCCAGGAGAACCTCGTGGGCGCCCTGGAAGAACTGACCTGCGTGCGCGTGGTCGGCGGCAGCGCCACCGAAGACGGCGCCCTGGACTGGATCGCCCGCAACTCCGACTGGGACATGCTCATCGTGGACCTGTTCCTCAAGGGCGGCAGCGGCATGCGCCTCGTGCAGCGCGTGCAGCGCGCCCGGACCGACCAGAAGATCATCGTCTTCAGCAACTACGTCAACGCCAGCGTGCGCAAGCGCTGCGCGCAGCTCGGCGTCGACGCCGTGTTCGACAAGTCCACCGAAATCGACGCCTTGGTGGACTACTGCTCCCACCAATGCACCCTGCTGGGCACGCAGGCCGCGCTCAGCCCCGCACATCCCACCGGAGGCACCCCATGAACAAGTCCATCGATCAAGCCGTCCTGTCGCTGGTCGCGCCGGAGGCCGATGCTTCCCCCGCCGCCGCGGAACCGGCACAGGGCGGCAACCCGCCGATCGGACGGCGCTGGTCCGACGGCAACGGCTCCTATGCGCCCGCCGATCCCAACGCGCCATGGAGCATGTCGCAGCAGTGGCCCAACCTGGTCGCCGCGCTGTCCGAGCAGGCCGTGGAAAGCAGCAACCTGCTGCTGCGCGCGTTGAACTACCTGGTGGGCGCCGGCCGGCTGCGCCGCAGCGAAGCCAAGGCGCTCTCGGACGCGATGCACCAGCTGCGCGGCACCAGCTTGCGGGCGCAGCAGATCACCCGGCTGGCCGGCGGCCGCATCCGCCAGGCGCGCGAGCGCGTGGACCTGTCGGAGCTGGTGCGCCATGTGCTCGACGACCGGGCCCAGGAACTCCAGGCCGCCGGCGTTGGCATCACCAGCGACCTGCAGGCGGTGGACGTGCTGCTCGACCCGCCGGTGGCGATCAGCCTCCTGAACAGCGCGATCGACTGGGCCCTCAGCTTCAGCAAGCAGCTTCACATCTCGCTGGCGCAGGCCGAATGGCCGGGGCCGGCGCAACTGAAGGTGCGGGTGACGACGCCCCCGCCGGCGCCCTCGCCCCACCCGGGCGGCGTGGGCTGGACGGTGCGGCCGCGCGGCCGCCGCCTGAACGACGGGCTGCACTGGATGTTGCTGCGGCAGATCGCGGCGTCCTCCTCGCTCGAAGTCGCGCGCACGCGCGAGGACGGCGCGGCGCTGCTGACCATCGGCTTCCCCAAGACCTTCCTCAGCACCGAGGGCATGGCTTGCCTGGAGCTGACCGACCATGGCGACGGGTCCTCCGCGCCGCTGCGCGACGCCTGGGTGCTGGTGATCGCGAGGGACGATCGCCTGCGCAAGGACGCGGTCGAGGCGCTGCGCAAGATGGGCATCGATGCGGTCGCGGCGGCGGACACCGGGCAGGCCGGCGCGGCGATCGGCGACACCCGGCCGAACGTGCTGGTAACGGCCTACGACGTTCCCGCCGGCGAGGTCGCGGCTTTCCGGCGCGACGTCCTGGGCGGCGAGGACCGCTGCCCGCTGGTGGAGATCACCCGCGAAGTGCCGTCGTTCCACCTGAGTGGTTTCGACCGCTTCGAGACCCCGAAGGTCGGCCGCGAGCAGCTGGCCACCGAATTGCCGCCGACGGTGTTGTTCGAGCTGGTGAAGGTGGTTTGAGGCGGGCGGTGTCGGGGTGCGGCTTTGCCGCAACCCGACGCTTTCAACTCCTGAACGGCCCGGCCTCGAGCAACCGGGCCAGTTGGTCGGCCGGCACCGGCGGGCTGTAGAAAAAGCCCTGCGCCTGCTCGCAGCCCAGCGCGCGCAAGGCCGCGGCCTGGGCCGCGGTCTCGACGCCTTCGGCCACCACCGACAGGTGCAGGCCGCGGGCCAGCGCCACGCAGGTGCGCACGATGCCCTCGTACGCCGGATCGGAGGTGATCTTCATGACGAAGGCGCGGTCGATCTTCAGTTCGTCGATCGGCAGGGTCACGATGTACGCCAGCGACGAATAGCCCGTGCCGAAGTCGTCGATGGCCACCGGCACCCCCAGCGCCCGCACCTGCCTCAGCACCTCGATCGCGCGCTCCATGTTGCCGATCAGGATGCTTTCCGTGATCTCGATGCCGATCGCCGACGGGTCGCCGTCCAGCGCCGCCAGCGCGCGTTGCAGCGCCGGCACGAAGTCATCGTGGCGCAACTGCGCCGCCGCCACGTTGACGGCGATCCGCGGCGCCGGCAGGCCGGCATCGCGCCAGCCGCGCCAGTCGTCGATCGCGCGCTCCATGATCTTCTGCGCCACCGCCCCGATCAGGCCGGTGGTTTCCAGCGCCGGCACGAACTCGCCCGGCGACACCAGGCCCCGCTGCGGATCCATCCAGCGCACCAGCGCCTCGACACCGACGATGCGGCCGGTGGCGAGCTCCACCTTCGGCTGGTAGTGGTTGACGAACTCCGACCGTTCCAGCGCAAGCCGCAGTTGCGGCTCCAGCCGGAAGTGCGTGCTGAGCACGTTGTCGACGCTGCGGTCGAAGAAGGCCATCGGCTGCTCGCGTTCGATCGCCACCTGCAGCGCCGTGTCCGCCGCGTTCACCACCTCGTCGAGCGTCCCGCCGTCGTCGGGAAACGAGGCGAAGCCCAGGGTCACCGGGCAGACCAGCGACAGCCCGTTCACCGCATAGGGCTGGCCCAGGCTGCCGGCGAGCTCCGGCGCCTGCCGGCGCGCGAATTCGTCCGGGCGGGCTTGCGGGAAGAACAGGATGAACAGCCCGCGCTTGATGCGGCCGAGGAACGCGCCGCGGTCGCCGAACACGCGCAGCCTGTCCGCGGTCTGGCGAATCAGGGCGTCGGCCACGCGGAAGCCGTGCGCCGAACCGATCTGGTTGATGGTCTTCAGCCGCACGAAGCAGACCATGCCGCGGTCCGGCTTGTGGTGGTCGAACTCGGCTTCGAAGTGGAACCAGTTCGGCAGCCCGGTCAGGCGGTCGGTCTCGGTGGCGATGCGCAACTGCCGGCGCAGCACCAGGTGGCTGGAGATGGCCCGGGCCAGCTTGGCCAGGCCGTCGCGCTGGCTGTCGGTCAGCCGGCGCGGCACGCCGTCCATCACGCACAGCGTGCCGATCGCGCTGCCCTCGCGGGTGCGCAGCGGCACGCCGGCATAGAAGCCAAGCGTCGGCCCCTTCGGCCCCCAGGGCTGCGGATCGGCCCAACCGAGCTTCGCGACGTCGGGGATTTCCAGCACGCGGTCCGGGTCGCGGATGGCGTGGGCGCAAAAAGACTTGTCACGTGGGACCTGCTGCACTGGCAGGCCGACGCGGGACTTGTACCACTGGCGATGGCTGTCGACGAGGGTCAACGCGCCGAGGGGGGTGCCGCACAGCACGGTGGCGAGCTGCACCAGGCGGTCGAGATCCTCGTCGGGTTCGGTGTCCAGCAGGCCGAAGCCGCGCAGGTCCGCGATCCGCTGGGGCTCGTCGGACGGCTGCAGCGCCGCCGTGGACAACCAGGCCGGCCGGCTCGCGGCGCGCGCATCGCCAGAGGCCCGCCCGAACACCGGCGGCGGGTTGCCTTCGGCGGGTGTTCGGGAGTGGACGGCGGCCATCGGGGCTCCGTGGCTCAGTGGCTCAGTGGCGGGCGAGCGGCATTCGCTCGGACGCCACCGCCGCGCTGAAGGCCTCGACCTCCTCTTCCTGCCGGCGCTTCCGGGCGGCGCGCTCTTCCGCCTCGCGGGCGGCGGCCTGCATTTCCGCGATCAGCGGCGAGGTCTCCGGCTCCCTGATCGTCGGGGCGACAGGAGCGGCAGGGGCGCCGAGGTCGATGTCGACGCCGAACACGCTGCCGTCGCCCACGTCCGCCAGCGACTGCACCGCGAGCTGCGCCCCGGCGGCGTCCTCGGAGTTCGCCCACGGGGCCAGCGCATGGCCGTCGCCGGCGCCCGGCGTGTCGGCTTCGGTGGCGAGGCTGGTGGCCACGTCATGGAGGCACAGCAGCTCGCGGCCCGCCTGCAGCGTGAGCGGCGGCCCGGCCGCGGGCACGCCGAACAGCGCGTCCTCGATCACCTTCAGCACCCGCGGGGTGTGCCAGGCCGAAGTGATGCTCGCGCTCAGCCCGGCCAGGCTCTCCAGTCCGAGCGGTGCGGTCACCTGCTCCAGGCGCGGCGGCTCCACGCCGAACAGCTGCGCGTAGCGGTCGCGCACCGCGGCCGCGGCCCGGCTGTCGTCCTCGCTTTCGCACAGCCGCAGCAACTCGAAGAAGGCGATCGGCGCCGGGCCGGCGCTATCCTGCAGGTAGGACTTCAGCACGGCGGCCGCGTCCGCCGCGAGCCCCAGGGAGCACAGGAACTCGGCCTCCTCGAAGGTCGCGGCGAGGGTCTCGACCCTGAGCACGGGGTCCGTGCCGCGCCGTTGCACGGGCGCGGCAGGCACGGCCGGCGCCGCTGCAGCCGGTGTCTCTCGCGGGTGCTCCGCCGGCACCGGCGAGGCATCCGGCGAAGCCGCGGCCGCGGCGGCCACCGCCGGCTGCAGCTCCGGCTGGGGTTGCGGCGCCTGCACATACCAGTGTTCGACCATGCTGTGGCGGGTGCGGTACCAGAAGACGCCGGCGGCGGCGGCAGCGACCAGCAGCAACAGGGCCAGCAGCTGCAGCGCGGCGGCGGAACCGTACCAGGGCTGCGCGGCATCCAGCCGTTGCCGCAGCGTCGCCATCCCGGCCCGCGTCTGTACGGCGTCTTGCCGCAGTTGCGCCAGGTCGCGCTCCAGGTCCTGCAACATGACCGTGGTGCGCAACACCTCCTGCGGATCGGCGTTGATGGCCTGCCAGAGCAAGGCGGCGGTGGCCCGGCGCCCGGCATCCCCGGCCGGTTCCGCCAGTTGCGCGCTCACGCGCAGCAGCGTGCTGCCGTCGACCTCGATGGGTTCCAGCCGCAGCCGCGGGCCGGACCGTGCAGTTGCCACCGCCTGCCCGGGAACGGCGGCACGGGCGGCGCGCGTCCTGGCCGGCGCGGCCTCCCGCGGAGCCGCAGCGACCGGACGCGCGGCCCGGGACCGCGGCGACGGCTGCACCGCCGTGCTGGTGGCGGCCGCCAGTTGCAGCGGCGCCATGCCGGCCGCGGCAGCCATGGCCGGGGACAGGGGGGCGGCGGGCGGCGCTGCGCCAGCGCGCTGGGCGGCCAGGCTTGCCACGACCTGCTCGGACGCCAGTTCGGGCAACAAGGTGTAGCTGCGGGTGATCGCGCCGCGGCAGCCGGCGCGCACCGTCACGGTCACGACCGGCTCGTCGATCACGGCGTCGGTCTCGATGCGCACGCGCTTTTGCTGCGGGTCGGCGCCGAGGATGGTGGCGCGCACGCGGTGCGGCGGCAGCCGGGTGTCGCCGAAGGACACGTCCGCATGCACGCATTCGTCGCGCGCGTCGGCGGAGGCGAAGCGCGCCGGCACCGTCATCTCCAGGGGCCGGCCGATCCACGCCATGGACGAGGGGGTGCCGAGCGACTGGGCCTGCGAACCGGCCCAGGTCGCCAGCAACAGCAAGGGCAACACCAACTTGTGGCCGGACGTAAGCAACTTTTTCATGGGCTTACGCAATGTAAGAAGCTCTGCAGAGCTTGCCCGGTAGGAAGTGCCGCGCTTCCCCTGTAGGAATCAGACTACGCTTTTTTGCGCCGCGGCGGCGCCGACTCGCGACGCTAGGTCGGCGACCGCGCGTCCGCCGCCGGCGTGCGCAGCATGGTGCTGAGGGTGCAGGCGCCCATGCAGACGAACCAGAAGGAGAAGAAACCGGCCGTGTAGACGGCCTGGCGCGACCAGCCGAGGTGCTGCCCGGCCCATTGCAGCTCCAGCGGGTCGACGAGCGCGAACACCAGCAGTTCCAGCACGCACGCGGCCAGGAAGGCCGGCCAGCCGATCCACATCATCCGGTTCGCCATCGTCTGCTCCTCGTTGTACGGGCCGGGCCGGCGCTCAGGGCGCGGTCGGCGTGGCCGCGTGGTTGCGCCCCTGCATCGCAGGCAGGCTCGCCTTGCTGCCCGCGGCCAGTGTCTTGTTGATCTCCATCCCGCGCCGATAGTAGTCCGTCGCGATCACCGGATCGGCGCCGCTGACCGCGATGAAGGCCGTGACGAACCCGGCCACCACCACCGCGGCCGGCCCCGCGATCACGAGCCAGACGAAGGGGAAGCGCCACCAGGGCGAGGACGTCGGGATTTGCTGCTGCATGCGGGACCTTTCAGCGGGGAACGAGGAACACCGACTTCTCCCGGACGTGCGCGTCGGCGCCGACGGCCTGGATGTCGAAGTGGATGGGATGGGAGCCGGGCGCGGCGGAGCCGTACGGCACCTGCAGGCGCACCGCGACCCAGCGGGATTCGGCGGCGCCGATCTCGACCACCGCGTCGGAAGCGATCGACAGGCCGGGCAGCCCGGCGGCATCGATGCGATAGCGCTGCGGCTGCTCGGTGGCGTTCATGACCTGCAGGCGGTAGACGTTCTCCAGGCGGCCGCCCGGCACGATGCGCGCGAGCGCGGCGCGGTCGCGCACCACGTCCACCTTCAGCGGCATGCGCAGCGCCAGGCTGGCCATCATGCCCGCCGTCAGCACCAGCAGCACCGTCGCATACACCAGCACCCGCGGGCGCAGCACCCGGCGCAGGATGGCGTCGCTGCCGGACCCCTCCGCCAGCGCGCGCTGCGTGGTGAAGCGGATCAGGCCGCGCGGATAGTGCATCTTGTCCATCACGGTGTCGCAGACGTCCACGCAGCCGGCGCAGCCGATGCATTCGTACTGCAGGCCGTTGCGGATGTCGATGCCGGTCGGGCAGACCTGCACGCACAGGTCGCAGTCGATGCAGGAGCCCAGGCCCTTGGCCCGCAGGTCGTCCTTGCGCCCGCGCGTGCCGCGCGGCTCGCCGCGCGCGCTGTCGTAGCTCACGATCAGCGTGTCCTGGTCGAACATCGCGCTCTGGAACCGGGCATACGGGCACATGTACTTGCACACCTGTTCGCGCATGAAGCCGGCGTTGCCGTAGGTCGCGAGGGCGTAGAAGAACACCCAGAACACCTCCCAGGAGCCCATGCGGGTCTGCAGGAACTCCAGGCCGAGTTCCTGGATGGGCGTGAAGTAGCCGACGAAGGTGAAGCCGGTCCACATGGCCAGCGTGATCCAGAGCAGGTGCTTGAACCATTTCTTGACCAGCTTTTCCAGCGAGAACGGCGCGCCATCGAGCTTGATGCGGGCGTTGCGTTCGCCCTCCACCTTGCGCTCGATCCACAGGAACATCTCGGTGTAGACGGTCTGCGGGCAGGCGAAGCCGCACCACAGGCGGCCGGCGACGGCGGTGAAGAGGAACAGCGACAAGGCGCTGATCACCAGCAGGCCGGTGAGGTAGATGAAGTCCTGCGGGTAGAGGACGTAGCCGAAGATGTAGAAGCGGCGCGCGGCCAGGTCGAACAGCACGGCCTGGCGTTCGCCCCAGTTCAGCCAGGGCAGGCCGTAGAAGATGACCTGCGTCAGCCACACGAAGGCCCAGCGCCAGCGCGCGAAGAGGCCCGTCACCGCGCGGGGATAGATCTTCTTCTCGGAAGCATACAGCCCGTGGCCGCCTTCCTCGGGCGCGGCGGGGAGGATGGGGATGACTTTCATACCTCGATATGGTGCGGCGGCACCGGGCCGCGGCACTTGATATTGATCAGACGCAAGGAAAAAGAAGTGGCGGGGTCGCTTTCGCGAACCCGCCCTACCGGTCCCGGTCTCCCGTAGGGCGGGTTCGCGCCAGCGACCCCGCCAGGGCCCCTCAAGGCTTCGGCGCCTGCGGCTTGTTGGTCATGCCCCAGACGTAGCTGGCCAGGACGTGGATCTGCGCATCGGTCAGCTTGCCTTCCTGCGCCGGCATCTCGTTGGTCCGGCCGCCGTTGACGATGGAGATGATGGCCTGCTCGCCGTAGCCATGCAGCCAGGTGTCGTCGGTGAGGTTGGGGGCGCCCAGCGCCTGGTTGCCCTTGCCGTCGATGCCGTGGCAGGCGGCGCACGCGCCGAACTTGGCCTTGCCCAGCTGCGCCCGCACCGAATCGTGCGGGGCCTTCGACAGGCTCAGGACGTAGTTGGCGACGTTCTTCACGTCGTCGGGCGAGCCGACGGCGGCGGCCATCGGCGGCATGGCGCCGACGCGGCCCTTGAGCACGGTCTCCTTGATCTTGTCGGGAGCGCCGCCGTACAGCCAGTCGGCATCGGCCAGGTTCGGGAAGCCCTTGCTGCCGCGCGCATCGGAACCGTGGCACTGGGCGCAGTTGTTCATGAACAGGCGCTCGCCCACGGCCATGGCATTGGCGTTGCCCGCCAGTTCCTCCGGGGGGCGCGCGGTGAACTGCGCGTACAGCGGCTCCAGTTCCTTGTTGGCCTGCGCCACTTCGGCTTCGTACTCGCCGCGCTGGGTCCAGCCCAGCTCGCCCGGATAGGTCCCCAGGCCGGGATAGGCCACCAGGTACAGCAGGGAGAAGACGATGGTCAGGATGAACAGCCCCACCCACCACAGGGGCAGCGGGTTGTTCATTTCCGTCAGGTCCTCGTCCCAGACGTGCCCGGTGGTGTTGTCCGCGCGCGCGGGAATCTTCTTGCGCGCCGTGATCCACAGCAGCAGCAGGCAGGCGACGATGCCGGCCAGCGTGGCGCCGGCCACGTACAGCGACCAGAAGCCGTTGGTGAAATCGCTCATGTCGCGTTGCTCCTATTGGTCTTGTTCGAAGGGAATCCGCGCGGCTTCCTCGAAACCCTCGCGGTTGCGGCGCGACCAGGCCCAGCCCCAGATGCCGACGAAGGTGACCAGCGAGGCGACGGTGGCGATCTCGCGCAAGGTGTTGACGTCCATTCTTTTCTCCTGGTTACTTCAGCGAGCGGCCGAGGACTTGCAGGTAGGCGACCAGTGCGTCCATCTCCGTCTTGCCCTTCAGGTCGGCCGGCGCCTTGGCGATCTCTTCATCGCTGTAGGGGGTGCCCACGGCGCGCAGCGCCTTCATGTGGGCCTGGATGCTGCCGGCGGCGGCGGGGGTCTTCTCCAGCCACGGATAGGCCGGCATGTTCGACTCCGGCACCACGTCGCGCGGGTTGTTCAGGTGGATCCTGTGCCACTCGTCGCTGTACTTGCCGCCGACGCGATGCAGGTCGGGGCCGGTGCGCTTGGAGCCCCACTGGAACGGGCGGTCGTAGACGAACTCGCCGGCCACCGAGTAATGGCCGTAGCGCAGCGTCTCGGCGCGGAACGGCCGGATCATCTGCGAGTGGCAGTTGTAGCAGCCCTCGCGCACGTAGATGTCGCGGCCGGCGACCTGCATCGAGGTATACGGCTTCAGGCCCGCGATCGGCTCGGTGGTGGACTTCTGGAAGAACAGGGGCACGATCTCCACCAGGCCGCCGACGGCGACCACCAGCAGGATCAGCACGATCATCAGGAAGTTGCTGGTCTCGACCTTCTCGTGCGAGAAGGTGGCAACGGGGGTTGTGTTGTCGCTCATGGTTGGATGCTTTCGTTCACGCTGCCTGGGCGAGCGGGGCCGGCACGCTGAAGCGCGCCGCACGGCCGTTGGCCACCGTCATCCAGGTGTTCCAGGCCATCAGCAGCATGCCGCCGAGGTAGAGCACGCCGCCGAGGAAGCGGATGACGTAGAAGGGATAGGTCGCCTTGACGGACTCGACGAAGGTGTAGGTGAGCGTGCCGTCGCCATTGACGGCGCGCCACATCAGGCCCTGCATCACGCCGGCGATCCACATGGCGGCGATGTACAGCACGATGCCGATGGTCGCCATCCAGAAGTGCAGCTCGATCGCCGGCACCGAATACATCTTCTTCTGGCCGAACAGGCGCGGGACCAGGTAGTACAGCGAACCCATCGTGATCAGGCCCACCCACCCCAGCGCGCCGGAGTGCACGTGGCCCACCGTCCAGTCCGTGTAGTGGGAGAGCGCGTTGACGGTCTTGATGGACATCATCGGGCCCTCGAAGGTGCTCATGCCGTAGAACGACAGGGACACGATCATGAAACGCAGCACGGGGTCCTCGCGCAGCTTGTGCCAGGCGCCCGACAGCGTCATGATGCCGTTGATCATCCCGCCCCAGCTCGGGGCCAGCAGGATCAGGGAGAAGATCATGCCGACCGACTGCGTCCAGTCCGGCAGCGCCGTGTAGTGCAGGTGGTGCGGGCCCGCCCACATGTAGGTGAAGATCAGCGCCCAGAAGTGCACGATCGACAGGCGATAGCTGTAGACGGGACGCTCGGCCTGCTTGGGGATGAAGTAGTACATCATCCCGAGGAAGCCGGTGGTCAGGTAGAAGCCGACGGCGTTATGGCCGTACCACCACTGCACCATCGCGTCCTGCACGCCGGCATAGGCCGAGTACGACTTCATCAGGCCCGCGGGGATGGCCGCGCTGTTCACCAGGTGCAGCAGCGCCACGGTGAGGATGAAGGCGCCGAAGAACCAGTTGGCCACGTAGATGTGCTTGATCTTGCGCTTGCCGACGGTGCCGAAGAAGACGATGGCGTACGACACCCACACCAGCGTGATCAGGATGTCGATCGGCCATTCGAGTTCGGCGTACTCCTTGCCCGAGGTGTAGCCCAGGGGCAGGCTGATGGCGGCGGCGACGATGACCGCCTGCCAGCCCCAGAACGTGAACGAGGCCAGCTTGCCCATGAACAGGGGCACCTGGCAGGTGCGCTGCACGACCCAGTAGCTGGTGGCGAACAGGCCGCAGCCGCCGAAGGCGAAGATCACCGCGTTGGTGTGCAGCGGCCTCAGGCGCCCGTAGGACAGCCAGGGAATGCCGAAATTGAGTTCAGGCCATGCAAGCTGCGCCGCGATGAACACGCCGACCAGCATGCCCACCACGCCCCAGACCACGGCCATCAACGTGAACTGCCGGACGACAGTGTCGTTGTATGTCGCTGGAGAGACGGTCGATTCGTTCATGAAGCACCTTTTTTCGATGCTCCGAGTCTCCCTCCCGTCCGGAGGGTCGCGGTTGATGCAAGTCAATCGCCCCGCAGGATGCGCTCGCCCTCGGCATCGACGCCGTCGAACTGGCCGCGCCACACCGCCCACGCGAGCGCGCCGAGGATGGCGAACGCGAGCACCACGGACAGGGGGATGAGGATGAAGAGGATGTCCATGATGTGTCGTCATCCCCGCGCAGGCGGGGATCCAGGGCTTTGAAGGGTGTCCAGTCGAGCCAGGCGCGCCGCATTGAGCACGACGAACAGCGAGCTGGCGGCCATGCCCAGGCCGGCCAGCCACGGCGGCATCATCCCGGCGATGGCGAGCGGCACGCTCAGCGCGTTGTAGCCCGCCGCCCAGCCCAGGTTCTGCCGCACCACGCGCCGGGTGCGCCGCGCCTGCAGCAGCAGCGCCGGCACGGCGTCGAGCCGGCCCCCCTGGATGATGAAGTCGGAGCGCTGCTGGGCGATCGGCACGCCCTGCCCCATGGCGATGGACAGGTTCGCGCGCGCCAGCACCGGCCCGTCGTTCATGCCGTCGCCGATCATCGCCACGCGATGGCCGGCCTGCTGCAGGGCCGCGACGCGGTCCAGCTTGTCCTGCGGCGACTGGCCGCCCAGCGCCCGGCCGATGCCGGCCCGTTGCGCCAGCCGCGCCACCGCCTCCGGCCGGTCGCCGGAGAGCATCTCGAGCGCGATGCCTTGCGCCTGCAGGGACGCGATGGCGGCGGGCGCGCCTGCGCGCAGGGTTTCGTCGATGTCGAAGCTGGCGAGCCAGCCCTGGCCGTCGGAGAGGTGGACGCGCGCGCTTTCCGCCGGGGTGCGCTGCGCGCAACCCGGCCTGCGGGATCCGTCCGCATCGTCTTCGTAGGCCGGGTTGGCGAAGCCACCCCGGCAAAACGCGCTCGACCCGAACCGCACGCGGACACCGTCCACCATGCCCTCGATGCCCTGCCCGGGATATTCCCTGGCTTCGACCGCTGCCGCCACATCCCCCGCGGCCGCCGCGATCGTCTGCGACACCGGATGCAGCGAATGCCGCGCCAGCGCCCCGGCCCAGGCCAGCGCCTGCTCCCGCGTCACGCCGTCCCGGACATGGACGGCCGTGACCGTCATGGGTTCGGCCGTGAGCGTGCCCGTCTTGTCGAACACCACCGTATCCACGGTGGCGCCGGTTTCCAGCGCTTCGAGCCGCCGCACCAGGATGCCGCGCCTGGCCAGCGCGCCCGCCGCCGCCAGCGTCGCGGCGGGCGTGGCCAGCGACAGCGCACACGGGCAGGTGACGATCAGCACGGCCACCGCGATGCCCAGCGCGTGGCCGGGGCCTTCCGGCCACCACCACCAGGCCGCGCCCGCGGCCGCCACCAGCACGCCGGCCAGGAACGGCGAGGCGAAGCGGTCCGCCATGCGCGCGATCGCCGGCTTTTCCATCGACGCGCGCTCCATCAGCGCCACCACCTGGCCGAAGCGGGTGGCATCGCCGGTGCATTCCACCAGCACCAGCACCGTGCCGGCCAGGTTGGCGCTGCCCGCCACGACCGGATCGCCCGGACCGCGGGCAACGGGCTTCGACTCGCCGGTGAGCAGCGCCTCGTCGGCCTGGGTCTCGCCTTCGAGCACGCGGCCGTCCGCCGGAAAGACCTCGCCGGCATGGATGCGCACCCGGTCGCCGATGGCCAGGCGCCGCGCGGCGACGCGCTCGCTGCTGCCGTCGGCGGCAACGCGCTCCACCGTATCGGGCAGCCGGCGCACCAGCGCCTCCAGCGCGCCGGCCGTGCGGTCCCGCAGCCGCTGCTCCAGCAGGCGGCCGGACAGCAGGAAGAACACGAACATCGTCACCGAGTCGTACCAGACCTCCGCGCCCAGCGGGCCGGCGGGGTCGAAGGTGGCCGCGGTGCTGGCGCCGAAGGCGATGAGGATGCCCAGCGCCACCGGCACGTCCATGCCGATGCGGCCATGCCGCAGGTCGCGCCAGGCGGAGCCGAAGAAGGGGCGGCAGGAGAACAGCAGCACCGGCAGCGTGAGCAGCCACGAGGCCCAGCGCAGCAGCGCCGCCACGTCGGCCGTCATCTCGCCGGGCCCCGCCATGTACGCGGGCACCGCGTACATCATCACCTGCATCATGCAGAACCCGGCGACGAGCCAGCGCCACAGCAGCAGGCGCTGCGCCTGCCGGCGCGGCACGGCGGCCAGCGCGTCGGCCGCCGGCATGCCGCGGTAGCCCGCGCGTTCCAGCGCCTGCAGCCATTGCGAGGGGCGGCCCTTACGGGGCGACCAGACGACACGCGCGGTGGCGGTGGCGCCGTTCACTTCCACGCCCTGCACGCCGGGCAGGCCGGACAGCGCCTGCTCGATGACGAGCGAACACCCCGGGCAGTACATGCCCTCGATGGCGAGATACGATTCCCAGGTCCCGGCGCGTTGCGGCACGGGCCGGCTGAAGGCCTCCCACTCCGCGGCCTCGTCGAGGACGGCGTGCGCGAAAATGGGCGGGGCCAGGGTGGAAGCCTGCATCCGGCAAGCGTACGGTCGCGGCCCGCCGACCCGGTTGACATGGATCAACCGCGGCGGGCCCCCCCCGCTTAAGCTGGCCCCACCAAAAGGAAGAGCCATGTACCGACGCATCCTGGTTCCCACCGACGGCTCGACGCTGTCGAAGAAGGCGATGAAGAGCGCCATCGAGCTCGCGGCGAGCATCGGCGCGGAGGTCGTCGCCGTCAACGTGGTGCCGCGCTACCCCATGTCCTATTTCGAGGGCGGGGCCAACGTGTCCGGCGCCGAGGTCGCGCGGGTGGAGAAGCTCTGGGCCGAACAGGGCCAGTCGCTGGCCGACGACGTCGGCAAGGCGGCCGAGAAGGCAGGCGTGAAGGCGAAAGCCACCACCGTCCGCTCCGACCTGGTGGCCGAGGCGATCCTGGCGGCGGCGAAGAAGAACCGCTGCGACCTGATCGTGATGGCATCGCACGGGCGCAAGGGCCTCAAGCGCCTGCTCCTGGGCAGCGAAACGCAGCACGTCCTGACCCATGGCAATATCCCGGTGCTGGTCCTGCGCTGACCGGCTTTCCCCACTCACGAGAAAGAGACCCCCATGAAGATCGTCCTGGCCGCCGACGGCAGCAGCTACACCAAGAAGGCCCTCGCCTTCCTCGTCACGCACGAAGAGTTCGGCGGCGCCGATGCCGAGATCGTGGTCGTCAACGTCCAGCCGTCGGTGCCCCCGCGCGTCAAGAGCATGGTCGGCGCCGCGGCGGTGAACGACTACCACCGCGAGGAAGCCGAGAAGGTGCTCAAGCCGATCGAGAAGTTCCTGCAGCGGCACGACCTGCGCTACACCTCCCGATGGGCCGTGGGTTCGCCCAGCACGGAAGTCGTCAAGGTCGCCAGGAAAGAAGGCGCCCACCTGATCGTGATGGGCACGCACGGCCACGGCATCCTCGGCCGCGCCCTGCTGGGCAGCGTGGCGCAGAACGTGCTGACCACCTGCGACATCCCGGTCCTGCTGGTCAAGTAACCACCCCCGTCCCGGGCCGGCTGCCGCCGGCCCCGCAGCGGTTCCCTTGACATTCGTCAAAGCCGCACAGCGAACCCTCTCGAACAATAGATGCATTCCAAATGCATCTTTACGACAGAGGAGTTCGCATGACCCGTACCGCATCCCGGATCGACGTCCGCACCGTCGCCCCGCGTGACCGCCATCCCTTGATCTTCTCCACCTTCGGCGCCCTCGCGGCGGGCGAGGCGCTGGAGCTCGTGAACGACCACGATCCCAAGCCCCTGTACTACCAGTTCAACGCCGAGATCCCCGGCCAGTTCGACTGGGAGTACCTCGAGCAGGGCCCCGACACCTGGCGTGTCGCCATCACCCGCACGGGCACCGGGCAGGCCAGCGGCAGCTGCTGCGGCAGCTGCGGCGGCGCCTAGTCATCCCTTCCCTAGCCCCTAGGAACATCATGAAAAGCAACAACATGCTGTGGCGCTGGCTCGGATTCGTATTCGTGCTCTCGTTCGGCGCCCTCGGCTTCTTCGGCTGGCAGATCTACCAGTCGGCGCCGCCCATCCCCAAGGCGGTCGTCAGCACCGACGGCCAGGTCCTCTACACCGGCGAACAGGTCCAGCGCGGCCAGCAGGTCTGGCTGGCCGCCGGCGGCCAGCAGCAGGGCAGCGTCTGGGGCCACGGCGCCTACCTGGCGCCGGACTGGTCGGCCGACTGGCTGCACCGCGAAGCCGTCGCGCTGCGCGACATGCGGACCAAGGCCATCGCCGAAGACCCGGCGGCCCTCAGCGCGGCCGAGCGCGGCGCCGTCGACGCCGCGCTGAAGGAAGAGATGCGGCGCAACACCTACGACGCGGCCACCGGCCAGGTCACGGTGTCGGCGATGCGCGCGCAGGCCATCCGCCAGACCGCCGACCACTACATCGCGCTGTTCGGCAACGACCAGACCATGACGAAGCTGCGCTCGCAGTACTCGATGGTGGAGAACAACGTTACGGAGCCCGCGGACCGCAAAGCGCTGGCCGCGTTCTTCTTCTGGACTTCCTGGTCCGCCAGCACCGACCGGCCGGGGGAAACCGGCCTGTCCTATACCAGCAACTGGCCGCACGAGCCGCTGGTGGGCAACACCCTCACCGCCTCGGCCGCCGTCTGGTCGATGGTCAGCGTCATCCTGCTGCTGGCCGGCATCGCGGCCCTGCTGTGGCTGCTGGGCGCCAGCAAGCACGAAGAGGAGCCGCAGCCGCCCAAGACCGACCCGCTCGCGGGAGTGGTCGCCACGCCGTCGATGAAGGCGACGCGCAAGTACTTCTTCGTGGTGATCGGCCTGATGCTGCTGCAGATCGCCATGGGCATCATGACGGCGCACTATGCGGTGGAAGGCAACGCGCTGTTCGGCATCCCGCTGGGCGAGGTGCTGCCGTACGTGACCACCCGCACCATCCACACGCAGGTCGGCATCTTCTGGATCGCCACCGCCTGGCTGGCCACCGGCCTCTACCTCGCGCCCATGCTGGGGGGCAAGGAGCCGAAGTTCCAGCGGCTGGGCGTGGACTTCCTGTTCTACGCGCTGCTGGCCATCGTGGTCGGCTCGACGCTGACCGGCTGGCTGGGGACGCTGCAGCGCAGCGGCACCGACTTCTCCTTCTGGCTCGGCAACCAGGGCCTGGAGTTCACCAGCATGGGCCGCGTGTGGCAGCTGCTGCTGTTCGTCGGCCTGATCCTGTGGGCCGTCCTGCTAGGCCGCGCCCTGTGGCCGGCGCTGAAGACGCCCTCGGAAAGCCGCGGCCTGATCGCCATGGTGTTCCTGTCGGCCACCTGCATCGCGGGCTTCTACGCGACCTCGCTCACGTGGGGCCAGAGCACGCATTACTCGATGGTCGAATACTGGCGCTGGTGGCTGGTCCACCTGTGGGTGGAAGGCTTCTTCGAGGTGTTCGCCACCGCCGCCATCGCGCTGATCTTCACCAAGATCGGGCTGGTGCGCGCAACCAGCGCCAACCGCGCCATCGTGGCCGAGACCATCATCTTCCTGACCGGCGGCATCCTTGGCACGCTGCACCACCTGTACTTCACCGGCACACCGACCTCGGTCATCGCCGTGGGCTCCGTGTTCTCGGCGCTGGAAGTGGTGCCGCTCACGCTGATCGGCCTGGAAGCGCTGCAGACCTGGAGGCGCACGCAGGGCGTGGCCTGGCTGCAGGCCTACAAGTGGCCCGTGCTGTTCTTCGTGGCCGTCGGCTTCTGGAACACCGTGGGCGCGGGCCTGCTGGGCTTCGCCATCAACCCGCCGGCCTCGCTGTACTACGTGCAGGGCCTGAACATGACGCCCGCGCACGGCCACGCCGCCCTGTTCGGTGTCTACGGCATGCTGGGCATCGGCCTGATGCTGTTCTGCCTGCGCGGCCTCTACGCCCGCCACCTGCACGCGGACGGCCTGCTCAAGCCCGCCTACTGGGGCCTGAACATCGGGCTGGCGATGATGGTCTTCCTGTCGCTGCTGCCCGCCGGCATCTACCAGGCGTGGGCGAGCATCACCAGCGGCCTCTGGTACGCCCGGTCGCCGGAGATCGTCCATTCGCCGGTGATGGAAGCGCTGGTCTGGATGCGCGTGCCCGGCGACGTGCTGTTCGCCATCGGCGCCGGTTTCCTCGCCCTCTACGGCCTGCGGCTGTTGCGGCCCGGCGGCCGGCGCCAGCCGGCATCACTGCCCGGAGCCGCCTCGGCGGGCCGGTAAGCAAGGGGGCCGGCGCATGCCGGCCCTTTTTCCTCGCGAAGGAGCGATCATGAAACTCACGACCTTCACCGATTACAGCCTGCGCGTGCTGATCTACCTGGCCGTGCAGCCCGGCCAGCGCGCCACCATCGGGCAGATCGCCGCCGCCTTCGACGTCTCGGACAACCACCTCGTGAAGGTGGTTCACTTCCTGGGCAGGCACGGCTGGCTCCACAACGTACGCGGCAAGGGCGGCGGCATGGAGCTGGCGCGGCTGCCGCGCGACATCGTGGTGGGCCAGGTCGTCCGGGAAACGGAAGGCAAGGGCCCATTGGCGGAATGCTTCACCGAGCACGGCGGCGACTGCGCCATCGCGCCGCAGTGCCGGCTGCGCGACGTGCTCGAGGAGGCGGCGGCGGCGTTCTACCGCGTGCTGGACGGCTATTCGCTGGCCGACCTCGTCGCCAACCGGTCGCAGCTCGCCCGCATCCTGTTCCATGACCTGCGCCCGCATCCGCACAAGGAAGAAGCAACATGAGCGAGGAGCGCTTTCCCTACGACGGGCCGGCGGAACTGCTGCCGGTGGTCACCGCCGCACTGGAGCGGGTGGTGGATCCGGAGGTGGCCCTCAACATCGTGGACGTCGGCCTGGTGTACGGCGTGCGCGTGAAGGACGGGCGGCTCGACGTCGACGTCACCATGACCTCGGCCGCCTGCCCGGTGACCGACGTCATCATCGGCGACATCGAGGACGAGCTCGACCGCGCCCTGCCCCCGGAACTGAAGCTGCACGTCGAACTGGTCTGGGAGCCGCCATGGACCTCGGAACGCCTGAGCGGGAGCGCCAGGCGCTTCATGGGGTGGTGACGCCCAGGCGCGTCGCGGGCGTCCTGCTGGCCGCCGGCGTGGCCGCGGCCCTGCTGGCGGGCGTGGCCGGCGGCCTGGCGCGTGTCGGCGTCGTTCCCGCCATGCTGGCGGAGGCCGGCTGGCTGCCACGCGCGGCGCTCGCGCACGCCGCCCTCATGGTCTGCGCCTTCATGGGCACCGTCATCGGCGTCGAACGCGCCGTGGCCGCGCGCCACCCGCTCGCGTGGCTCTCACCCATCGCCTCCGCGGCCTCCGGCGCCTGCCTCCTGGCCGGTGCGGACGCTGCGGCGGGCCTGCTGCTGGCCGCGGCCGGCGTGGCCTTCACCGCGGTGAACGTCTTGCTGGTGCGGCGGCAACCGGCCGCGCACACCGCCTTGCTGCTGGTGAGCGCACTGGCCTGGCTGGCGGGCAACCTGCTGTTCGCCGCGGGTGCGTCGGGCGGGGCCGTGCTGCCGTGGTGGTTCGCCTTCCTCATCATCACCATCGCCGCCGAACGGCTGGAGATGACGCGGCTGATGCGCCGCCGGCCCGGCGCGCAGGCTTCGCTGCAGGCGGTGCTGGGGCTGATGCTGCTGGGGGCCGCGGCCTCCGGTCCCTGGCCGCTGGCCGGCGGACTGCTGTACGGCGCCGCGCTGGTGGCGCTGGCCGCCTGGCTGGTCGTCTTCGACATCGCGCGCCGCACGATCCGCGCCGAGGGACTGCCGCGCTACATGGCGGTGTGCCTGCTGGGTGGCTATGGCTGGCTGGCCGTCGGGGGCCTCTGCTGGATGGCCACCGCGGCCGGCCTGCCGGCACGCGATGCCGCGCTGCATGCGATCGGCCTGGGCTTCATCGTCAGCATGATGATGGGCCACGCGCCGGTCATCCTGCCGGCCATCGCCCGGATCAAGCTGCTGTTCGGGCCGGTCTTCTATGTTCCGCTCGCGGTCCTGCACGGCTCGCTGCTGCTGCGGCTGCTGGCGGGCGCCACCGACCTGCGCTGGCGGGCCGACGGCGCGCTGTTCAACGCGCTGGCGCTGGCGCTGTTCGCGGCCACGGCCGTGGGCGCCGCTTTCGCCTGGAAGCGCCGCCACGGCGGCCGCCAGGCTCCGACGAGGACTCCATGACCAACTTCCTGAACATCGAAGAGCCGGCCTCGCGCCGCGCCCCGCCGCCGCGCTTCGCGTTGTGGCAACTGGGCTTCCGCCCCTTCTACCTGCTGGCCAGCACCTTCGCGGCCGCCTCGGTCGCGCTCTGGGCGCTGCAATTCGCGGGATGGCTTCCCCTGGCCTACCTGCAGGGGCCGCTGTGGCACGCGCACGAGATGCTGTTCGGCTTCACGCTGGCGGTCGTCGTCGGCTTCCTGCTCACCGCCGGCCGCAACTGGACCAACCGGCCGACCCTCAGCGGCGGGCCGCTGGCCGCCCTCGCGCTGCTCTGGCTGGCGGGCCGCGTGCTGGTGCTTACGCCTTTCGGCTGGGCCGCCGCGCTGGTCGCCAGCGCGTTCCCGCTGGCCGCCGCCGTCGCGCTGGGCATCCCCTTCTATGCCGCCCGCAGCAAGCGCAACTACTTCTTCGTCGGCTTGCTGGTGCTGCTGTCGCTGGCGACCTTCTTCGTGCACCTGGGACAGCTGGGGGTGGTGGCGCTGCCCGCCTGGGCCGGCATCCAGGTGGCGCTGGATGCGGTGCTGTTCATCCTGTGCGTGATGGGCGGCCGGGTGATCCCCATGTTCACCAACAACGGCGTGCCGGGCACGCGGGCGCGGCGGGTCGAGTGGCTGGACAAGGCGGCCCTCGGCGCCGTGCTGGCCCTGCTCGCGGCGGACCTGCTGCAACTGCCGGCCGGCACGATCGCCGTGGTGGCCGCGCTGGCCGCCGCGGCGCACCTGGCGCGCTGGTCGCTGTGGCAGCCCTGGCGGACGCTGCGCACCCCGCTGGTCTGGGTGCTGCACCTTGCCTACCTCTGGATCCCGCTGCACCTGGCGCTGCGCGCGCTGGCCGCCTTCAGCCTCGTGCCTGCTTCGACCGCCACCCACGCACTGACGGTCGGCGCGGTCGGCGGGCTGGTCATCGGCATGATGACCCGCACGGCCCGCGGCCACACGGCACGCGAACTGCGCGCCGACGGCTTCGACGTGGCCTGCTACGTCCTGGTGTCCCTGTCCGCCGTGGTGCGCGTGGCCCTGCCCCTGGTGCTGCCGGCGCAGATGCTCGTGGCCGTGCTCGCGTCCGCCGCCCTCTGGTCCGCCGGTTTCGGGCTCTACGCGCTGCGCTATTGGAGCGTCCTCACCGGGCCGCGGCTGGACGGCCGCCCCGGCTGAGCCGGGATTCCTTGCGCCAGCGCAAAGGTGTTTTTGCGATACACCTTTCGTTTGAGCTGGATCAATAGCGGCGCGGGCACCTCGCCCTACATTCATTTCAACGGTTCACGAGATCGTTGGTCCCGCGGGGGCCCTACCCGCGAATGAAGAAGAAAGAGGTTAGGAAAATGTCCCGTTCGTTCGCTCCCATCGCCTATGCGGTCGCCGTCCTGTTCGTTTCGGCTCCGCTGATCGGCTCCGTCGGGGCCACCGTCATCGCCAGGAACGCCGCGAACAAGCCGTCCGCGACCGCGCCTGCGGCGAAGCAGGGCGCGGTGCACAAGATCGTGCTGAAGACCGGCATGGCCAACGGCAAGATGGTCTACATGGACGCCAAGGGCACCGTCAATCCCACCCTCAAGGGCAACGTCGGCGACACCATCGAGATCACCATCACCAGCGGTGAAGGCGCCCAGCACGACATCGTGGCGGACGGCGTGTTCAAGTCCCCGATGTTCGACGGCAAGAGCGCGCCGACCAAGGTCACCTTCAAGCTCACCCAGTCCGGCAAGTTCACCTACTACTGCTCGGTCCCCGGCCACCGCCAGATCGGCATGGAGGGCCTGCTGGAAGTGACCGGCCCGGCCGACTCCTCCGCCAAGGCCCCCGCCGCGCCCGCCACGGCGGTGATCGGCGCGGCTCCCGCCGCCGGCCCCATTGCTCCCGCGTCCACGAAGGCCGTGAGCATCTCGCAGGATCCCAACGCCGTGCCGAGTCCCCTGGGCAACCGGCCGCCGCAACTGGTGAAGTACGCGATCGAGACGGTCGAACTGGACGGCAAGCTCGACGACGGCACGACCTTCACCTACTGGACCTTCGCCAAGAAGGTGCCCGGCCCGATGCTGCGCGTGAAGGAAGGCGACACGATCGAGCTGGCGCTGACCAACCGCAAGGACAGCAAGGCCGTGCACTCCATCGACCTGCACGCCACCACCGGCGGGCTGGGCGGCGGCGAGCACACGCAAGTGGCTCCCGGCGAAACCAAGACCATCACCTGGAAGGCGCTGAACCCCGGCCTGTACGTGTACCACTGCGCCACGCCGTCGGTGGCCCACCACATCTCCGCCGGCATGTACGGCCTGATCCTGGTCGAGCCCAAGGGCGGACTGCCCAAGGTGGACAAGGAGTTCTACGTGATGCAGGGCGACCTGTACACCAACCACAAGTTCGGCACCAAGGGCCACCACGAGTACAGCCACGACAAGGCCGGCGACGAGCTGCCCAGCTACTACACCTTCAACGGCTCCGTCGGCGCCCTGGGCAAGGAGCACAGGATGGAGGTGAACGTCGGCCAGACCGTGCGCGTGTACTTCGGCGTCGGCGGCCCGAACAAGGTCTCCTCGTTCCACGTGATCGGCGAGATCTTCGACAAGGTGTACAGCGAAGGCTCCACCAACACCGTGAAGGAGAACGTGCAGACCACGCTGGTGCCTGCCGGCGGCGCGACCATCGTCGACTTCAAGGTGCAGCACCCCGGCAAGTACATCCTGGTCGACCACGCGCTGTCCCGCGCCGGCAAGGGCCTCGCCGGCATCCTGGAAGTCAAGGGCAAGGCCGACGCCACCGTGTACAAGTCCTCCGACAAGGGCATGACCGACATGGCGCACTGAGCATTGACCGCGCTTTCGGCGAAGCCCGCGCAAGCCGCGGGCTTTTTTCTTGATCGACAGCAAACCGGGTGCGGGCTTGCACCGTTAGCCTTGCCAGCAGGAGCCGGCCCGTGCCGGCATGACGTGGACACGATGCACCAATTCTCCGAATCCCAACCCGCCGGCGCCGCCGGCCTGCAACCGTGGCGGTTCCGCGGTCGAACGCTCCTGCCCATCGTGCAGGGCGGCATGGGGGTCGGCGTTTCGGCCGGCCGCCTGGCCGGCACCGTCGCTTCGTTCGGCGGCGTCGGTACCATTTCCTCCGTGGACCTGCGCCGCCTCCATCCCGACCTGATGGAACGGACCGCGCACCTCGAAGGCCCGGAGGCCAAGGCGGTGATCGACGCTGCCAACCGCGAAGCCCTCGACCGCGAGATCGCGAAGGCACGCATCCTCTCCGGCGGCCGCGGCCTGATCGCCGTCAACGTGATGAAGGCCCTCGAGCAATACGAAACCTACGTGCGGCAGGCGCTGGAAAGCGGCGCCGACGCGCTGGCGGTGGGCGCCGGCCTGCCGCTGGACCTGCCGGAGCTGGCCAGGGACTTTCCGCACGTGGGGCTGATCCCGATCCTGTCCGACGCGCGCGGCGTGCAGCTCGTGGTGCGCAAGTGGGAGAAGAAGGGCCGGCTGCCCGACGCGATCGTGCTGGAGCATCCGCGGCTGGCGGGTGGTCACCTCGGCGCCGGCAAGCTGGCGGATATCAACGACACCCGCTTCGACTTCGAAGTCTGCGTGCCCGAAGTGCTGGCGTTCTTCCGCCAGGCCGGGCTGGAAGGCCGCATCCCGCTGATCGCCGCGGGCGGAATCTCGTCCCACGAACAGGTGCTGCACCTGCAGGGACTGGGCGTGTCCGCGGTGCAGCTCGGCACGGCCTTCGCCGTCACCACCGAGAGCGATGCCAGCGAGGCCTTCAAGCAGCTGCTGGCCGGCGCCGGGCCCGAAGACCTGGTGGAGTTCACCAGCGTCGCCGGCCTGCCGGCCCGCGCGGTACGCACGCCCTGGCTGAACCGGTACCTGCAGCTGCAGGAGCGCATGCAGAAGGCGGCGCACGTCAAGCCCCACTGCACCATGTGGTTCGACTGCCTGGCCCACTGCGGCCTGCGCGACGGCAACCCGGCCTGGGGCCAGTTCTGCATCGACAAGGTCCTGGGCCACGCACTGGACGGGGATGTCCGCAAAGGCCTATTCTTCAGGGGCGCGGGCCGGCTGCCTTTCGGCAAGCAGATCCGTCCCGTGCGGGACCTGCTGAACTGCCTGCTCGGTGGCCTGGTGCCGCCGACGCCGTCCGCCCTGACCCTCGAGGTGCAAGCCGCATGAAACGTGAATCGACCGCCACCACCCTGCCCGCCCTGCCGCCGCAGCCGATCAGCCAGGACGTGCTGCGCGAGAAGTACCTGAAGCCGGGCGAGGCGACCGAGGCCGACCTGCTGCGCCGGGTGGCGAGCGCCTTCGCCTCGGTCGAAGCCGAGCCGGTGCGCGCGGAATGGGAACGGCGCTTCTTCGACAACCTGCAGGCCGGCGCGATCGGCGCCGGCCGCATCATGAGCGCCGCCGGCACCGACCTGCAGGCGACGCTGATCAACTGCTTCGTGCAGCCGGTGGGCGACGCCATCCAGGGCCGCGACGACCATGGACGTGTTCGACCACTCCTGTTCCACGGTGGAGAGCGCCGGGTCGCGGCGCGGCGCGCAGATGGGCGTGCTGCGCATCGACCATCCGGACGTGCTGGAATTCATCACCGCCAAGCGCACGCCAGGCCGCTGGAACAACTTCAACGTGTCGGTGGCGGTGAGCGACGAGTTCATCCGCACCCTGCAGGCCGGCGGCGACTGGCCGCTGGTGCACCGCGCCAAGCCGGGCGCCGCGCTCATCGCGCAGGGCGCGCACCTGCGCGAAGACGGCCTGTGGGTGTACCGCGTGCTGCCGGCCCAGCAGTTGTGGGACACGGTCATGCGCTCGGCCTACGACTTCGCCGAGCCGGGCATCCTGTTCGTCGACACGATGAACCGCGACAACAACCTGCGGTATGCGGAGCGGATCACGGCGACGAACCCTTGCGGCGAACAACCGTTACCTCCCTACGGCTGCTGCGACCTCGGCCCGATCATCCTCACCCGCTTCGTGCAGCACCCGTTCGGATTCGGCGGCACGCCCTCCTTCGACTTCGACGCCTTCGCGCGCGCCACCGCGGTGCAGGTGCGCGCGCTCGACAACGTGCTGGATCTCACGTTCTGGCCGCCGAAGGCCGCGACATGGCCGCGCGCATCGCGCGCTGCATGCGCGATGCAGCCTATGGCGCGTCGGTCGAACTGGCGAAGGAGAAGGGACCGTTCCCGCTGTTCGTCGCCGACCAGTACCTCGAAGCCGGCACCTTCGCCAGCCGGCTCGACGAGCCGCTGCGGGAGGCGATCCGCGCCCACGGCATCCGCAACAGCCACCTGCTGTCCATCGCGCCGACCGGCACGGTGAGCCTGGCCTTCGCCGACAACGCATCCAACGGCATCGAGCCGCCGTTCTCCTGGACCTACCGCCGCAAGAAGCGCGAGGCCGACGGCAGCACCGTCGAATACGACGTGGAGGACCACGCCTGGCGCGTCTACCGCTCGCTGGGCGGCGACACCGCGCGGCTGCCGCCCTACTTCGTCTCGGCCCTGGAGATGCCCGCGGCCGGCCACCTGGCGATGATGGAGGCGGTGCAGCCCTTCGTCGACACCGCGATCTCCAAGACCGTCAACATCCCGGCCGACTACCCGTATGCCGACTTCCAGGGCCTGTACCTGGAAGCATGGCGCGCCGGCCTGAAGGGGCTGGCGACCTACCGCCCGAACGACATCCTCGGCTCAGTGCTGTCCGAAACCCCGGAGCCGGCCCCGCAGGCGGCGCCGGAGGTGGAGCGGCGCAAGCCCGACCCGATGCGCAGCGTGATCCAGAGCCGTCCCAAGGGCCAGCTGCCCGCGGTGGTGGAAAAGCTCGAATACTGGACGCAGCAGGGCCGCCAGGCCCTGTACATCGTGGTGTCCTTCATGCCCGTCGAGGACGGCCGCGAGCGCGCCATCGAGTTCTTCATGCCGGTGGGCCAGAGCGGCGAGTCGCAGCAGTGGATCACCTCCAGCATGCGGATGCTGTCGCTGGCCGCCCGCGGCGGCTTCCTGGAACGGGCGCTGGCCGACATGCGCAAGGTGGCCTGGGACCGCGGACCCGTGCGCCTAGGCACCTACACCCGGCCGGACGGCGTCGCCGTGCCCCTGTGGCACGACTCGGAGGTCGCCGCGATCGCCTATGCCATCCAGAACATCATCGCCCGCCGCAACGGCGAACCGGTGGCCGCGCTCGCCACGCCGCCGGCCGCCGTCGCCACGGACCCGGCGCCGGTGCTGGCCGGCGCCAAGTGCCCGGAGTGCGGCGCGCACGCGATGATCCGCAAGGACGGGTGCGATTTCTGCACGCAATGCGGCCACATCGGCGCCTGCGGCTGATGCCCGGCCGGGCCGCCCTGAAGGAAAATTTCCTACAAGGAACTGCTGAACCCTCCGACCGCTGAGCTTCCGCGGCCTTTCAACAATGCACGGGTGGCCAAGGGGGCCACGTCGACTTGTCGGAAAAGGCAATGAGCAGCTCGAACGAAACCAGCTCGGACCACTCCGTCCAGGAGCAGCAAGGCACCGGCCAGGAGCAGGCGCACGCCGGGAATTCCGGCGAAGGCGCGGCCAGCGCCCTGGCGCACCTGAAGACCCAGACCAAGCAGCACCGCCGCCAGCTCGGCGACGCCGAGGATCCGTCGGGAGGTTCGTCCCAATGAGCGGTGAGCCGAAGAAGCCTGCCGACGCCGCGGCGGATGGCAAGACTCCACCGGCCGGTGCGCCCCGCACCGGCGAGGGCGCCAGCACCGCGCTGGAAGCCCTGATCCGCAAGCGCAAGCAGGTCGAAGGTCCGGACCCGCCGGACGCCGCCGCGCAGCCGCCCGTGCGGTCCTGAGCGCCGGTCGCCCTACACTCGCGCGGTGGCCACCGTCCGCAGCGCCGGCTTGTTGATGTTCCGTCGCGGCAGCGGGGAGGTCGAGCTCTTGCTGGCCCATCCCGGAGGCCCCTTCTGGTCGCGCCGGGACGCCGGCTCCTGGACCCTGCCCAAGGGCGAGATCGAGGAGGGCGAAGATCCCCTTGCGGCGGCGCGCCGCGAATTCGAGGAGGAAACCGGCTTCGCCAGCGCGCCGCCGTTCCTGCCGCTCGGGGAGCTCAAGCAGAAGAGCGGCAAGCGCATCACCGCCTGGGCCTTCGAGGGGGACGCGGACCCCCGCCATCTGGTGAGCAGTCCGTTCGAGATGGAGTGGCCGCCCCGGTCCGGCCGCATGCAGCGCTTTCCGGAGATCGACCGGGTCGCATGGTTCGGTGCAGCTCAGGCGCGCGCCCGGCTGCTGGCCGGCCAGGTCCCCTTCGTCGACAGCCTGGAGGCCCTGCTCTCCGGGCCGGGCTGAGGCTCAGCCTTCCTGCGTGGCGTTCTCCCTGGGCTGCGCCGGCGGGGCAGCGGGCGCGCGGCCGACGTGCGCGCCGATCCAGTCGATGATGCGCCGGGCCGCATCCTCGCGCACGGAGGGCGCGCCCTCGCCCAGGAAATGGTGGTCTTCCCCGGGATACAGCACCAGCTCCGCCGGCGTCGTCCCGGCGCACATCAGGCTCACGAACAATTCCTCGGACTGGCACTTCGGGCAGCGTTCGTCGTCCGCGCCCTGCATGAACAAGGTGGGCGTGGTGGCCTTCTCCACGTGCTCCATCGGTGACAGCTTCTTGGCGAGCCCGCGGTCGAACGCATGCTCGGTGCCCATGTACGTCGGGTCCGCGTAGTACCCGCCGTCGGAGGTGCCGTAGTGCGTCTCGATGTTGCCGACCGGCGCCATCACGACGGCGGCGCGGAACAGTTGCGTGTGGCCGATCGCCCAGCCGCTGAGGTAGCCACCATAGGACTTGCCGGCAATGGCGATGCGTTCGTCGCAAACCCCCTCCTCGCGCAGCTGGCGCAGGGCCGCCAGGTGTTGCGGCAGGTCGTATTCGCCCCAGTGGCCGGCCAGCCGGTCGCAGAACTCGCGGCCATAGCTGGCCGAGCCCACGGCGTTCAAGGCCAGCACCGCCCATCCCCGGGCGCACAGCACGTGCCAGTAGATGTTGGTGTCGAAATCGAGCAGGGCAAAGGACGCGGGTCCGCCATGCACGTCGTTCAGCAGGGGCAGCGGGCCCTTGCTGCCCTCGGCGCGCAGCAGCCAGCCCTCGATGGTCTCGGTGCCGCCGCGGCCATCGGGCACCTGGAAGTTCCAGGTCTCGGCCAGGATCGGCGTGCGCTCCTTCCACCAGGGGTTGAAGTCGCTCAGCTGGCGTTCGCCCTGCCGCCCCGGCACGCAGGCGTGCACTTCGCTGGGCTGCGAAGGATGCTCGACGGCGTAGAAAAGCGAGCCCGACGCCGCGGCGAAGGCACCCAGCTGCCGGTCCCCGGGGGCCAGCGCTTCCAGCGGCCCGCCGTCCGCCGGGATGCGCACGACGTGATGGCGTCCCCGGTGCTGGCGCGTGAACAGCAGCGCGGGGGCCTCCGCGTCCCAGCACACGGACGCGGGATCGCTGACCTGCAGGTCCGCGTCGCCCAGCCGCCGCACGCGGCCGCTGCCGAACTCCAGGACGTAGAGGTTCACCTGCGCGTCGCCCTCCCTGCCGGTGGCGCAGAAGGCCACGGACAGCCCGTCCGGCGACCACAGCGGGCTCATCACGGTGGCGAAATCCTCGGTGAGGCGGCGGGCGCGGCTGCCATCGGCATCGCACACCCACAGGTCCGTGCGATGGGCGAAGCGGCCCTCGCGCGTCCGCGCGAAGGCGATGTGCCGGCCGTTCGGCGCCATGTCGAAGGCCATCACGTCGAACGCGCCGTCGGTAAGCTGGGTGGGCTCGCCCGTCGCCGCGTCGAGGTGGAACAGGTGGATTTCGCGAGACAGCAGGTACCCCGGGCCGTCGCTCTTGTAGGGCAGTTTCCAGGCCAGCATGGGCTGCACCTTGGCCCGCGGCGGCTTCCGGCCATTGGAGCGCTGGCCGCGCCAGTCGGGATCCACGGCGACGGCAGACGTCACGAGCAAGCCCTTGCCGTCGGGCGTCCAGCGCAGGTCCGAAACGGCGCCCTCGAGCCGCGAAAGCGGCTCGGCCTCGCCCCCAGCCGCGGGCAACAGGTGCACTTGGGGCGAACCGCCACGGCTGGAAAGGAAGGCCAGGCGGCTGCCGTCCGGCGACCAGCGCGGCGACTGGTCCTGGCCCGGACCCCGCGTGAGTTGCGTGCGCCGGCCATCCAGCGAGACCGACCAGATGCACGAGAGGTAGTCGTCGTTGTCACGATCGACCGACCGCACCGTGCAGGCGACGGACTGGCCGTCCGGCGCGGCGTCCAGCTCCGTCACTTTCTGGTGAAGGTAGAGATCTTCAGGTTCGAAAGGCTTGTGCGACATGCGCACCATGCTGCAGCGCGCATGCGTCCCGACCTGTAGGACGCCGCCCGATGGCGGGCGGCGGCGGCTCCGCCGCCGCGTTCAGGCCGCCGCCAGCGCGGGCTGGCTGGCGTGGTGCCAGGCGGCGCGGATGGCCTGGATGGCTTCGTCGACAGTCAGGCAGGAATCGCCCTTGATCCGCACCCAGTTGGCGATCAGGGACTTCTCGGCGTCCTCGAAGGTGCCGCCGTACTGGGCGAAGCCGATGTAGCCCACGCAGTAGGCGGGAGCGTAGTCCTCTTCGTAGCCGCACTCGCCGCGGTAGTAAGGCTGGCTCCGGTGCACGGCCTGCCAGTACGCGTCCTCGGCGCGGAAGTCGATGCGACCCTCGACGGTCACCACCGGGTCGTCTTCCTGGTCCAGCCAGCTGTCCTGTGCAACGGCGTTCATGCCTTATCTCCGTGTTGGTTTGCTGGAATGGATGATCGGCACGAAGCCAGCCCGACGGTGTAGGACGCCCGCGTCGCGCCGGTGTCGGAGGCCGCACCCGGGCCGTGCAGGCGCCCCCCTTCCTTGTCGCCTGCGTGGCTGGCGGCCGGGCCGTCCACGGCCCATACTGCACGGCTCATCGGAGGTGCGCATGGAAATCAGGGACAAGGTGGCGGTGGTGACAGGCGGCGCCAGCGGCATCGGCGCCGGCATGGCGCAGCGCTTCGCGCGCGAAGGCGCCAGCGGCGTGGTGGTGGCGGACATGAACCTGGAGCGCGCGCAGGCCGTGGCGCAGGGCATCGGGCCGCAGGCCATCGCGGTGCGCTGCGACGTCAGCCGCGAAGCGGACATCCAGGAGCTGGTGCGGCAGACCCGCGAGCGCTTCGGCCGCGTCGACATCTACTTCTCCAACGCCGGCATCCTGGGGCGGCTGGGCGGCATCGAGCTGGAAGACGCGCTGTGGGACAAGATGTGGCAGGTCCACGGCATGGCCCACGTGTGGGCGGCCCGCGCGGTGGTGCCGGAGATGGTGGAGCGCGGCGAGGGCTACTTCCTCGTCACCGCCTCCGCGGCGGGGCTGCTGAACATCGTGGAGACCGCGCCCTACGGCGTGACCAAGCATGCGGCCGTCGCCATCGCCGAATGGCTGCGCATCGCCTACGGCCGCAAGGGCGTGCGGGTGTCGTGCCTGTGCCCGCAGTCCGTGCAGACCGACATGACGCGCGACGGCACCGGCTCGGCCGGCATCAACGGCGTGCTGACGCCCGAACAGGTGGCGGACGTCGTGGTGCAGACCATGCGCGAGGAACGCTTCCTGGCCCTGCCCCATCCGGAGGTGGCCAAGTACTTCCTGGCCAAGGGGCAGGACTATGACCGCTGGCTGGGCGGCATGCAGAAGCTGTATGCGCAGCACATGGAGCGCCCGTCGCCCTGAGTTGCCGGGCGGGCTGGCGGGCGGTATAAAGCGCCGAACCCAGGAGCCCGACCATGCGCATCTCCCACGTGCCTTTCCTCCTCACGGGGCTGCTGGCCGCCGCCGGCGCCCAGGCGCAGGCGACGCTGGGCGACTTGCTGGACCAGGGGGCCCGCAAGTTGTCGGCAGCCGAAGTGCAGGCGCTCGGCGACGTGCGCATCCTGCGGCAGGCGGCGGACGCGGACGCCTTCATGACGCTGCGTGCCGACGGCACGCTGGTGGGTATGGTGCACAACAAGCAGGGGCACGGCTCCAGCGAGGCGGTGGGCACCTGGCGCATCGATGCCTCGGGCCGGCGCTGCGCCGACGTGTCGCTGCCCGCCTTCGGCATGACGATGCAGCAGTGCGGCTACACCTTCCGCCTCGGCCGCGACATCTTCTTCGTGCCCTCGGATGCGGACCGGACGGTGGCCGCCCACCTGTACACCGGCCCCGCCTTCCTGCGCTGACCTACTTGCCGAACAGGCCGACCAGCCCGGTGATGATCAGGTACAGCGCGATGATGTAGTTCAGCAGCTTGGGCATGATCAGGATCAGCACGCCGGCGATGAGGGCGGCGAACGGCCCGAGTTGGTTGATGTATTGCATGGAGGCTCCGGCGGTTGGGGAAGCGACGAGTATGCGGCGCGGCGCGACTGCGCGGTGAGTGGCGCTGAGTGCATCCGGATCGCCGGGGTCCGCCTGCTGCGGAACCCGGCCTACCCCTCTAGCCGTCGCGCAGAGCCGGGTCGATCCCGGTCACCACGCGCGCATAGCGCTGCGAACTCCAGTACGCCGAAGCCCAGTCGATCAGCACCACCAGCCGGTTGCGAAAGCCGATCAGGAAGTAGATGTGCGCGAACAGCCAGAACAGCCAGGCCAGGCGGCCGCTGAACTGGATGCGCCGCCATGGCATCCACAGGTCCACCACCGCCGAATTGCGGCCGATGGTCGCCAGGTTGCCGTAGTCGCGGTAGCGGAACGGTTCCGTCGGCCGGCCGCTCATGCGGCGGACGATGTTGGACGCGGCGGTGCGTCCCATCTGCTTGGCCGCGGGCGACACGCCCGGCACCGGCCGCGGCGCGTGGCCGGCCAGGTGGCTGTGCGCCGCCGCGAGGTCGCCGATGACGCTGATCTCGGGATGGCCGGGCAGCGAGAGGTCGGCTTCCACCACGACCCGGCCCGCGCGGTCCACGCTCGCCCCGGTGGCCTCCGCCAGTTGCCGTCCGAGCGCTGACGCCGCGACCCCCGCGGCCCAGACGACGCACCGGCTGGCGATGCGCTGTGCCGGCCCGTCACCGGGCGGGCGCACTTCCAGGCCCCCGGCGTCGATGCCGGTCACGCGGGTGTCGACCTGCACCTCCACGCCCAGCTTTTCGAGCTGGCGCCGCGCGCTCGCGCTCAGCGCTTCCGGCATCGCCTGCAGCACGCGCGGGCCGCCTTCCAGCAGCAGGATGCGCGCCCGCGCCGGATCGATGCGGCGGAACTCGCCCGGCAGCGTGTGCCGCGCGATCTCGGCCAGCGTGCCCGCCATCTCCACGCCGGTGGGGCCGCCGCCGATGACGACGAAGGTGAGCCAGGCCTCGCGCCGCCGGGGGTCGTCCTCCTTCTCCGCAGCCTCGAACGCCAGCAGCACGCGGCGGCGGATCTCGAAGGCGTCCGCCAGCGTCTTCAGGCCCGGCGCGAACGGCGCCCAGTCGTCGCGCCCGAAGTAGCTGTGGGTGGCGCCGGCCGCGACGATGAGGTGGTCGTAGGGCACGACGTTGCCGTCGCGCAGCCGCACCACCCGCGCGCCGGCATCGACCGCGACGACGTCGCCGAGCAGCGTCGTCACGTTCGGCTGCGCGCGGAACAGGTGGCGCACCGGCGCGGCGATGGCGGGCGCCGACAGGCCCGCGGTGGCCACCTGGTACAGCAGCGGCTGGAACAGGTGGTGGTTGGTCTTGTCCACCAGGGTGATGGACACGTCGGCGGCGCGCAGGGCGCGCGCCGCCTCCAGGCCGCCGAAGCCGCAGCCGATGATCACGATGCGCTGGGTCACCGGTTCAGTCTAGCAGCCGGTGCTTGAGCGCATAGTAGGTGAGGTCGCTGTTGGAATGGGCCTGCAGCTTGCGCATCAGGCGCGCGCGGTAGGTGCTCACGGTCTTCGCGCTCAGCGACAGCTCCGCGGCCACCTCGCCCGCCGTGCAGCCCTGCGCCAGCTTCAGGAAGACCTGCAGCTCGCGCGCGGAAAGCTGCTCGTGCGGGCCACCGGGCGTCGGCGAGACCATCTGCGTGGCCAGCAGTTCGGCCACCACCGGCGTGATGTAGCGCGCGCCGCCGGCGACGCGCCGGATGGCCGTGGTGATCTCGGACGGCTCGCACGCCTTGTTCAGGTACCCGCTGGCGCCGTTGCGGATCAGGGGCACGGCGTACTGGTGCTCGGGATAGCCGGAGAGCACCAGCACCCCCACGCTTTCGGCCTTGGCCTTGATCATCGAGAGCGCATCGATGCCGCTCTGCCCCGGCATGTCCAGGTCCAGCAGCAGCACGTCGACCGCGTGCGTGCGCACGAGATCGATGGCCTCCCGGCCGGAGGACGCCTCGGCCACGACGCGGATGCCGTCCTGCTCGTCCAGGTAGCAGCGCAAGGCGGTGCGGGTGATGGGGTGGTCGTCGGCGATGCCGACCCGGATGACACGCACCGGCCAGGCGCCCACGGAGGGCGCCGCTGACTGCTCGCCGGCGCGCTGCAGCTTCACGGAGTAGGTCCTTGTGCTCCGGATCTTCGATCCGGTAGGACATTAGGAAACCGCCGCGCCTGCCTGAGCCGTAGTCATCTTCCTACGGGACAGTAGGAGTTCTTTGCAACCTGCCGGCGGGTCAGGCGGCCGTGGCCTCGCGGCGCACGTCCTGCCCCTCCCCGAAGTGGAAGACGCCCGGCTCGCGCACCGGGTCGACCTCCACCGGGATGGTGCTCTTCGGCGGGAAGCGCCCTTCCAGGATCAGCCGCGACAGCGGGTTCTCGATGCGCTGCTGGATCGCCCGCTTGAGCGGCCGCGCCCCGAACACCGGGTCGAAGCCCACCTTCGCCAGCTCCTCCAGCGCCGCCGGCGACACCTGCAGCTGCAGGTCCATCCGGGCCAGGCGCTGCTCCAGCACCCGCAGCTGGATCTTCGCGATGCGGCCGATGTGCTCGGCGCTCAGGCCGTGGAACACCACCGTCTCGTCGATCCGGTTGAGGAATTCGGGCCGGAAGTGGTTCTTCAGCTCGTCCCACACCGCCTCCTTCACCTCCTCGTACGGCTTGGCCACCATCGCCTGGATCATGTGCGAGCCGATGTTGCTGGTCATCACGATCACCGTGTTCTTGAAGTCCACGGTGCGGCCCTGCCCGTCGGTGAGGCGGCCATCGTCCAGCACCTGCAGCAGCACGTTGAACACGTCGTGGTGCGCCTTCTCGATCTCGTCGAACAGGATCACGCTGTAGGGCTTGCGGCGCACCGCTTCCGTCAGGTAGCCGCCCTCCTCGTAGCCCACGTAGCCCGGCGGCGCGCCGATCAGGCGGGCCACCGAATGCTTCTCCATGAACTCGCTCATGTCGATGCGGATCAGGTGCTCCTCGCTGTCGAACAGGAAGTACGCCAGCGCCTTGCACAGCTCCGTCTTGCCCACGCCGGTGGGGCCGAGGAACAGGAACGAGCCGGTCGGCCGGTTCGGGTCGGACAGGCCCGAGCGCGAGCGGCGGATGGCGTTGGCCACCGCGGCGATCGCCTCGTCCTGGCCCACCACGCGCTCGTGCAGCTTGGCCTCCATCTGCAGCAGCTTCTCGCGCTCGCCCTGCATCAGCTTGGACACCGGGATGCCGGTGGCACGCGCCACCACCTCGGCGATCTCGTCCGCGCCGACCTGGGTGCGCAGCAGCTGCGGCTTGCCGCTCTTGGCCTTGCCCGTCTCGGCGGCCTGGGCCTCCTTGTGCTGCTTCTCCAGCGCCGGCAGCCGGCCGTACTGCAGCTCGGCGACCTTGTTGAAGTCGCCCTTGCGGGTGAACTCCTCGATCTCGCGGCGCAGCTTGTCGATCTCTTCCTTCACGTTGGCGCTGCCCTGGGCCTGCGCCTTCTCCGACTTCCAGATCTCCTCGAGGTCGGAGCTTTCCTTCTGCAGCCGGGCGATCTCCTCCTCGATCAGGCCGAAGCGCTTGACCGAGGATTCGTCCTTCTCCTTGCGCACGGCCTCGCGCTCGATCTGCAGCTGGATCATGCGGCGGTCGAGCCGGTCGATGGCTTCCGGCTTGGAGTCGATCTCGATCTTCACCTTGGACGCGGCTTCGTCGATCAGGTCGATCGCCTTGTCCGGCAGGAAGCGGTCGGTGATGTAGCGGTGGGAGAGTTCCGCCGCAGCCACGATGGCGGGATCGGTGATCTCCACGCCGTGGTGCACCTCGTACTTTTCCTGCAGGCCGCGCAGGATGGCGATGGTCGCCTCCACGGTCGGCTCGCCGACCAGGATCTTCTGGAAGCGGCGCTCGAGCGCGGCGTCCTTCTCGATGTACTTGCGGTATTCGTCCAGCGTGGTCGCGCCCACGCAGTGCAGTTCGCCGCGCGCCAGCGCCGGCTTGAGCATGTTGCCGGCGTCCATGGCGCCCTCGGCCTTGCCCGCGCCCACCATGGTGTGCAGCTCGTCGATGAAGACGATGGTCTGCCCTTCGTCCTTGGCCAGCTCGCTCAGCACCGACTTCAGGCGCTCCTCGAACTCGCCGCGGTACTTGGCGCCGGCCAGCAGCGCCGCCATGTCGAGCGACAGCACCCGCTTGCCCTTGAGCGTCTCCGGCACTTCGCCGGCGATGATGCGCTGGGCCAGCCCTTCGACGATGGCCGTCTTGCCGACGCCGGGTTCGCCGATCAGCACCGGGTTGTTCTTGGTGCGGCGCTGCAGGACCTGGATGGCGCGGCGGATCTCCTCGTCGCGGCCGATCACCGGGTCGAGCTTGCCCATGCGGGCGCGCTCGGTCAGGTCCAGCGTGTACTTCTTCAGCGCTTCGCGCTGGCCTTCGGCTTCGGCGGAATTCACGTTCTGTCCTCCCCGCACGGCCTCGACAGCCGCCTCCAGCGCCTTGCGCGACAGGCCGTTCTCGCGCGCGATGCGGCCGATGTCCTGCTTGGTCTCGGCCACGCCCAGCAGGAAGTTCTCGCTGGCGATGAACTGGTCGTTGCGCTTGAGCGCCTCCTTTTCCGCCTGCTGAAGCAGAGCGCCCAGGTCACGGCCCACCTGGATCTGCTCCTGGCCCTGCACCTGCGGCAGGCGGTGCATCTCGCCCTCGGCGGCGGCCAGCAGCCCCTGCACGTTGACGCCGGCGCGCTGCAGCAGCGGGCGCGGCCCGTCCTCCTGCCGCAGCATGGCGACCAGCAGGTGGACCGGTTCGATGTAGGCGTGGTCGTTGGCCAGCGCCAGGCTCTGGGCATCGCCCAGGGCCTCCTGGAATTTGGTGGTGAGCTTGTCGAGTCGCATGGAAATACTCCGTTACAGCGGCAGATAGGCCTGCTGTGGTGCTTTTCAAGACCGGACTCTAGGCCGCCCGCCGGCGGGGAGGATGACTAGAATCAAACCGATGCAGATTCACCAGATGTCGGTCACCTACCTGCCGGAGCAGGACCGCATCCTCATGCGCGTCAACACGACCGAGGGCGAGGAGATGCGGATGTGGCTGACGCGCCGCCTGATGGTCGGCCTGTGGCCCCTGCTGTCGAAGCTGCTGACCGAGCACCTGCTGAAACTGGAGTCCGCCGGTGCATCACTTGCGGGCGCCAACGCGGAACTCAAGAAGATGCTGGCGGAGTTCCGGAAGGAAGAATTCCTGCAGCACGCCGACTTCGACACCCCCTACCAGGAGGGCCAGCAGCGCCAGCCGCTGGGCGAGGAGCCGCTGCTGGTGACGGACGTCGACGCGACACCGCTGGCCAGCGGGCCGCTGCGGCTGAATTTCAACGAGCGTCCACCGAACGGCGACACCAAGCCGCGCAACTTCCAGATGGAGATGCAGCCCAAGTTGATGCAGGGCCTGATGCACCTGCTGGACCAGGCGCTGCTGCAGTCGATGTGGCGCGAGCCCTTCGTGCCGGCGGCGGCGGTGGAGCCGGCGGCGGAAGACGGGGACGGCAACCGGCCGCGGTATCTGAACTGAATGCGGGATCGGGTACCGGACGCAGAGGACGCAAAAGGGAGAAAGGACGCAGAAAAATCCAGGAAAGGGTTTTGGATGTTCTTTTGCGTCCTCTGCGTATCCCTTGCGTCCTCTGCGTCCGGCTGTTGGGTTTAGCGGGAGCCTGCCACTCCATTTTTGGGCGAGCCCCCCGGCACGGCACAATCCGCGCATCCCCGCAGAACGAAAGCACCCGTGGCGAGCCCGCAGAAACCGATGTCCACCCTGTCCCGCCTGTACGCGCGGCCTGGCTTCCTGCTGCGGCGCGCGCACCAGATCTCCGCCGGCGTGTTCGAGGACGAATGCAGGGAACTGGCCTTGACGCCGGCGCAGTTCGGCGTGCTGACGGTGCTGCAGGCGCACCCGGGGCTCGGCCAGTCCAGCCTGGCCCGCGCGCTGGGCTTCGACAAGGTCACGGTGCTGCGCGTGCTGCGCGGCCTGCAGGCGCGCGGGCTGGTGACGCGCTGCCCGGCCGAGACCAACCGCCGCAACATGGTGGTCGCCCTCACGCCCGCCGGCGAGGACGTGCTGGCGCAGGCCCAGAAGCCGGCCGAGAAGGCCTACAAGCGCCTGATGGCGCCGCTGGACCGCGACCAGCAGGAGCAACTGCTGCAGTTGCTGCAGCTGTTGACGGGCGAGCTGGAGGACGACGCCCGCGCGGCCTTCGTGCCGCCGGGCGCGCCAGCCCCGCGTCAGGTGGCCTGAAGCCGGCCCGGCTATGCTGCCGGGATGCACCCGAACCCCACCTTCCGACCGCTGCGCCGCCTGTTGCTGGCGGGCCTCGCCACCCTGGCCTGCGGCATCGCCCAGGCCCAGGGCAACGCACCCGTGCGCATCCTCGTCGGCTTCCCGCCCGGCGGCGGCACCGACGCCATCGCCCGCGCGCTGGCCGACAAGCTGAGGGACCAGCTCGGCGCGCCGGTGGTGGTGGAGAACCGGGCCGGCGCGGGCGGCCAGATCGCTGGTCAGGCGCTCAAGGCGGCGGCGCCGGACGGCCACACCTTCTTCCTGAGCCACGACCATTCGATCTCGATCCTGCCGCTGGTGACGAAGAACCCGGGCTTCGACCCGGCGGTGGACTTCGTGCCGGTGGCGGGCTTCGCGACCTTCGCCAACGCGCTGGCGGTGTCGGGCGGCACGCCGGCGAAGTCGGTGGCCGAGTACGTGCGCTTCGTGCAGGGCAACGGCGGCAAGGACACGATCGGCGTGCCGGCGCCGGCGTCGATCCCGGAATTCCTGGTGGGCATGATCGGCGCCAAGTACAAGCTGGACCTGCAGGCCGCGCCGTATCGCGGCAGCGCGCCGATGATGGCCGACATGCTGGGCAACCAGATCAAGGCGGGCGTGGCGTCGATCCCCGACTTCATCGAGAACCACAAGGCCGGCAAGGTGCGCATCGTGGCCGTGATCGGAGACAAGCGCCAGGCGATCCTGCCGGAGGTGCCGACCTTCACGGAACTGGGGATCACCGGGCTGGAGGAACTGCCTTACTACGGCCTCTTCGCCCCCGCCGGCACGCCGCAACCGGTGCTGGACCGCTTCAACCAGGCGCTGGCCCGCGTGGTCGCGATGCCCGAAGTGCGCGAGCAATTGACCGCGATGGGCCTGACGGTTTCGTACCAGCCCCAAGCGGCATTCGCGGCGCGCGTGAAGGGCTACACCCAGAGCTGGGACCGCATCATCAAGTCGAGCGGGTTCACTCCCAAGTGACGTGGCAACGGGGCGGCTGCGGCCGCCAAGTGCACGTCATCCCCGCGCAGGCGGGGATCCAGGGCGTTCAAGCAAAGCGGCCGCTGGCCGCTTTTTCAATGCGGGAGCCCTGGATTCCCGCCTGCGCGGGAATGACTATTCAGGAGTTGCTGCTGCGAATCCCCCAACGCTCCAACGCCGCATCGTCGGCCACCCGCGCATCCACCCAGCGCTCGCCGTCCGGCGTGCGCTCCTTCTTCCAGAACGGCGCCTGCGTCTTCAGGTAGTCCATCAGGAACTCGCAGGCCTGGAAGCTCGTGCCGCGATGCGAGGACGTCACGACCACCAACACGATCTGGTCCCGCACCTGCAACGGGCCGACCCGATGGATGACGCGGACGCCGCGGATGTCGAAACGGGTGAAGGCCTCATCGATCATGGCTTCGATCGCCTTCTCGGTCATGCCGGGATAGTGCTCCAGCTCCATTGCGCTCACCGCGCTGCCGTCATTGCGGTCCCGCACCGTGCCGATGAAGCTGCAGACCGCGCCGACGCCCGGGTCCTGCGCGCGCAGGGCCGCGATCTCGGCGGCCACGTCGAAGTCGGCCGTCTGGATCGAAACGCGCGGCGCGGCCATGGCTTCAGCCCCCGGTGACCGGCGGGAAGAACGCCACTTCGCACCCCTCGCGCAAGGCCGCGGTCTCGTCGCTCATGTCCTGGTCCAGCGCCATGCGCACGGCCTTGCCGCGCGCCAGCGCCGAGGCGTAAGGCTCGCCGCGGGCGATGAGTTCGTCGCGCAAGGCGGCCAGCGTTTCGCCGCGGGCCTGCACCGTCTCGCTGCCCTGCCCGATCGCCTCGCGGATCGACGCGAAATAACGGACACGCACGTTCATGAGAGCAACTCCGCCAGCGGCAGGAAGCGCACCACGTCGCCGTGCCGGATGGCCTGCCCGCCGGGATTGTCGACCAGGCCGTCGGCCCACACCGTGGAAGTCAGCACGCCGGAGCTCTGGTTGGGGAACAGGTCCAGCCCGCCCTGCGCGTTGCGGCGCACGCGCAGGAACTCGCGGCGCTTGTCCGGCCGCTTCAGGTCGAAGTGCGCCGGCAACTGCAGCGCGGTGGGCTGCAAGTGCGACGCGCCCTGCAGTTTCAGCAGGAAAGGCCGCACCAGCAGCACGAAGGTGACGAAGCTGGAGACCGGGTTGCCCGGCAGGCCGATGAAATGCGCGTCGCCCACCCGGCCGTAGGCGAACGGCTTGCCGGGCTTCATGGCGATCTGCCACAGGTCGAGCGTGCCGAGCTGCTGCACGGCGGGCTTGATGTGGTCTTCCTCGCCCACCGAGACGCCGCCGCTGGTGAGGATCAGGTCGTTGCCTCGCGCCGCGTCGCGCAGGGCCTGCACGGTGGCCTCGCGCACGTCGGGCACGATGCCCAGGTCCTGCACCTCGCAGCCCAGGCGGGCGAGCAGGCTGCGCAGGAAGAAGCGGTTGGAGTTGTAGATGGCGCCGGGCTTCATCGCCTCGGGCGGCACCTGTCCGGGCATGACCAGTTCGTCGCCCGTGGAGAACAGCGCCACCCGCGGCCGCCGGGCCACTTGCAGGCGGTCGCGCCCGATGCCGGCCGCCAGGCCTTGCGAGGCCGGGCCCAGCCGCTCGCCGCGCGCCAGCACGGTGCTGCCGCGGGTGATGTCCTCGCCGCTGCGGCGGATCCATTGCCCCTCGGACGGGACGCGCTGGATGCGCACGCGGCCGTCGTCCAGCGGCTCGGTGTCTTCCTGCATCACGATCGCATCGGCGCCGGCGGGCACCGGCGCGCCGGTGAAGATGCGGGCGATGGTGCCGGGCTGCAGCGGCTGCGGCGCCGCCCCCGCGGGGATGCGCTGGCTGACCGGCAGCGGCACGCCTTCGTCGGCGATTTCGCCGCGGCGCACGGCGTAGCCGTCCATGGCGCTGTTGTCCTGCGGCGGCACCTGCAGCGAGGACACCAGGTCCTCGGCCAGCACGCGGCCGTCCGCTTCGAACGTGGACACCGTTTCGGCCGGCAGCAAGGCGGCGTGGGCCAGCAAGCTGTCCAGTGCCTCGTCGAGGCTGCGCAGCGCGGGCCGGGGCGCGGTCACCCGTAGTGCTCCGCGTTGTACTCGAAGCGATCGCCGTGGTCGACCAGCCATTGGGCGACGGCGTCGGCCGCGTTGAGGTCCAGCACCGGCCGCAGCGTCTCCTGCGGCAGCCGGTCCGGCGAGTCGGTGGCGATGGCCACGATGAAATCGTCGTCCGGGTAGCGGGCCGGCTTGCCGGCATCGGCGCGCCAGACCTCCACCTTCAGCAGGTTGCTGCTCTTGAAGCCTTCCACCAGCACCCAGTCCACGCCGTCGTAGAGCTCCGCCAGCAGGTGGTGCACCGACAGCGTCGCCGGCTGCTCGAACTCGCGGATCAGCGCCAGGCGGCGGTCGGAGGCGACCACCACCTCGAAGGCGCCCGCCTCGCGGTGCCGGTACGTGTCCTTGCCGGGGTGGTCGATGTCGAAGTCGTGGTGGGCGTGCTTGACCACCGAAACGCGCAGCCCGCGCATCTTCAGTGCCGGGATCACTTGCTCGACGAGATGGGTCTTGCCCGACCCCGAGAAACCGGCGAAGCCGACGACTTTCATGCGCAGTGCGCCGCGATGAATTGCTTCACCTGCGCGGCGTCGGCCGGCAGGACGGTCACGCGCTTGGGCAACTGCTCGATGCCCGCGAACTTCGCCGGCCGGTCCGGCTCGCGCCCCAGCGCCTCGACGATGGTCTCGGCGAACTTGATCGGCAGCGCCGTCTCCAGCACGATCATGGGGACGCCGGGCTGGCGCTGCTCGCGCGCGATCTTCAGGCCGTCGGCGGTGTGCGTGTCGATCATGGTGTGGAAGCGCTCCCAGGTGTCGCGGATGGTGGCCACGCGGTCGGCGTGGGTGCTGCGGCCGGAAACGAAGCCGTACTGCTCGCGTGCGCGGGCGACGTCGCCGGCGAGGTCGAACTGCCCCTTGGCGGCCAGTTCCTCGCCGAACAGGTAGCGCACCCTGGCGCCGTCGCGGCCGACCAGGTCGAACACGAAGCGTTCGAAATTGCTGGCCTTGGAAATGTCCATCGACGGGCTGGACGTCTCGTAAGTGTCCTTGCTGCCGCGCACGCGGTAGGTGCCGGTGCGGAAGAACTCGTCCAGCACGTCGTTCTCGTTGGTCGCCAGCACCAGCCGCGCGACGGGCAGCCCCATCATGCGCGCCACGTGGCCGGCGCAGATGTTGCCGAAGTTGCCGGACGGGACGGCGAAGGAGACGCGTTCGGCGTTCGAAGCAGTGGCCTGGAAGTAGCCCGCGAAGTAGTACACCACCTGCGCCACCAGCCGCGCCCAGTTGATGGAGTTGACGGTCCCGATGCGGTACTTGCGCTTGAAGGCGAGATCGCCGGACACGGCCTTCACGATGTCCTGGCAGTCGTCGAACACGCCCTCGATGGCGAGGTTGTGGATGTTGGCGTCCTGCAGGCTGAACATCTGCGCCTGCTGGAACGGGCTCATGCGGCCTTGCGGCGAGGTCATGAAGACCCGCACGCCCTTCTTGCCGCGCATCGCGTATTCGGCGGCGCTGCCGGTGTCACCCGACGTCGCGCCCAGGATGTTCAGCTCCTCGCCGCGGCGCGCCAGTTCGTATTCGAACAGGTTGCCGAGCAACTGCATCGCCATGTCCTTGAAGGCCAGGGTCGGGCCGTTGGACAGGGCCTGGAGGTACACGCCCTCGTCGAGCTTCTTCAGCGGCACGATCTCGCGCGTGCCGAAGACCTGCTCGGTGTAGGTCTTGCGGCAGATCGCCCGCAGGTCTTCCGCCGGGATGTCGTCAATGTACAGCGACAGGATCTCGAAGGCCAGGTCCGCGTAGGGCAGCGTGCGCCACTTCGCCAGCGTCGCGGCGTCGACCTGCGGATACGCCTGCGGCAAGTACAGGCCGCCGTCCGGCGCCAGCCCCTCGAGCAGGATCTCGCAGAAGTGGCGGCGGTCCGGGTGGCCGCGGGTGGAGATGTACAGCATCAGGCCAGTTCTTCCTTGCGGATGCGGGTGATCGGCGCGAGCACCGTGGCAAGCCCCTGCATCTGCGCTATCACTTCGTTCATGGTGCCTTCGCGCACGGTGTGCGTCAGCAGGATCAGGTCGGTGTGCGTGGAGCCCTTGCCGCCCACCACCGCCGCTTCGCGCTGCAGCATGGCGTCGATGCTGATCCCCGCCGTGGCCAGCAGGCCGGCCACCTTGGCCAGCACGCCGGCCTGGTCGGCCACCCGCAGGCGCAGGTAATAGCTGGTGACGACGTCGCTCATCGGCAGGATCGGCTGGTCGCTCATCCGGTCCGGCTGGAAGGCCAGGTGCGGCACGCGGTGGGCGGTATCCACCGTGTGCAGGCGCGTCACGTCCACCAGGTCGGCGATCACCGCGCTGGCGGTGGGCTCGCTGCCGGCGCCCTTGCCGTAATAGAGCGTGGTGCCGACGGCGTCGCCCTGCACCACCACCGCGTTCATCGCGCCTTCCACGTTGGCCAGCAGGCGCTTGGCCGGGATCAGCGTCGGGTGCACGCGCAGCTCGATGCCCTTGTCGGTGCGCCGCGTGATGCCCAGCAGCTTGATGCGGTAGCCCAGTTGCTCGGCGTACTCGATGTCCTGCGACGACAGCTTGGTGATGCCCTCGACGTAGGCCTTGTCGAACTGCACCGGCACGCCGAACGCGATGGCGCTCATGATCGTCGCCTTGTGCGCCGCGTCCACGCCTTCGATGTCGAAGGTGGGGTCGGCCTCGGCATAGCCCAGGCGCTGCGCCTCCTTCAGCACCACGTCGAAGTCCAGGCCCTTGTCCCGCATCTCCGAGAGGATGAAGTTGGTGGTGCCGTTGATGATGCCGGCGATCCACTCGATGCGGTTGGCCGTGAGGCCCTCGCGCAGCGCCTTGATGATGGGGATGCCGCCGGCCACCGCCGCCTCGAAGGCGACGATCACGCCCTTGGCGTGGGCCGCCGCGAAGATCTCGGTGCCGTGCACCGCCAGCAGCGCCTTGTTGGCGGTGACCACGTGCTTGCCGGCGGCGATGGCCTCCATAACCAGCTGGCGGGCGATGCCGTAGCCGCCGATCAGCTCGATGACGATGTCGACGTCGGGGTTGGCGATGATCTCGCGCGCGTCCTTCACCACCTTCGCGGTGCCGCCGGTCACGGCCTCGGCGCGGGCGGTGTCGAGGTCGGCGACCATCGTGATCTCGATGCCCCGCCCGGCGCGACGCTGGATCTCGGCCTGGTTGCGCTTGAGGACGTTGAAGACGCCGCTGCCCACGGTGCCGATGCCCAGCAGGCCGACCTGGATCGGTTTCATTGTCATGACGAGTGGCGCTTGCGGTAGTGTTCGAGGAAGCGCGCCATGCGGTTGATGGCCTCGCGCAGGTCGTCCTCGTGCGGCAGGAAGACGATGCGGAAGTGGTCCGGCTGCGGCCAGTTGAAGCCGGTGCCCTGCACCAGCATCACCCGGGTTTCCTGCAGCAGCTCCAGGAAGAACTGGCGGTCGTCCTGGATCGGGTAGACCTTGGGGTCCAGGCGCGGGAACATGTACAGCGCCGCCTGCGGCTTGACGCAGGAGACGCCGGGAATGGCGGTGATCAGCTCGTACGCCAGGTCGCGCTGGCGGCGCAGGCGCCCGCCGGGGCCGACCAGGTCGTTGATGCTCTGGTAGCCGCCCAGCGCCGTCTGGATCGCCCACTGGCCAGGGACGTTGGCGCACAGGCGCATGTTCGAGAGCATGGTGAGGCCCTCGATGTAGTCGGCCGCCGCCTTCTTGTCGCCGGACACCACCATCCAGCCGGCGCGGTAGCCGCAGGACCGGTAGCTCTTGGACAGCGAATTGAAGGTGAGCGTCAGCACGTCCTCGGACAGGCTGCCGATCGCGGTGTGCTTCGCCTCGTCGTACAGCACCTTGTCGTAGACCTCGTCGGCGAAGATCACCAGGCCGTGCTGGCGGGCGATGGCGACGATCTCCACCAGCAGCTCCCGCGAGTACAGCGCGCCGGTCGGGTTGTTCGGGTTGATGACGACGATGCCCTTGGTGGCGGGCGTGATCTTGCGCCGCAGGTCGTCGAGGTCCGGCATCCAGCCGTTGGACTCGTCGCACATGTAGTGCACGGGGGTGCCGCCGGACAGGGCCGTCGAGGCCGTCCACAGCGGGTAGTCGGGGGCGGGCAGCAGCAGCTCGTCGCCTTCGTTGAGCAGCGCGTTGGTGGACAGCGCGATCAGTTCGCTCGCGCCGTTGCCCAGGTACACGTCGTCGAGCGTGACGCCCTTGATGCCCTGCTGCTGGGTGTAGTGCATCACCGCCTTGCGCGCCGCGAAGATGCCCTTGCTGTCCGAGTAGCCCGCCGAATTCGGCAGGTTGCGGATCATGTCCTGCTGGATTTCCTCGGGCGCATCGAAGCCGAACGGGGCAAGATTGCCGATGTTCAGCTTGATGACCTTGTGGCCATCCTCTTCCATCTGCCGCGCGGCGTCCATGATGGGTCCGCGGATGTCGTAGAGGACATTGGCGAGCTTGGTGGATTTCTGGACGGTCTTCAAGGCCTCTCCTGGCGGACTTTCACGCGAGGTGAAACGTATAATTTGACCATACTCCACGCGTGCCTCCCGCAGCGCGGGACTTCCCACTCCCCCATCGCCTTGAAACTCCAGCCCGATCAGTCCAGTGCCCAGACCATCAGCGGCTACGGCCCGGGCTGGGTGGGCGTCGGCACGGAAAAAATCACGCACAACGTGGTGCTGTCCTCGCGCGGCGACCGCCTGCCCTGGGCCGGGAGCTACGAGGCGCTGGGCCCGGAGCACTTCGAGGTGCTGGCGCGCCTGCAGGTGGAGGTGGTGATCTTCGGCAGCGGCGAGCGCATCCGGTTCCCCAGGCCGGCGTGGCTGGCATCGCTGGCGCAGCAGCGCATCGGCATCGAGACCATGGACACCGCCGCCGCGTGCCGCACCTACAACGTGCTGGCGCAGGAGGGCCGGGAGGTCGCGGTGGCCCTGCTGCTGGTGCCCTGAAAGTCCGCCATCGGCCCCCGGTTGGGTGAAACCGACCCCACGCGGGCCCGGATAGCCGTTTCGCGGTAAAATCTCGGGTTGCGGCAAAGGCCTGCGCTGCGCCTCCACGCCGCACGGGCAAGTAGCACTGTCACCCAGAACCACATACCCGCACAGGACTTTATGGCGATCGTTGTCAACAAACCCCTTCCTGAATTCGAAGCGAACGCCACCGGCGGCCTCAAGGTCACCAACACGACCCATGTCGGGCAGATCGTCGTGCTGTACTTCTATCCCAAGGACAACACGCCGGGCTGCACCACCGAGGCGATGCAGTTCCGGGACAAGTACAAGGATTTCGTGAAGGCCGGCGCCACCGTGTTCGGCGTCTCGCGCGACAACATGAAGTCGCACGACGAGTTCAAGTCCAAGCTGGAACTGCCGTTCGACCTGATCGCCGACACCGAGGAAAAGATGTGCCACATGTTCGGCGTGGTCAAGAACAAGATCATGTACGGCAAGAAGGTCAAGGGCATCGAGCGCAGCACCTTCCTGGTGTGACATTGTTGTGCCGTCGCCGATGTGCATAATGAATTCATGCCGTTGACCCCGACGCGACGCGTCATCACCGTCAGTCCCCGAGAAGCCGCCTGGCCCGCCTGGCGGCTTTTTTGTTTGTCGTTGACCTCAACAGGAAGCCGTAGTCCTTATGCCCCTGCCTCCCGCCCCGACCAAGCGCGCTGCCATGCTCCCGCCGGAAGCCTTCGACGCCCCGGCCCGTTCCTCGCACAAGGCGGCGCGAAAATCGGAGGGGCC
>JAJTCN010000077.1 GCA_021323335.1 Ramlibacter sp.
CAGGACGGCGGCCAGCCGCCGGATCCGCCAGAAGGCCGCGACCGTCGCCACGATGAGGACCAGCAGCAGAAGCACCTCCGCGAACGCGAACGCGCCATTGCGCCAGGCGAAGAACAGCCACGACCAGAGCGCGTTGGCGCCCAGCTGCGTCACGAACAGCGTGAGTGCGGGCACGCGTCGCGCGGCGCCCTGCTCTCGCCAGACCAGCCAGGCGGCGATGCCCATCAGCAGGTAGAGCAGCGTCCAGACCGGGCCGAAGACGGATGCCGGCGGCGCCCACGCGGGACGTGACAGCTGGCCATAGAAACTGCCCGCATCGACGGACGCGACGGCGCCAATGCCGGCCGCCGCGAAAGCCAAGGCCAGCCAGCCGGCAAGGCCCAGCGCCTGGGAGAGAGTGGAAGGGTGCGACTTCAATGGGATCAGACGGTGAGCGCGCCGCGGAAGCCCCGCGCCGCATAGTAGGACTGTGCGCCATTGTGATAGACGAACACCTGGTCGTAGCGGCGGTCGCAGAACAGCGCGCCGCCGAGCGCGCGGATGGCCGGCGGCGTCTGGATCCAGCTGGACGTCTTCAGGTCGAACTCGCCGAGCGTTTGCAGCGCGCGGTATTGTTCCTCCGTCAACATCGCGATGCCCAGGTCGGCTGCCATCTCCAAAGCGCTGCCCTGCGGCTTGTTCTCCTTGCGGGCGTCCAGCGCTTCGCGGTCATAGCAAAGGCTCCTGCGGCCGGCCGGGCTCTCGGCGGAGCAATCGCAGAAGGTGATCTGGCCCGTCGGGGCCGCCGCCCCGATCACGTCCGGCTCGCCGCCGGTGGCCTCCATCGCGCCGAGCGACTTCAGCGCCTTCGGATGGGCTTCGAGCCTGGCCTGGACAGCGGCCCAAGCGACGCCGGGATGGCGCTGCATGTTCTTCGCGAAGCGCGTCTCCAGCACGTCGATCAAATCCTTGCCTTGCGGTGTCTTCATGGGTTTCAGTCGTCCCGGGGATGGGCGGGTGTTTCGAGAATGAGCTGGTAGAAGCTCAGGTCCAGCCAGCGGCCGAACTTGAAGCCGGCCTGGCGGATCGTCCCCGCATGCGTGAAGCCAAGGGACTCGTGCAGGGCGATGCTGGCCGCATTGCCGGCTTCGATGCCGCCGATCAGCAGGTGATAGTCCTGTCCCTTGGCAGCAGCGACCAGCTCGCGCATCAGCAGGCGGCCAATGCCCAGGCCGCGCGAGTCCTTGTGGACGTACACCGAATGTTCGACGGAGTACTTGTAGGCCGGCCAGGCGCGAAAGGTGCCGTAACTGGCGAACCCCAGCAAGCGGCCTGCTTCGTCCTCCACCCCGACGACGGGAAAGCGGCCGGCCTCCTTGGCCCTGAACCACGCCACCATCGACTCGGGCGTGCGCGGCTTGTAGTCGAACAGCGCCGTGGAGTTGACGATCGCCTCGTTGAAGATGTCGAGGATCTGCGCGGCGTGGCGCGCTTGCGTGCAGCTGACGATCTTCATGGTGCCCCCGGAGGTTTTTCCCCAGGCGGGCAAGATAGGAGCTCCCGTCGGAGTCGTCAATCCGGCCGGCGTCAGCCGGCGGGCCGCTGGGCCAGCCGCGGCAAGGCCACGGGCGGGCTTTCACGATGCCTCGGCGCGGGCGCCTCTTCGCCGATGCGGAAGCGCGCCACCACCTCGGTGAGCCGCTGCGCCTCCTCCTGGAAGGAGTAGGAGCTCTGGGCCGCCGCTTCCACCAGCCCGGCGTTCTCCTGCGTCACGCTTTCCAGCTGCACGATCGCGCGGTTGATCTCGCCGACGCCGACGCTCTGCTCGGCGGAGGCCGTGGCGATGGTTCCGATCAGCTCGTTGGCGCGCTGCACGCTCGTCACGATCTCGTCGATCACCTTGCCAGCGGCTTCCACCTGCCGGCTGCCCTCCAGGATCTCGCTGGCGGACTGCTCGATGAGTTGCCGGATTTCCTTGGCGGCCTCGGCGCTGCGTTGCGCCAGCGCGCGGACCTCGGTGGCCACCACCGCGAAGCCGCGCCCCTGGTCGCCGGCGCGCGCCGCTTCCACGGCCGCATTGAGCGCCAGGATGTTGGTCTGGAAAGCGATGCCCTCGATGGCGCCGGTGATGTCGGACATGCGTTGCGAGCCTTGCCGGATGCGCCCCATGCCCTGGACGACCGCGTGCACCTCCTGCGCCCCATCGCGCGCGACGGACTCGGCCCGCTGTGCCAGCTCCGAGGCGACGCGGCAATTCTCGGCGTTCTGCTTCACCGTCGCCGCGAGCTCCTCCATCCCGGAGGCTGTTTCTTCCAGCGTCGCCGCCTGCTGCTCGGTGCGGCGTGACAAGTCCGTGCTGCCTTCGGTGACCTCCTGCGCCGAGTGCGCCACCGCGTCGGAGCTGTGGCGCACCTGCGTGACGATCTGGCCGAGGTTGCGGTTGATTTCGCCGAGCAGGCGCAGGAACAGCCCGAAGTGCCCGCCGAGTCCGGTGGCATCCACCTTGCCGGTGAGGTCGCCATCGGCGAGCCGGCGGAACGGGCCGAGCACCCGCGTCCAACCTTCGTTGGCCTGCAGGTAGAAGGCGCCCATCGCGTAGACGCCGAGCAGCACGCCGCCGACCAGCCAGGCCTTGGTCGCGGCCGACAGCTGGTCGCCGATCTCGAAGTACAGCAACGCGAGCGGGAGGTAGAAGATGACCAGCATCAGGGGCAGCTTCTTCTCGTTGGGGAGCCGCAGCATCAGCCGCACGGCGGGCCAGAAGATCAGTTTCATATCGCCTTCGGAGCAGGGAGGGAAGTGAGTGCCCATTATTCGGGCAGACCCCGCCCGCGCCAAGCGATGTGGCGGAATAAGCCACAGCCTTCCATCCGCCGCGGGGCGCCTTCAGGCGGACGCGCTCCCCTTCCATGCCGGATGACGCCCGGTCAGGGCAGCGATGCCAGGTGCGCCGCCAGCGCCTCGACGTCGGCGTTGCTGAGGCCGGCAAGCAGTGGATCCGGCCTAGACGCGCTTCCATGCGACCGGGTGCCGCCCCGCATCTGCTGCAACGACCAGGCGGTGTAGCGCGCCTTTTGCCCGGCCAGCCGGGCCGCGCCGGCGTTCGACCCGTGCATCGCCGGGCCGTGGCAGTCGGCGCACCGCAAGCGGTCGGCCAAGGCGCGGCCGAGATCGCTGCCGGGCGACTCCGGCGCGCGCGGTGGCGCCAGGGCCGCGTAGTGGTCGGCGAGGTCGTTGACGTCCTGCTCGCTCAACTCCTCGGCCAGGCTCACCATGACCGGCGCAGTGCGCCTGCGCTCGCGAAAGTCGCGCCACTGCGCGAGGAAGGCGGCCTTCGGCTGCCCTTCGAGCAGCGGCAGCGTCGAGTGGATCGGTGCGGTGGACGCGTGGCAGGACACGCACTTCGCGGCAGCGAGCCGCTGGCCGGCGGCCGCATCGCCCGAGGCTGGAACGTGCGCGCCCAGCAGGCACGCCGCAAGGGCGGCGGTAGCAGCTGCCTTGTCAGGCCGCGGAAAGCAGCTTGGCCACCACCCGGTTTGCATACTCCCTCCCCTCGAACGCATGGACAGTCGCGCCCATGTCAGCGTAGCCACTTCGAGCGTAGAAAGCCAGTGCGCGGCGGTTGCCCTCCCACACCGTCAACCAGAGGGCCGGCGCTCCTGCCGAGAGCGCGAGTTTCTCGGCCGCATCAAGGAGCGCAGCCCCCACGCCCGACCGTTGCGCCTGCGGCTGGACGTACAACCGGACCAGCTCCACGCCGTGCAGACCCGGAACGGGCGCCTCGCGCGGACCGGAGTTCACTTCAGCGAATCCCACCAGGGCCTGCTGCATCTCGGCAAGGATGAACCGGCGGTTCGGATCCGTGATCCGCCCCAGGAACGCTTGCTCGGAGTACTCGCCAAACGCCTCGCGCGCCAGGTCGGGGCGGACCCCCTCAGTAGCGTACGTATCGAGGAACACCTGCATCGCGAGCGCGGCGACCGTCAATGCGTCGCTTTGCTGGCCAGGACGAAGCTGGAGGGATTGCAGATGCACGCTTGATCCTAGCCCTCATCGTCATCTCGTTGCAGGGCATACCGGACCGCGATCACGATGAAAGCGAGCCCCAGCACGGCCGCGATGCCGAAAGCCACCCGGCACTCGCCGCCGCCGGTGACGCGGATAAAACCGCCGAAGCCGCCAACGCACGATGGCTCACCCGGACCCACGGCGATCCAGGCAGAAGGCACAACCATGCATGACAGCAGCGCCACGGCCAGCCAGTCCCTGACCTTGCGATCGAGGAAGACGTTCGCCAGTGCCAGGAAGCCGGCGAGGACGAAGGTGGCCGCAACCAGGTAGCCGATGAGGGCTGGAACGTTGAGCCGTTCCGGAAACACCACCATCAGGACGAACAGCATGGTCCCCAGGCCGATCAAAACGCAACCCGGCAACGCTTTCAAGCCGAATTCCCAAAGGGGTTGGCACGCTTGCCATACCGGTGGAGCCGCCACGAGATCACCACCGCCAGCAATGTGTAGATGAGGATGAGGGCGAAGGCGCGCGCGTTGCCCTCGGGTGTGCGGAACCTGCTGCAATTTTCCAGGCACGGCTCCAGGAAGAAGCTCGCGACGAAGAACAGGATGGCCAGCGCAAGCCATGCCCCCAGCCCCAGCGCGAGTCCCTTGAGTGCTTTCCCACGGTCCCTCACCACGAGAAACCGGTGCATGGCCCACAGGACGACATGGACCGGCGTGCCGTACAACGGCACGACGGCCAGCCAGAAATACCATGGGGGCTCGTAGGGCACGACCGCCGCCTAGCGTCGAAGGTGACCGGGCACCCGGGCCATCGTGTCGAACAACCTCTCAGGCGGCATCGTCGCCTCCCTTGTTCTTGCGGCGCCATGACAAGGCGGCATACACCAGGCCTGCGATGATTCCGCCCAGCAGGACCAGGCTCAAGCCAAGCGTCAGGGGAAAGTAGGCCTTGCCCCAGACGCATGCCTCGGAGTCCGGAACGCGGCAGGCCGCGGCCAGGTCGATGTAGGGGTAGCCGAGGCCGACGGCGAGGCCGCTTGCCAACGAGATGAGGATCAAGGAACGGCGAGTGACCATGTCGAAACAATCCCCCCTCCGTTCAGCATGGCGTCTACGCGCCGCCAGTCATTCTCTCGATGGACTGCGCCGGGAGCAAGCTGGCCGTCTGTTTGATGCCTAAGTCTGGAGTCGAACGACACGCAGGGGCTCTGGCCATGCTGGACGAGCTGCTAGAGGGCTTCCCGGCTTTCGGCCCTTGCCTGGCGGCCGGCCCAGAACAGCACGAAGAAGAGCGCCGCCCAGACAACTGTGCGGAAAGCCATGGCCTGGAGACTGGTCATCGCGACGGGATGATCGGCCGCGTAAAGCCACGCGATGCCGCCCAGCGCCATCAAGTTCACCAGCGCGATGAGCCCGGCACCACGGGTGCCGTGCCGGCTGCGCTTCCATGCGAGGACGCCGACGGCGATGTAGGCGAAGCCCATGACCGTGTTGAAAAGCAGGAGGGGCCGGTACACGGTGTAGCCCGGATCGGAGCCAGTGAGCACGCGGATACCCGCGGCCACGGTAGCTACGCCAAAGATCACGGCGACCACCGCCGCGAATGCGACGACCCTGTTGCGCGGGATAGTGGCCATGCGGGTCTCCTTTGCTGCCTGAGGGAGCAGCCGATACAACGGTGCGGAGGAATAGCCTGCGATGCCTCCGACGAACATGAACCATACGCCCGTCGCCAACACTCGCCACGGGCCGTGGTCGGCAAGGACCGCCAAGAGCCTCAGCCCGATCGGCAGGGAGACGATGGCCCCGATGATTCCAAGGCCAAGAACGAAAGCGCGCATCCGCCAATTCGCGGTGGGCGGAGTCGAGCGTTGTCCGTCAACGCGCCCCACTGCGAAACCAGTAACGCATACCGGTGCGGACGCGATCCCCAGGATGAGCAGAAGGCCGGCACGAGCGTCTGCGGGGGCGAAAGGAATGAGAAGCGCTGCGCCCAGGATGTGGCCGATCAGGAATGATGCTTTCACTTGCTGCCTAAAGAAGCCTTCGGCGACAGGTTCTCCGGGAGAGAAGCAGAGGCCCGCCGCCGGTCCTCTGCGTCCAACCTTTCCCTCCTTGATTCATGAACGACACGATCTGCTCCTCGATCGCGAACCTCCTGCTTGAGCGCTCGGCCAACGGGGCCGCTGGTGAGAGAGCGATAGGCTTCCCCGCAACCAACCAAAGTGCACAGAGCTAGCGCGCCGGCAACGAGGCGACCAGGCATGAGGGCTACCGTTCGAGTCGAGCGGGGCGCAGCGGCATTGCGCTTCCCAGGCGGATTAGCCATCCCTCTTCGTTCCTTGAATGACATGCCAGATCTTCGTCGAGACGCGCACCACGGCATAGATGATTCCCGCCCAGGTGAGCAATATCGACAGAGTCAGAAATCCATTGGACCCCCCATAGGGGATCGCCCCGGCAATGCCAAGAACCAGCGAAAGAAGCCACAGAAAACCGAGTGCGCCCACGCCAACGCAACCGAGGCCAGAAGATTTGCCTTCCTCCGGAGCGCCGGATTCGATCACCTCTCCCGGTATCGGAACAAGCCTGAGCGTCGACCCCATGCCAAAGCTGGCGCCGCAGGTTGGGCACTCCGGTGCCTGATAGTCACTCACCTTGCCGGAGCACTCTGGACAGGCAGGCATGCTCTGCGGGCTACCGCTGGAGTTGACCCGCGTCGAACGGCTTGTCAGGCATCACAGCTCACCTCCGCTGCCATCATGACGCCTCACTTCGATCCAGAGTCCGCGTCTCCGACTTCAGGTCAAGCATTTGACGTCTTCGCACTCTTCAGCTCCCTGAAGAGCGTGAGGAACAAGCCGTACCCCAGCGAAATCCAGGATGCCAAGAGGATCACCCAAGTCCATCCCGGCGCGGCTCCGCCTCCATACGGAATAGCACTCAAGACGAACAATACGGGCACCGCCACCAGGTACGCGCCAACACCCAGCAGCCCGCGCCGCAGCCAACGGCGATGAGCCCCAAGAGCTTCGATGTGCGAACTGACGTCCAGTGCACGGAGCGCAACAGCGGCGACACCGAACCCAATGAGCAGCAAGAGCCCCCCATGAAGAACAAGCTGCGCCAGGAACACATTTCCCGGATGGGGTTCCATGCCGGAAGCTGCAAGGAGGTTCCGCACCACATACTTGGTTTCAATGGGGAAGAAGAACACTCCGAAAATGGCAACAAATACAGCCAGGGCGGTGGTCAAGAGTTTCACGTCATTGGACTTTCCATGCCATGTTGTATTGAAGGTCGCCGCGAACCATGACCCGAGTATGGCCTGTGATAGCTCGGAGACGCAATACGAATGCCGCTCATTGAGGTCCCCGACCGCACCATTGGCACACGGGATCATTCGCCGGCGTTTCAGTCTGGCAGGCTGGGCAGACCACCATGGGGTCCCTGGGCGTCTCATCGTCTACGGTCGGTTGAAGCGGCATCAAGCGCAGCAGCGGCGCCAGCAGCCATCGAGCAAGTCGGTAAGCGATGTAGAGGATGGCCGCCCAGATGAGCGTAAAGAATAGGTCGAGGAAGCCATTGCTCCCCCCGTAAGGAACCGCGCCCCCAACTCCCAGGACGAGCGACGCAATCCACAGCAACACCAGTGGGAGTAGCCAGAAGGCGGGCCGAACCAGCGGTGACTTCTTCCGGAGCCTGGCGCTCACGCGATTCTCCTCACATCCCCATTACCCGGGGTAGCGCTTTCGTGGAACAGATCGAAAAGATACTGCTCCAGTTCGTCTTCCTCCACGAAGTCCGGAACGACGAATGCGGCCGGACTGCGTTTTCCGTCGGATCCCACCGCGTACGCTTGCCACGTAACGCCCTCTCGCTGAATCACGACGATTCGGCCAAAAACGCAGAATCGGAGCGGCTTCATCGCGGCTTGGCGTCGGAGTTGACCGAGGACCGAGAACAGGAGCGGTGTAGCCGCGGACGCCCTTCGGCGCCGTCAAGTCCCACCACACTTTCGCTCCCCGAGCCGCCGCCCCATACTGACCCTTGGCTCGAGGGAGTAGCCCAACCGTTGATAAAACGCCGCCACTGCAGCATTGGCCTCAAGAATCTGCAAATTCACCTTCAGGCAGCCGCGTCCAGCGAGTGCTTCTTCAGCATGACGCACCAAGCGAGCCCCATGGCCTTGGGTGCGGGCTGAAGGATGGACAGCAAGTGAGTAGAGCCAGCCGCGATGACCATCGTAGCCGCACATGATCGTTCCCACGAGCGCGCCCTCCGCGATGCAAACGAAGAACAGCCCATCGTCCGCCCGGAGCTTCTGGTCGATGACGAGAGGTGGGGAGTTGTGGTCAGCCGCATAGCCAAACACCTCTTCCCACAGTGCGATCACCGCCGTGCGATCTGCAGCGTCTCGATAGGTTCGGAGTTCGATCATGCCGTCTAACGTAGACGAAACTTGCGACTTGCGGCGAGAAGGCGCGCAGCGCCGAAACGCCGCAAGGCGTCCGTGTTGACGGTCAAGTTAACAAGCACTAGCCGACGGCTCACTTCAGCAGTCCACGCGTAAGAAGCCGGAGGCAAAACGCCACGATCAGAAGCTCAAGACAGTACCAGAGCCACATCATCGAGCCGATTGCACTAACGCCGAAGCGCAAGCTGATGTACAGGAATGACAGGACAACATGCGCAAGAAACATCGGTAGGCACCACCTGCTTCTCGCCACCAACGCCCCAGCCGAAGCCAACAAGAGGACAGGGAGGAGAAGCGCCCAGATTGGAATAGCGCCGTACTTGAAGCCGTCTCTCGCAATAGTCCAGTTTTCAAGGATTGCGCTCGCGAGGGCTACGACGCTGCCGATCGCAAGCAGCAATACTAGCCAACTTACTCCTTTCTCCCAGAGCTTCATCCGCGCTGAATTTTCCGGTGAGTTGGTGGCGTCGACATTGGCGGTGGTGGAGCTCATGTTGCTTGTTAACGTTGGAGTTGACCGGCACGCAGCAGCATTGCGCCGCGGCGCGTACGCTCACCAGCACACTTCGCGGCGCAATGCCGCTGCGTGTCCGCGTCGAACGACTTGTTAGCCGTCACTGCACGCCCACTTCGATGAAGCTGCCCGGCTGCGCCGATCCCACTGCTTCGAGCACCTTTGCCGTCACTGCGCGAATGCGCGGCCAACTCGTAGTGGACAAGACGACGATAGCCAAGCGGCGGCCCGCGAGGTTCTGCTGGTACTTCAGGTTCTTGTCCGTGGTCAGGAAGACTTCAAAGCCTTCAGCCTCCGCTGCAGCGATTAGCGCGCCGTTTTGCAGCGTGCCCCACCCCAACTCGAATGCAGTTTCGACGGAGTGCCCGACCAGCGCGTGACGAAGCGGCGCCGGCGTACCCTGGTCGAAGAGAACGCGCACTACACGACCGCCGCAGAACTCCGGGCCGCGTGCTCAAGAACAGCACGGACTTGCTCCAGGGACGTGCCTGGGAACCATTGCACGAAGTCTTGGATCGACGCGCCGTCTTCCAGGTTTTCGAAGAGCGCTGCAACCGGCACGCGCGTGCCACGAAATACCCAAGCGCCGCTCACACGGCTGGGGTCTCGCTCGACGGCAGAACAGCTGGACCAGTCAATCATGGTGCTGATGCTAGCACTGACGGTCAGTGATGGCTAACGTTGAAGTTGACCGGCGACCTGCGGAGAGGACCGCAGCGAAGCGAAGGACCGCCGCTGGACGCCCGTGTCGAACGACCTGTTAGCCCTCATGCAACTGCGCACGGCAGCGGACGCTGAAAGGGACATCGGAAGCAAACTCCCCCTCCCACAACACATCGCAGATCCCGTTCCACTCGACTTCGATGTGGCCGTTCTCATAACGCCCAAACTTGAGCGTGGCGTGGCGGACATCATGATGCCCGAAGACGTACATGAACGGAAGCTCAGGATGCTGGTACCTGGGTTCGGGTGGCTCGCGCCATTTGACGACTACGCCTGACAACTCTTCGCCGGATTGCGCAGGGATAGCCAAACCCTGGTGGTAAACGCAAGGCGCCCACCATTCGCCGTCATACTCGACTCTCTCTGTTTCGATTTCTATGAACCAAGCTTCGATGCCGCGCTTCACGACTGCGCTCGACACGCGGAACGATCGATTCCGCAGAAGAAGCGTCGCCGCTGCACTCATGAGGGCTAACGCCGGAGTTGACTGGCACGAAACGGCATTGCGCCGCGGGGCGTACGCTCACCAGCACGCCTCGCGGCGCAATGCCGTTTCGTGTCCGTGTCGAACGACTTGTTAGACATCACTGGCACTTCTCCATGTTCGGTAAGCCTGCCACGCCAGAAACACCGTAAGGCATCTGAGCACGATGTGCAGAAACAGCGCCCTGTGCATCACCGAACCCGGGGCCTGGTCAGCGATGACGGCGCCGTTGAGAAGAACTGCGACAGCTTCGAATATCGTGAGCGAGACGACCGCGCTCAGTCCCGGTCTTAGCCAAAGCCATGCGGCCAGTGCGAGCATTGCTGCGATGTCGAGCCCGTTGTCCTGCCATGCCCCCAGCAGTGCAGTTCCGACTAGGAGCCACATCCAGTGGCCCGCGAGAAGTGCAAGGGCGGCCAAAAACACAGGTTGCTTTGGCTTGACGAATCGCCCCAAATACCAAATCCCCGCTGCGCCAATTCCGGGCACCAGTAAGTTAAAACCCGCGTATGCTCCGACCCCCATTCCAGCAATCGACGCTGCGGCTGACTTAACGGTGAACTTGTTGTTGGTCATGTTTCTTCACCAGGTATGGCGCGGCTTCTCTGATGTCTAACGTTGGAGTTGACCGGCACACGCCGGCAGGGCGCCGCGAGGCGTAAGCTCACCAGTACGCCTTGCGGCGCCCTGCCGGTGCGTGTCCGTGTCGAACGACCTGTTAGACAGCAGGTTGCGCGCCATTGAGGTACTCCGACAGAGCATTCCACTCCGGGTCTTGGAACAAGCTGAACTCGATCGGGTACTTGGGATGGCCTTCGAGGTCTCGGTTCAAGGACGCCATGAATCGTTCTACGTCCGCCGTGTAAAACCGCCATTCTTTCACGCCACCACCGGTGAGCGAAAGCGCCTGAAGGGTGGGCGTCTTCAACTCGGTCCCGGCCTCCAAAGCGTCTTCAAAGGTCTGCATCAGCTTGTGCTCGGTTTGTCCCGGCAACCCAGACGCGTCTGTCTCGTACGTCCAGCGAATCACGATCAGTTTCTGGAGCAGCTCGCGGTCAACCAGAGGGGGCAGTTTGCCCCTCATTCGAACGATGTGCGGCTGCCCATTTTCGAACCACTGGCCGACGCTCCAAGGATCAGAATCAGAACGCGCCACGATCTCCCTCTGCCGTCTAACGTTGGAGTTGACCGGCGACCGGCGGAAAGGACCAAAGCGAAGCGAAGGCCCGCCGCTGGGCGTCCGAGTCGAACGACCTGTTAGGCAGCATTCTGCGACACCGTCATGCCACCGCCGTCGTGGCTGATCTCAAACGCCTCAGGCCCCTTCGCATCTCCGGCGCCATTCAGGACCACGAGGTTGTAGCCCCGGTCAAACTGCAGTGAGAGTGTGGGTTCAAGTTCCGCGTGCAAGACTCGTTGTCCGATCAAGTGCACCAAACCGTCCGCGAAACCATCCTCTCCGGTGCGTCGCCGCTGCCCGCCCGCTTCCAGGCTTGAGCGGTTGTAGATGCCGATGCGGCCACCGTCGAATACAAGCTGGAAATAGTCGTGGATGAAGACGACTTGCGTGAGCGCGCCGGCAGGAACGAGGTAGGGCCTCATATGCTGCCTAACGTCGAAGTTGACCGGCGACCGGCAGAGAGGAGCGCAGCGAAGCGAAGGTCCGCTGCTGGGCGTCCGCGTCGAACGACCTGTTATGCCGCCTTGGTCCTTGATGCCTCATCAGGACTCGCCGCTCGCATCTAAGCGGAGTGACCTTTTGTGCTCCCAATAGAGCAGGAAAAAGGTGAAGAGAAAGTGCACGATCACAAAACGCCAATGCCATTGAACATACCGGTAGACGGCCTCAGAGACTTCATTGTGTTGAAACATCCCAAAAGCTTTGTACTGCAGAAAGAAGCGTCCGCCTTCTTCCTTACCGATAGTCCCACCCAAGAGCCCGCCGACGACGAATGCTGAGAAGAAGTTCAGCATAAACAGAACGTGATTCACGGCGCACAACCGGAGTTTGACCCGATCACTCAGCAACATGGCCTCCAAAAGCGTCGGTATCCAGGGTGTGATCCTCAGCGGCATAACGTCGGAGTTGACCGGCGACCGGGAGGCGTGTGCGCGAAGCGCACTGAAGCACCTGGGCGTCCGTGTCGAACGACCTGTTATGCCTCATCGGCGCCACCATGGGAAGAAGGCGTACCGGGCCGACTCCCGCCACAGAAACATCCGGTCTACAACCCTTCGAGGTGCAAACAGGAAGAACAAGCCGACCGCAACGAAGCCGCTGACGAAGAGAGCGGCGGAAAGCTTGTCTCCGAGAGCGTTCGACCGCACTCCGTTCGACATGATCGTAGCCTGCGGATCGAAGACGAGAGGTACGAAGGCGAACAGCAGCACCCCTCCAACAACGGTGAACATCAGCCCCAGAAAGCGCAAACCGCGCCGGTGACGGCGCATTCGCTTGAGAACGGTCGTGTCTTTCATGAGGCATAACGTCGGAGTTGACCGGCACGCGCCGGCAGGGCGCCGCGAGGCGCACGATTACCTGGGCGCCTCGGGGCGCCCTGCCGGTGCGTGTCCGCGTCGAACGACCTGTTAGACCGCACCATTCGCAGCCTCCCGTACCAGCCTTAGAAGTTCGTCCGGATTGTCTATTGCGATGGCTGCTTCGTACAGCGCTTCATGCGGTGACTCTTCGAGCAAGAAGCAGGCTGCCATCGCGGCACGAGCTTGGCAGAACACGTCGAGGGCGCCTGGATCGCCAGCTTCGTCCAGTTCAAAGTACCGGCCGTCAAGCGAGTCGGCAATGGCCGCTGCGTCGATAGCGCTTCCATTGCGTAGCGCAAGGGAAACCTCTTCCGGTACGTTCGGCAGACTCCCGATCACGCCTGCGACCACGGCCCGCGCGATTGCAAGGCGCTTCGGTTCGTCCATTTCATCAAGCATGCGCTGGACTTCGGGAGCGGCCGTGGCAAGACGCGTCGTCACTGGTGCGGTCTAACGTTGGAGTTGACCGGCGACCGGGAGGCGTGTGCGCGCAGCGCACTTCAGCACTTGGGCGTCCGTGTCGAACGACCTGTTAGAGATCATTTGACGAGCGAGATAACGCCGAAAATTATTGTCAACACCAGTCCGATGACAGCGAGCGGCATGGACCACTTGTTTGAGGCTTGAAGCCTTTCCAGTGCGTCTTGGCGGGCCTCGATCAAGCCAGCGAGATCCTGCAGTTTCCTCGCAGCGGAGGACTGATCCCCTGCACTCAAGAAGCGCTGAACGTCAACGAGAAGGTTTCTCTCAGCTGCAGGCAGATCCGCAAAGGGTGATTCCGCCTCGATCTGCAGCAACACACGATTGATCTTCTCCTTCAACGACCGGCGTAGATCGACACCGATAGATTCGTCCCCGACTAGATGGACCAAGTATTCGCGAAGGGCTTTGCCAAGACCAGCGCGATAGCTGATGTCGTCCGCGCCCAGCGCGTGGACCCCTTTGTAGATGTTTACAAAGTCCTCAACGGAATCCAAGGTGCCCGCAACAAGCCCTTTCGAGATCGCCCCATGAAGCACCATCTGACGTCGCCAGCGACGCTCCCGCGAACGCCTTAGAACCTGGAAGGCCGTGAATGCGTACGCCGCGACACCTGCTGCGGCCGCAAAAATGCCGAGCACACGTTCGTCAAACAGTATTGAAGCAGCACTCATTCGGGGATGATCTCTAACGTCGAAGTTGACCGGCGACCGGTGGAGAGGACCGGAGCGAAGCGAAGGACCGCCGCTGGGCGTCCGTGTCGAACGACCTGTTAGAACTCACGCTCACGGCGTCGGCACCGCGTAGACGACACCGTACAGTCTGTACAGGCTATAGCCGCCGTACCCCACTGGGATCAGGAAGTCAAAAGCGAACCGCACAAAGTAGTTGAAGCTCTCAACGACTTTCGCGCGTCCGCGAACAAAAGCGTCCACATATCCGGTACTTGCGTTCTCTTGTATCCGCACTTGCAGGAGTACGTCGGCCCAAGCGTACAGCAGGAAGCCTACCAAGGCATAGGCATTCACGAGAGCCAAGAGAACGAAGAGATCGCGTTGGTTCTTACTCTCGATGGATATTCCAAGAGCCTCGATCTTGGTGGGAAATAGGCCAAGGATGATTGCCACCAAGGAGATCGTGCTCACGATCAGGAGAAGTCGACGCTTTCCTCGTGTGCTCGGACTCAATGCGTCTTCTAGGCGTGCGCGCCACTGCGGCACTACCTCTTCGCGTTCCTGAGTCTGAATGGGCATCGGTGAGTTCTAACGTCGGAGTTGACCGGCGCGCACCGGCAATGCGCCGCGAGACGTATGCTCCCGCGCACGGCTCGCGGCGCGAGAGTTTTCCAGCAAGTCGACCGACGTGCAAGTGCCATGGATTGGCCCGTTTTGGCGCAGCCACGCTTGCGCCTGTAGCGCCGCAAGTTCCGCGTGTTCGGCGCTTCCATCTGCAACCGTCAGGTGCGGGACGATGCTGTCGTGCGCGCCGCCGTAGGGAAGGAACTCGGGAAAGGCTCGGGACAGGGCATGCGTCAACGAGATAAACGGCCCTGGAGCGTCCGGCTGCAGATATGCCGTGAGTGGGAACCGACCGACGCGATGAAGGCAGAAATTAAACGAACTGACGGAGGCAAGAGCGGCGGACGCAATATTCAGGACTCGGCCGTCGATGTGCACGGGATCCATGAATGGGACGAGCACCGTGACGTGCGCGGGCACGCCGAGACGGGCGGATGCGTCATACCGGAGCCGCATCTCGCCAACGCAGGACTCGGCTTCAGGTACTCGGATGATGAAGGCGCTTACTGCCACTGAGGGCTAACGTAGAAGTGACCGGCGACCAACAGGCGCGCGCGCAGCGCGCAGACGCCGTTGGGCGTCCGTGTCGACTGCCATGTTGTATTGAAGGTCCGCGCTTGCCACGAGCCCAAGTATGGCCTGTGACCGCTCCGAGGCGCAATACATCGTGCGCATGTCACCCGTATGCGTGGTACTGCATTGCTCGACGTCTGGATGCCGCAGGTATCCAGCGGCGCCACGCGATGGTGGCCAGTAGCTACGGAAGTTTGGGCGCCACCAAAGCTCCAGTACGTGGGCTTGGCTCGCCACGGTCTACCCATCAGACGCGGGCTGGGCGCGCAACTCTATGCCGGCTATATCTGCCTCCGGAGAGTCGGCCTGGCGCCTGGTGATACTGTGATTGGCTGGGCCTTACCGACCTGCAATACAACGTCGGAGTTGACCGGCGACCGGCGGGGAGGACCGGAGCGAAGCGAAGGACCGCCGATGGGCGTCCGTGTCGAACGACCTGTTAGCTGTCACAGCGGCGGGGGCATGCATGTCGGACGTTTGGCGGCGGCGTCAAGGACTTTGCGCTGAAGTGGCTGCTGGCCGGAAAGGATGGCTGCGTGCATGCAGCTGACTATGGCCAAACCGTTCGAGTTGCGCAAGACGTCATGGAGCAACTGAACGGGGTAGCCCTCATCGTGCCGGCGAATCGGATGAATCCCGGCGTGCGCGAAGGAGTTCAGGGCCTTCCAAGAGTTGTCCTTGAAGCGGGATAACGCATCGTAGGCTGGGGGCGGCGCCTTCTTCGAGAGGTCCTGCATCATTTCTGCAGTCTGTGGCATGTTCTTCGCCGCCTGCTCAGACTCCAAGGAGAGCGTGGCAGTGAGCTTGGAGAGGTGGTCGTCAGACGCAGCGTATAGCAACCATATAGAGCGTGCCAGTGCTTCAAACTGGGCTCGGTGGACAACTGTCGCAGACGGCAGAAGCCCAGAGCTCAGCAGAGTTCTCGTGGAGTGCCAATGTTCCAGGGAAAGTGAGCACGCGACATCGCTGGTCTTGATACGAGGCGAGTCGTCGAAGAGTGGAACGTCAACCAGCTCGAGGATCTCCGTGGCCAGAGCATTAGATTCGTCGAAGATCGTTGAGATGGACACGACAGTTTTTGTGACAGCTAACGTAAAAGTGACCGGCGACCAACAGGTGCGACCGCAGGGAGCGGACGCCGTTGGGCGTCCGAGTCGACTGCCATGTTGTATTGAAGGTCCGCGCTGCCCATGAGGCCAAGTATGGCCTGTGACCGCTCCGAGGTGCAATACATCGTGCGCATGTCGCCCGTATGCGTGGTACTGCATTGCTCGACGTCTGGATGCCGCAGGTATCCAGCGGCGCCACGCGATAGTGGCCTGGAGCTACGGAAGTCGGAGCGCCACCCAAGCTCCAGCACGAAGGCTTGGCTCGTCAAGGTGTACCCATAGACGTGGGCGGGGCGCGGAACCCCGTGCCGGATACCGTGCCGCCGGAGAGTCGGTCCGGCGCATGAAGATAGCGAGATCGGCTGGGCCTTACCGACCTGCAATACAACGTGAAGGTGACCGGCACGTTGCGGCAAGGGGCCGCACGGTGCACGATATCCAACGGCGCCGTGCGGCCCCTTGCCGCAACGTGTCCGAGTCGACCGACCTGTTAGGCATCGCGTCCGCCATCCTTCAGCCTCGCCTTTAGGAACTTGCCAGACCCGCCGACTAGCTCGCTTCTATTAAGGAGTCTGCCTTGGAAATGGAAGCTACGATCAATCCGCACGATAAGCAACTGTTCAAAGTCCCCTTGACTCTTGACGCGTACGAGATCGCCACTTCTCTCAGGAGAGATTGTCTTCACCTCAACCAGTTTTCCCGCAATGGTTCCGTCGGAACCCGCCTTATGAGTTCCGTGCCGACGCAATCCGAACTTGAGCTCAGCGTAGATCTCTCCGAGCTCGCCCCAGACCTGTAGATACCTGCCCGTGTTCTTGAAGTGACGCGATGCACAGTCAACCAAGTCCCGGAAGATCTCTGTCTGCTCGACGGCGTTAAAGGGAAAGCCATCTCTGCTTTGAAAGGGCTCGTCTGGCTTGACCGAGTAAGCGTCCTCCCCGGGCGCGCCTTTGAGCTTTGACTCGACCCACTCTCTGCTTATGTACTCCCACTCCCACGGCGCTGCGCCCGAGCCCGCTGCATCGGCAATCTCCTCTGCGCTGTACCCACGGTCGTGCATTTCGTAGAGAAAGTCCCAATCGCTCATGGTCTTCTGTTGCCTAACGTCGGAGTTGACCGGCACGCACCGGCAAGGCGCCGCGAGACGTATGCTCCCGCGCACGACTCGCGGCGCCTTGCCGGTGCGTGTCCGCGTCGAACGACCTGTTAGACCGCTCAGAAGCTGCGCTCATAAGGGTACTCCTGCGGCCACTGGCCATTCAAAAGGAGCCATGACCTTGAAATCGGCTTCGCTCCGCTTCTGAATTCATCGTCGACAGCCAGCCGTAGCGACTCGGAGCCCAAGGTGGCCTCATCTAGCGCGAACGCAAACAAACACTGCTGGTTCGGCGCAACAGCGGCGAACTCGTCACCGTGGAAGTTTTCCTTCATCGACTCGTACAGCGCTCCGATCATCAGGCCACCGGCGGGCGCCATCCAGTTTCCTCGAGCGCCTCCGATTTGGGTGCCGTCCTTGAGAGTGGCTATGCCAATTTCGAACTCTTGGCGCTGATACGCGCCGGCGAGGTTGTGGGCGGCGATGTCAAAGGCGCTCTCGGCGGTTTCACCCACCGCTTCAAGATCCTGAGGTCGCAAGTTCCGCACGGTGCCCGAACCGTCCACAACGAGCACCATTCGCACGTCGTCGGAGAAGGCCCAAGTAAATAGGGAGTCTTCGCCAACGTACTCCACCCAGCTGTTTGGCACGACATATGGGTACACCAGGTCCAAGTGCTTCCGCGCGAACTCAGTGTCCAAGCCGCGCGGGGGAGACGGTGGAGAAATGGAGAAGCGGTAGTTGATCATCAGGTTGCCCAGTGCGGTCTAACGTCGGAGTTGACCGGCGACCTGCGGTGAGGACCGGAGCGAAGCGAAGGACCGCCGTTGGGCGTCCGTGTCGAACGACCAGTTAGACCAAGCCCGCGTTGAACTCACGGAATGGTGGTGCGCAGAGGGCGGCATAGGACTGAACGTTAGCGTGCCGGCCGTGGATTGCCAACCCCGCATCACGTGGAATCGCCCAAATGCAGGCTGCGCCCAACGGGCGCGTGCTTCTGAGGCACCAACCGCCGACCCCCAGAGAGTGACCAAGCTTGCCAGCGAGCTATGCGCGGCTGGAAGGCAGAGGACGTCGACCTGGTGGCACCCGCATCACCCGAACACGGGTTCATGCCTCTTGCGGTCTAACGTCGGAGTTGACCGGCACGCACCGGCGGGGCGCCGCGAGGCCTATGCTCACCAGCAGGGTTCGCGGCGCCCTGCCGGTGCGTGTCCGCGTCGAACGACCTGTTAGACCGCGTGTCCGAAGCAACGCAGAATCTGTAGGCTTCGCTCAACTCTGAATAGAGGCTCATGCCTTCGCCACTGACACGAACCGCAGTTTGTCAAAGAAGTCCCCTGCGAATGCCGCCTTCAGGAGAGCACAAAGCTCAACCGAGGTTATCGGTGTCCCCGTAGAAACTTCAAAGGCTGAATCAGTGCGCGCGACTTCGTCAACGCCTTCGATGGCGGAGACCTCCTCGCGGAACGCGTCGAGATACATGGAGTAGTCTTCAGGATCGGGTAGTGCACCGACGCTTGGTCCGAGGTCCTCAGTGCTGAGGGGCCGGACCAACAAAACGAATTTGATGCTCGTCACAGGCGCCTTCGCTATTCGTTGTTCGGATTCTTTATGCCCGCAGATCCGTCCCGATGAAACTCCATGTACAGGAGCACCAGGGCCCAAGGAATGCCCCCCAGAAGGATCCCTGTAGGGGGAAACAGGGCGTAGGGGATGGTCACTCCCCAGATGATCCACCGCTGCTTCTTATTCAGGCCGTCGTACCAAGCGCGCAACTTCTTCATGTGTACCGCTCTAAGATGCGAGACAGAGTATTGATGAGCAACCAGTGTATAGCGCGGTCTAACGTCGGAGTTGACCGGCACGCAACGGAATTGCGCCGCGAGGCGTAAGCTCGCCAGCACGCTTCGCGGCGCAATGCCGGCGCGTGTCCGCGTCGAACAGCCTGTTAGGCAGCACTCCGAGTTCCTCTTCGGCTAGTCCAGGAAAATGATGCGGTGTGCCATGACCGCGACGAAAATGATGAACACCTGTATAGGGAAGACGAGGATCCATGCGATCTCAGTGTCTTTATAGCCTCTAGCCAGAAGGCTGGCCATCCAAACGCAAAACCCAACTAGGGCGAGATTTCCGGCGATGAGAGAGACAAGCCAGATGGAAAACCTCGCACGCTTGGCTGCCAGGACTAAGGCAGCTATGAACAGGACAGCAGCGCACCAGGCGTAATTCGGCCAGAAATACATCCACTGTGGCGAATTTCCGATCTCGCTTGAGTAGAGAAAGAACGTCAATCCAGGCAAGGCGAGGAGCAGTCCGATCACCGTGATTCTCATCGTGCGGCCTAACGTAATATAGACAGCGGCTTCAAACCCACAACCCCGCACCCACGAGATCCGCAATCCCGCACTTGCCGGATAACGTAGCCAGGGCCTGGCTCGGTAACTCGTTGCCGCGTCACAGCTTTCCGTCGGTCGTGCCGGATATCAGCTCCAATAAATCCGGAGCCAAGACCCCGCGGACCCGGACCTGCCTTCCCGCATTTGTGAACCTCTCGTTCCATGCCTCTCCTCCTCCAAATGCGGGAGCTTTGCTTGAAGCCGTGGCGCATCGAGCTACACTGCATTTTCATACAGCCCATGGCTCCCGTGCCCTCTCATACCCTCCCCACCCTCCACTCCACGCGCCTGCTGGACCAGGTGCGCGAGCGGGTGCGCTATTTGCACTATAGCCTTCGCACCGAGGAGGCCTACGTGTACTGGGTGCGCTTCTTCGTTCGATGGCATGGCCTGAAGCATCCGCGCGACATGGGCGCTGCGGAGGTTCAGTCCTTCCTCACCATGCTTGCCACGCAAGCCGCATTCCCACCGTGCTGTCGACCGATGAAATCGCTCGCCTGCTCGGTTCCATGGAGGGAGAGATCCGCGTCGTCAGTCGCCTGTTGTACGGCACCGGCATGCGCTTGATGGAGGTGCTGCGCCTGCGCACCAAGGACGTCGACTTCGACCGGCAGGTCATCGTGGTGCGGGAGGCCAAGGGCAAAAAGGACCGCGTCGTCATGCTGCCCGCGTCCATCGCGGACGAGTTGCGCGCGCAGCTCGCGTCGGCCAGGGACTTGTGGCAGCGGGATCGTCGCGCCGGCTACGGCGGCGTCGAGGTGCCGCATGCCCTGGAGCGAAAGTACCCGAAGGTCGGTCAGACCTGGGGATGGTTCTGGGTCTTTCCCTCCCAGTCCGTGTCCACCGACCCGCAAACCGGCGAGATCCGCCGCCATCACCTCTACGAGGCGCGGCTTCAACGCGCGATCAAGAAGGCCATTGCTTCGGCGGACATTCACAAGCGTGTGTCGGCGCACACCCTGCGCCACAGTTTCGCCACGCACCTGCTGCAGTCGGGCACGGACATTCGCACCGTGCAGGAGTTGCTGGGCCACAGCGACGTGAGCACCACGATGATCTACCCCCACGTGCTGAAGATGGCGGCGGGCAAGACGGCGAGCCCGCTGGATGCCATCCGGCAGGGCGAGTGATCAATCACCCATGCGCATACCGCAGCACCGCCACGAAGTGGCACCCGCTCGCGCCCAGCACCAGCAGGTGCCAGACGAAGTGGGCGTACGCGATCTTCTCGTCGAAGTGGAAGACCACCGCGCCCAGGGTGTACAGCACGCCGCCGGTCACCAGCAGGGCCAGGCCTTCCGCCGGCATGGCGCTCATGAGCGGCTGCAGGATGAAGACGCACAGCCAGCCCATGCCCAGGTACAGCCCGGTGGAGATGAAGGGGTGGGTCAGGCGGTTGGCGCACTTGGCCACGGTGCCGGCGGTGGCGATCAGCCAGACGGTGGCGAGGAACCAGTAGCCCTCTTCCGCCAGGCTGCCCAGCACGAAGGGCGTGTAGGAACCGGCGATGAACAGGAAGATGGCCGCGTGGTCCAGGCGGCGCAGCAGGTTCTTGGTGTCCCCCTGCGGCAGCCAGTGGTAGGCCGCGGAGATGGAGAACAGCAGGATCATCGAGCCGCAGTACACCGCGGCGGCCAGGCCGTGCAGGGTGCCGGCCTGCATCGCGTTGTCGATCAGCTGCGGGCTGAACACCGCCGCCAGCAGCGCACCGAGTCCGTGACTCAGGGAGTTCGCGATTTCTTCGTTCGGCGTCTGGGCTCTTGCGATCGCGGTGTGGGCCATGGACTTCTCCTTGGCTCCATGTTCCCGCCCGCCCCTGTGCCGGCTTGTCGGCCCGAATGGCCGCGCTCTGTCAGAGGATGCCGGGGCCTGGCCTCAGCCAACAGCCTCCGCCCGCACCCGCCACCACGCCGGCAGCAGCTGCCGCACGGCGGGGCGGCCGAAGCGGTCGTCGATCAGGTAGACGATGCCCCGGTCCTCCTGCGTGCGGATCACGCGGCCGGCCGCCTGTACCACCTTCTGGATGCCGGGCACCAGGTAGGTGTAGTCGTACCCCGCCCCGAAGACGTCGTCCAGCCGCGCCTTGAGCTGCTCGTTGCGCGCATTCACCTGCGGCAGCCCCAGCGTGGCGACGAAGGCGCCCACCAGCCGGTCGCCGCGCAGGTCGATGCCCTCGCCGAAGCTGCCGCCCAGCACCGCGAAGCCAACACCCGCGCCGCCGGGCACGAAGCGCTCCAGGAAGGCCTGGCGGCTGCTCTCGTCCATGCCGCGCACCTGGGTCCACACGGGCACCGCGGGGTGACTGCGCTGGAATTCCGCCGCCACCAGGTCCAGGTAGTCGAAGCTGCTGAAGAAGGCCAGGTAGTTTCCGGCCTGGACCGCATAGCGGTCGGCGATGAGGCGCGCGATGGGCGCGGCCGACCGTTCCCGGTCCGCGAAGCGGGTGGAGATCCTGCGCACCACCTGCACTTCGAGTTGTGCGGGGTCGAAGGGCGACTCCACGTCGATCCACGCGGTGCTGTCCGGCAGTCCCAGCATGTCCAGGTAATACCGTGGCGGGCTGAGCGTGGCGGAGAACAGCGTGACGCTGCGCGCTGCCGCGAACCGCGGGCGCAGGAAGCTGGCCGGGATCAGGTTCTGGATGCGGACGGTGGCGGCCGGCTTGCCGTAGGCGCTGGCTTGCTCCGCCAGCTCGATGACCGAGTGCGAGCCGAACGATTCCGCCAGGCGCTGGAAGGCCAGCGCGTCGAAATACAGCTGCTGCAACTGGGCGTCCGCGCTGCCGGGTGCGGTTTCCGCGAAGTAGGTCTCCAGCGCGGTGGCCGCGTTCTTCAGCGCCGTGACAAAGGATGTCGGCAGCGCCTCCAGCGTTCCATCGTCCCGCTTCTGCGCCTTGCGCAAGGCGTTCCAGCCGCGGTTCCACTTGTCCAGTGCGGGCCGCACGCCGGCGGGTGCGCTGGAGCGTGAGGCCCGCAGCGCGGCCTGGTCCAGGCCAGCCGAATACATCGCGCGCGCCCGCTCCACCAGGTTGTGCGCCTCGTCGACCAGCACGCCCACGCGCAACTCGTCGCCCAGCGTCATGGCATGCAGCATGGCGCTGCCGTCGAACCAGTAGTTGTAGTCGCCCACCACCAGGTCGGCCCAGCGCGATAGCTCCTGGCCCAGGTAGTAGGGGCACACCTGGTGCTTCAGGGCGACGCTGCGCAGCGCCTGCGCGTCCATGCGGCCGGATGCGAGGCCCTCGCTGCGCGCGGCCGGCAGGCGGTCGTAGAAGCCCTTCGCCAGCGGGCAGGCGTCGCCGTGGCAGGCCTTGTCGCGGTGTTCGCAGGCCTTGTCGCGCGCCACCAGCTCCACCACCCGCAAAGGCAGGGCCGGAGCGGCATCGCGCACCTGTTGCGCGGCGTCCAGTGCGAGCCGGCGCCCCGTGGACTTGGCGGTGAGGTAGAACACCTTGTCCAGCGCGTGCGGCGTCGCCGCCTTGAGCATGGAGAACACGGTGGCGATCGTCTTGCCGATGCCGGTGGGCGCCTGCGCCAGCACGCAGCGGCCGGTGGCCGCGCCGCGGTACACCGACTCGGCCAGTTCCCGTTGCCCGGTGCGGAAGGACGGATGCGGGAAGGACAGCGCGGCCAGCCCCTCGTCCCGGCCGGCGCGGTGCGCCAGTTCCTGCGCGGCCCAGGCCAGGAAGTCGCGGCAGCAGCTTTCGAAGAAGGCCTGCAGCGATGCCGAGGCGTGCGTCTCCTCGAAGACGGTCTCTTCCTGCGTGGCGATGTCGAAGTACACCAGCGCCAGCTTGATCTCCTGCAGCCCGCGCGCCTGGCAGATCAGCCAGCCATACACCCTGGCCTGCGCCCAATGCAGGTGGCGGTGGTTGGCGGGTTGCCTGGCCAGGTCGCCGCGGTGGGTCTTGATCTCCTCCAGCCGGTTCAGCACGCCGTCGTAGCCGTCGGCGCGGCCGCGCACGGCGAGCTGTTCGAACTCGCCGCGCAGGCTGATCTCGGTTTCGTACGCCGGGCCGCGGCGGGCGGCGACCAGCTGGTGGCCGGCCATGCCCTCCTGCGCGCTCGGCGTGGGGGTGAACCGCAGGTCCAGGTCGCCGCGCTTGGCGGTGAACTCGCACAGGGTGCGAACGGCGACGGTGTACTGCATCGGCGGATCTTATCGTCCGGGAGACGCGACAATCGGCGGATGTCCAACCCGCCCCTGCTCTCGCTGGTGCTCACGGTCGTCGAGGCCCTCGCGACGCTCGCCTTCGCCTTGTCCGGCCTGCTGGAGGCCGCGCGCAAGCGGCTGGACGCCGTCGGCGTCTGCCTGGTCGCCGGGCTCGCGGCCTTCGGCGGCGGCACGCTGCGCGACGTGTTGCTGGATCGCCGGCCGTTCTTCTGGGTGGCCCATTCCGAGTGGCTGTGGGCCCTCCTGGCGCTGTGCGCGGGGGCGATGTTCTTCCTGCGGGCCCGGCACTTCGCACCCACCGAACGTGCCATGCAGTGGCCGGACGCGCTGGGGCTGGGGTTGTTCAGCGCCAGCGGCACGCAGCTGGCGCTGGGGCAGGACCTGCCGGGCATCGTCGCCGTGCTGATGGGGGTGATCACCGCCACGTTCGGCGGGGTGCTGCGCGACATCGTCTGCAACGAGATCCCGACGGCGCTGCGCGACCATCGTCCTTACGCCATCTGCGCGTTCATCGGCGGCTGGGCCCTGGTGATCGCGCACCACCTGGGCGTGCCGCCCAGCCTGGGACTGGTGATCGGGGCGGCCGTGGCCACCGGGTTGCGCGTGCTGGCGCTGGTGACGGGGTTCACCTTGCCGCGGTGGTCGTCGGGGCACGACTAACTGGCGCTGGGGTTCGGCTTCGCCCTCACCACCAGCCTACGAACGGCTGCGTGCTCAAGGTAGGCTGGCGGTGAGCGCGCAGCCGAACCCCAGCTTCGCCAGCCTCCACCCCTACCGCGTCGCCCCCACCAACGCTGCCGCCAATTGCGCCGCCGCCTTCGGACTCGCCCCTTTGCCGGTGATCGCCAGCGCCGGCGGCGCCTGCAGCATGCGCTCGAAGACCGCGCGCACTTCGTCCGCCTCGATCGACTCGATCAGCGCGATCGCCTCCCGCACCGGCGTGACGGTGCCGTGGACGAACAGCTCCTCCACCGCGCGCTCCATGGCGGCGTAGCTGCGCTCCGAGGAATGCACGCGCGACACCGCCAGCTGGTTCCTGGCGCGCTCCAGGTGCACCGGGTCGATGCCGCGCGCGTGTTCGCGCAGCAAGCTGCCGGTGGCGGTGACCAGCTGCTCCAGCTTGTCCGGCGTGGTGATGGCGTGGACGATCAGGTTGAACCAGGCATCGCCATGTTCCACCGAGGTTTGCGCGTTGTAGGCCAGTCCCAGCCGCTCGCGCACCGTGTCGGTCAGCGGCGACGACATGCCGCCGCCGAACAGCGTGGATGCCAGCGAACCTGCGATGCGCCAGCGTTGCTCACCGATTCCATCCGGAAGGGCCGGCACGACCGGATACGACAGGCCCATGAAAACTTGTGACACCTGCGTGAAGCGCTTGCCCATCGCCTTGCCGATATGCCGGGGCAACTCCACGTCCGCTTGCCGCTCGCCGCCCCGGCGCATGCCGGCGAACAGGCGCTCGGCCTGCGCCATGAAATCATCGACATCGAAGTTGCCGGCGGCGGCGACCACCGTCTTCTCCGCGACGTAGTGCGCCCGCACGTGCGCGACCACGTCGTCGCGCGTGAAGCGTTCGATGTTCCGCAGCGTGCCGATCACCGGCATGCCCAGGGGGTGGTCGCCCCAGATGGCCTTGTCCAGCAGCTCGCCGGAGTGGTCCTCCGGATCCTCCGCGTACTCGATCGCCTCCTGGCGGATCACGTCCAGCTCGCGCTCCAGTTCGGCCTGCGGAAAGGTGCTGTTCAACACGATGTCGGCCGTCATGCCGAGGAACTGGCCGACGTGCCGGCCCAGCCCGCTCATGAAATACGCGGTGGTGTCCTTGCTGGTGAATGCATTGACGTCCGCGCCCAGCCGCTCGGCGTCCAGGTTGATCTCCTGCACCGACCGGCTGGCGGTGCCCTTGAAGGCCATGTGCTCCAGCACATGGCTGATGCCGTTGGTGGCGGGCGACTCGTCGCGCGAGCCGACGCGCAGGAACACGCCGACGCTGGCGCTCTGCACCTGCGGCATGGGAATGGCCAGCACCCGCACGCCATTGGGCAAGGTCTTCAGGATGGCGGTCACCGGCGTGGCCCTTCCTGCGACAGCAGCAAGGCCTTGGCCGCTTCGATGCGCCATTGCATGTCCACGCCGGCATCGTTCATCACGCGCAGCAGGAAGTCGCGGGGATCGTCCTGCTGCACGCCCTGCGACGCCGGCATGCTGGCCGTCGCCGGGGGCTGCAGCCGCTGCAGCGCGCGCTGCAAGCCCTCGGCCGCCATGGGCCGCAGCCGTGACAGCAATTCCGCCTGGGCGTCGACACCTGGCGGCAGGTCCAGCCACGGACCTTCGTCGAACAGGGCCGCGAGGTCCTGCGTGACGAAGGCCGACCAGCGTTCGGGGGCGACCTGGACGGGAGGCAGGGTCTCGGGCTGGCGGCTGGCGCGGATGCGTTCCGGGTGCACGTCGCGCAGGTAGCGCCGGCACAGCGCGGCGAGGAACCCCTCGGCCTCCAGAGGGGTCACTCCCTCGAGGAAGGAAAACCACAGCTGGTGCGCATTCGACCCGTTCACCGCGATGCCGGGCGCCGGCAGTTCCAGCTCCGCCTGCACGCCCTGCCACACCTTCGCCAGTTCCGCCCAGCCGCCGGCGCCGGCCACTTCCAGCACCGCCACGCGCCCGTCCCCGTAAAGCCGCTGCATCTCGGCCTGCAATCTGTTCATGCGCCGAACTCTACCCGCTTGCCTGCTGTTTCACCGTCGGCCGGCATCTGGTTCAATGCGCCCATGAAACTCAAGAAGATCGCCCTCGGCGCGCTGGCCGTGATCCTGGTGGCCGGCGTGGCAGGCTGGTTCAGCCTGGACAAGGAAACGCGCGGCCTGCTCGCGACGGTGCCGACCAACAAGGACTTGCTGTTCTGGAGCCAGCCGCAGCGCGACGCCGCTTTCCGCGCGCTCGACCGCCTGCCGATCCTGGCCAAGGCGCGGGCCATCCCCGCGGGCGCGACCGCCTTGCCGCTGCCGCCCGGCCCGCCCCTGACGCTGCCGCTGGACGTCGACGCCTACATGGCGGGCCAGCGCAGCGCGGCCCTGCTGGTGGTGCACGACGGCAAGCTGCGGCTGGAGCGGTATGCCCTGGGCTTCGACGGCGACGGCCGCTGGACCAGCTTTTCGGTGGCCAAGTCCATCACCTCCACGCTGGTCGGCGCGGCGCTGCGCGACGGCCACATCCGCAGCATGGACGACAAGGTCACCGACTACATCCCGCAGATGAAAGGCTCCGCGTACGACGCGGTCAGCATCCGCCAGCTCCTGACCATGACCTCGGGCGTGCGCTGGAACGAGGACTACTCGGACCCGAACTCCGACGTGGCACGCTTCAACAACCACAAGCCCGAGGACGGCGTCGACGCGCTGGTGAGTTACCTGCGCAAGCTGCCGCGCGACGTGCCCGCGGGCACGCGCTGGAACTACAGCACCGGCGAGACCAACCTGGTCGGCGTGCTGGTCACGCAGGCCACGAAGAAACCGCTGGCCGCGTACCTTTCGGAAAAGATCTGGGTCCCGGGCGGCATGGAGCAGCAGGCCACCTGGATCCTCAGCCGCACGGGCCAGGAGATCAGCGGCTGCTGCATCCAGGCGGCGTCGCGCGACTTCGCGCGCTTCGGACTCTTCATCCTCGGCGGCGCGCGCGCCAACGGCCAGTCGATCGTGCCGGAGGGCTGGCTGGCCGAAGCCACCACCAGGCGCACCGACATCAACCGGCCGGGGCGCGGCTACGGCTACCAGTGGTGGACCTACGACGACGGCAGCTTCGGCGCCATCGGCATCTTCGGCCAGGGCATCTTCATCGACCCGAAACGCAAGCTCGTCATTGCGTCCAATGCCAACTGGGCCGGCGGCGCACGCGACCCGCGCGCCAGCGCGGCCCGCGAGGCGTTCTACCAGGCGGTGCAGAAGGCCGTTGATGATGAGGCAGGAAAGCAGATCGAGTAGGACACGGTGCACGGGCGCACCCGTCGGCCGCTGGCTTGACCCGGATGCACGTGCTTACGAGTGTGTACATGCTGTGTCGTCGTAATACACAGGTGGCCTATCGCTGCATCCTCACCGCCGGATTCCAGGCGGGTTTTTGAAGAGCCCAACATCATGATCAAACTCATTGCCGTTTCCTTCGTCGTCGCCTCCCTGGCCGCTTGTTCTTCGATGTCGCCCCGCTCCAGCATGGGCAACGCCGCCGAAACCAAGAACAGCACGGACGCCAACAAGGCCCAGAATCCCGCCGCCGTCAGCCCGGGCAGCTCCGGCTCCGCCACCGGCGCAGCGCCGCGCTAAGGTGCGACGAAAGGGGAAGCTGGCCGCGCCGCCGGCGGCTTCCCCAGCCTCTGGAATGACCCACAATGGGCGGGCATGAAACGCCGCCTTCTCATCGCCGCCTTTACCGCCTGGCCCCTCGCCGGCGCGCTCGCGCAGGACGACGCGGGTCGGCCGCGCCACAAGATCCCCGCCAGCGAACTGCACCACGCCCTGTCGGCGCGCTTTCCCGTGCGCTTCGGCATCACCGGCCTCGTGGACATGCGCGTCAGCGCGCCGCGCCTCTTGTTGCTGCCCGCGCGCAACAAGCTCGGCGCCGGACTGCTTGCGCAAGTCGGCGGGATGCCGATGCAGCAGTCCCAGACTGCCGAACTGGACCTGGCCTTCGCGCTCCGTTATGAGCCCGCGGACCGCACGGTGCGCGCCCACCAGCTGGAGGTGATCGGCTTGCGCGCGCCCGGGCTGCTGCCGGAGACCACCCAGCTCCTGCAACGCCTGCTGCCCGCGATGGCCCGCGACGCCGTCGGCGAGATCGTGCTGCATCGCTTTGCCGCGCGCGAACTCGCCCTGCCCGACACGATGGGATTCGAGCCCGACGAGATCCGGGTGCTGGACGACGGGCTGCTGATCCTGTTCGGGCCGAAGCAGCGGCGCTAGGGTGCCCGGAACAGGTTGTTCAACTCCACCCCTGACGCAGCCGACGCGAAGCCGTCGAACCTGCCTTCGCTGGCGATCAGCTGCGCGCTGCGCATGAACCCGCCCCAGGCCGAGCGCGCCAGCGCGCCGCCGACGCTCACGCGGCGGACGCCCAGCGTCTCGATGTCGCGCATCGTGAGGTCCGTGGGAAAGCCGATCAACAGGTTGACCGGCTTCGGCGCCACCGCGGCGACCACCGCCGCGATCTGCTCGCGCGTCTTGATGCCCGGTGCATACAGGCAGTCCGCGCCCGCTTCGGCATAGGCCTGGAGGCGGCGGATGGCATCGTCCAGGTCGGGGCGGCCGACGATGAAGTTCTCGGCGCGGCCCACCAGCAACGTGTCGCCGCCGCCGGCATCGATGGCCGCGCGCGCCGCGCGCATGCGCGCCACCGCGGTGGGGATGTCGCGCAAAGGCGCGTCGGCGTCGCCGGTCGAGTCTTCGATGGAAAGCCCCGCCACGCCGGTCTCGACCGCCAGCCGCACGTTGCGCGCGACGCCGTCCACGTCGTCCGCATAGCCGCCCTCGAAGTCCGCGTTCACCGGCAACCCGGTGGCGTCGACCATCTCGCGCAGGTGCACCAGCACTTGCTGCACCGACATCCGGCCGTCCGCCATGCCATGGCGCCAGGCCGCGCCGGAACTGGTGGTCGCCAGGGCTTGGAAGCCCAGGCGCTGCAGGTACAGCGCGCTGCCGATGTCCCACGGGTTCGGGATGACGAAGCATCCCGTGTCGTGCAACTGGCGGAAGGCGCGGCGGCGGTCGGCGATGGTGGTGGATGACGGCATGGAAACCTCAGTCGGAAAGCTCGAATGCTTCGCGCAAAGCCTGGCAGAACGCGGTCGAGCCGCTCAAGGTCAGGGTCAGCGTGACCAGTGCACCGCGCGGCGGGTCCGGCAGCTTCACCGCGCGAGCGCGTTCGTCATAGGCGACCGAAAGCGGCGTGTCCGGCTCGATGACGCCCTGGAGCATGAAGTCCCACTCGCCGTCGTCCTCCAGTGCGCCGGCCCGGCCCCAGGCGCTGCCGGCCCACTGCAGCACCGCCTCGATCTCCGCGATCAATGCCGGCAGGCGGCTCGCATCCACCGCCGCCATCGCGTCGAAGCTGCCGCGGCCGGATTCCTCGTCGCTGAAATCGAAGTCCAGGTAGAGCAACTGCATCGCCGGGCCGTGTAGCGGGCTACTGCGAGACGTTGTGGTAGCGCTCGACCTGGCAGGCGTAGCTGGCTTCACCGGCGTCGCATGCCGACCCCGAAGACCGCACCGGAGGCAGGGCCGAGCAGCCGGCCAGCGCGAACAGCATTGCGAGGGTGATTGCCTTGGTCATGGTGTTTCCGGAATGATGCCACTCAGTCATCGCCGAACAGTTCGCCGGGCAGCGAAGCAGGAGGCCCGGCGGCCGGCTTCTTCGGCTGCGCCTTCGGATACTCCTCCGCGATCCGGTCTTCCCAATACGTCGCCGGGTTGGGCGCGCTGCACAGGCGCCGGAAAACCTCCTCCGGAACCTGCTTGTACGCGAGCACGGACTTGTTGTCCCAATGCAGGTCCAGCTGCCGGGACGCCGGGTCCCATGTCGCTTTGCGGATGCGTCCGCCGGTGAACGATTTCTCGGCCATGCCCTTCTCCTAGCGCAAGCCTTCCCACCACTTCCTGTTCTCGCGCGGCTTGCCCAGCGTGAGCACCTCGCCGATCTCCGGCGTGGCCAGGGAGATCCCGCGCTGCTGGGCGAGCGCGGCGACCCGCTCGAGCGGCTCGCGCCAGCCGTGGAAGGCCAGGTCGAAGGTGCTGTTGTGCACCAGGTAGAGCGTGCGGGCGCCAAGGTCCTGGAAGCCCTGCACGGTCTCCTCAGGTGTCATGTGGACGGTGGGCCAGTAGCTGTCGTAGGCGCCGTTCTCCATCAGCGCGATGTCGATCGGCCCCAGCCGCGCACCGATCTCCTTGAAGCCGCCGAAATAGCCGGTGTCGCCGCTGTAGAAGATGCGTTCGTTGCCGCTGCGCAGCAGCCACGACGCCCACAGCGTGCGGTTGCGGTCCCACAGCGTGCGGCCGGAGAAGTGCTGGGCCGGCGCGGCCGTCAGCACCACGTCGCCCCAGCGGCCCTCCTGCCACCAGTCAAACTCCTCGATGCGCTCGGCGGGGACGCCCCACTCCCGCAGCCGCGCGCCGACGCCGAGCGGCACGAAGTACTTCTGCACGCGCTCCTTCAGCTTCTCGATGGTCGGCACGTCGAGGTGGTCGTAGTGGTCGTGCGACAGGATCAGCCCTTCGATGGGCGGCACATCCTCCAGTGCGACGGGTGGCGCATGGAAGCGCTTCGGCCCCGCCCACGACACCGGGGAAGTGCGCTCGCCGAACACCGGGTCGATCAGCCACCACTTGCCGCGCAGCTTGAGCAGGTGCGAGGAGTGGCCGAGGCGGATGATGTGGTTGCCGGTGTCGTCCAGTGCGGCCAGGGCCGCGCGGTCCATGGTTCGCACCGGGATCGGGTCGATGGGGACCGTGCCCTGCTTCTTTTCGAGCAGGATGCGCGTCCAGATGTCCCAGCTGGATCGGTGCAGCTTGGCGTCGGGGTTCGGCGGATTCTGGAAGGTGCAGTCCTTGACCACGAACTGCGGCGACTTCGCAAGGCGCGGGTCGCACTCCTCGGCGGCCACGCCGGCCGGCATCAGGGCGCTGAACAGGGGGAGGAGGCAGGCGCAGGCGAGTCGCTTCATCGCCGCCAGCATACAAGCTGGCGGATCAGGGCGCTCCGAGCATTTTCACCGTGCTGGTGACGCGCACGGACGCACCCCCGATATTGCAGGACATAGTCCCCTTCAACGTGACCATCGGGTTGGAAAGCCCGATGTCGGCGCCGGTGAAGCGGTTGCCGCCCGTGCATCCCGGCGGCGGGGTCCCGAGGAGCGTGCCCACTACGGTGAGGTTGCTGCCGTCCGATGTCACCACCACATTTCCGGCCCGCGGCGGCACGAAGACCTTGGTGGGCGGCGGGGCTGGAATGGTGATTGGTGGACTGCCCGGGAACTGGCAGGTCATGGAGGATGTCGTCGTGATGAAAGTGAACTGGCCGGTGTTGACGCGTACGTTGTACCGGCCGGCCCTCTGGAAGGTGCCCGTGAAACTGGCATTGACGATCGCGCCGCCCGAGACGGTCGAGGTCAAAGTGGAACAGCCAGGCGTGTCGAATTCGGCTCGGCCCTTGATCACCACGGATCCGCTCAGCCGACAAGGTCGTCCTGCCCTGCAGGTTGACGCCGCGACCGGGCCCTGCGCCATCGCCTCCTGCAGCGCGGCGGCCTGCTCGCCGTCGGCCGCGTCCTCAAGGAACGCGGCGGCCTCCGGCTCCGGCCCTTCGGCATCACCGCCACCGCACCCCGCCAAACCCAGTACACCCGCCAAGGCGGCACCCACGAACTTGTTCGCGACCTGCATGTCAGCGCTCCTTCGCGTCGATCGCCTCCCTGGCTGATCCATTGGAGCCCCGGACCCACCGCCGGGCAAGATGCAAATGCATACAG
>JAJTCN010000006.1 GCA_021323335.1 Ramlibacter sp.
GCGCCGAAGCTGGCGGAGCCGATGAATGTGAAGTGCTGCTGGCCAAAGGCAGTCGCGTCGGCGTCGAGCGCGCCGAGGTCGATCCGGTCCACGCCGCGCATGAAATCGACGACGAGGTCGCGCGCCGCGTTCCGGCTTTCCAATGCGCGTTCGAACAGGAAAAGGTCCGCACCGTCGCCGCCCCTCAATCTATCGCTGCCTCCGCCGCCCAGGAGCGTGTCGTCGCCGGACTGGCCGCTCAGCATGTTGGCCGCGTGATTCCCCGCCAGGAGGTTGGCCAGCCCGTTGCCGATGCCGTCGATTGTGTCCGTGCCGGACAGCTGCAATTGCTCCGTCTCGCCGGTCAGCGTGAAGGTGACCGTGGCGATCACCCGGTCGGTGCCTCCGACGGGATCGGTTTCGACGACCTTGTCGCCTGGGTCGTCCACGTAGTAGCTGTCGTTGCCGGCGCCGCCTGCCAGCGTGTCGCTGCCGAGGCTGCCGTCGAGCGTGTCGTCGCCTGCAGCGCCGGTGAGGTGATTGGCGAGATCGTTCCCCGTCAACCTTGCGCCACTCTCCGAGAGGATCACGCCACGTTCGATGCCGCTCTCCAATGTATAGCGCAGGAGGGTCGTCAGGACCGTGTCCGTCCCCTGGAGGTGCTCCTCGATGGTGAATGTCTGACGGCTGCGGACGACATAGGTGTCATTGCCCGCCTGGCCTTCCAGCCTGTTCCATCCCGCGCCACCGTCCAAGGTGTCATCGCCGCCGAATCCAATGAGATGGTCGTCACCCGCGTCGCCATGCAGAAGGTCGTCGCCGCCGCCGCCGACCAGGTAGTCATTGCCCCCGCCTCCTCCCAGCTCGTTGTGCACTGGGGCGCCCTCGGTACCGGCGAGCAGGAAATCTCTGCCTTCCCCGCCCATCAAGGTGTCGGACCCGGCGCCACCCCGGAGATGGTCGCTACCGGCGCCGCCGTAAAGGGCGTCGTCTCCGGCGGCGCCCTCCAGAACATCGTCGCCATCATTGCCTATCAGCACGTCCGACCCATCGTTCCCATAGATCCTGTCGTTACCTGCGGCGCCACGCACGGTGTCGTCGCCCCCGGCGGCCAGAAGAATGTCGTCGAAAGGCGTGGGAGCAAGCGTGGTTGCGTCGTCAGCTCCGTCCGTTCCCCGGCGGGCCACGACGGACCCTTCCGACAGGCATTCGACAGTCAGCGCGACTTCGCCATCGAAGACGATCTTCAGGTCGTATGCGTCGACGACAAAATTCCGGTCGAGGTCCATGAACAGTACCGTCTGGTCTGCGGCAGCGTCATATGCCGTCCACAGTTCCAGGATCTGTTCTTCATCCGGGTCGCCCCCCGCCAGCAGGACGCTCTGGCCTTCGGTCGCCGTGAAACCTGCACCGGCAGCACCTCGCCAAACCACCGGGCTGTAATCCACCAGTCCCTCCGTCAGATTGGTATGGATGCGGTCACCTTCGGCCATATTGAAATCGGTGATGCGCCCTGGGTTGCCCACGCTGCTCAAGCCCAGCCAGAACAGGTTGTCCCACTCGCTTCGGTTGAAGCCGAAGAGGTCCGCTCCGCCACCTCCAGTCATCACTCCCGTTTCCCGGCCGCTTACCAGCAGGTCGTCGCCTTCGCCGCCATCAAGAATGTCCGTGCCGGGCAGTGACGTGTCGGTCGATGCGCCTCGCAGTGTGTCGTTGCCGCCTCCACCCAGCAAGCTGTCGTTGCCCATTCCGCCTTCCAGCAGGTCAGCCCCATCGCCGCCTTGCAGCGTGTCGTCACCATGGAAGCCGGTCAGTGTGTCGTTGTCCCCGTCGCCCCACAGGAGGTCGCCGCCCGTGCTCCCCTTCAAGGTGTCATTGCCGCTGCCGCCATGAAGGATGTTGGCATCGCCATCGGCTGACTCAGAGTAACCCAGTGAGTCGCGAGGGCCGGCGCCGTCCAGGATGTCGTTGCCTTCGCCGCCCCAGAGGGTATCGGCGCCGAGTCCGCCAAACAGGGCGTCGGCACCCTCGTCACCGGCCAGCTCATCGCTGCCCGCGCCGCCGAAAAGGGAGTCATGGCCGGATCCGCCCGACAGGTTGTCTCGACCGCCGTCACCGTTCAGCCTGTCGTTGCCGCCCAATCCGGCGAGCGTATCGTCGCCGTCGAACGCGAAGGCGGTGTCGGCCGCCGCGGTGAGGCCGGAGCGCGTATCGGTGTCCGCGCCCGAAGTTCCGACCTGATACGGGAGGAGGGTGTTGTCGCTGAAGATTTCCGGGGACAAGGCGACGTGACCGTCGAAGATGATCTTCAGGTCGTTGGCGTCCACCTTCAGGTCGCGGTTCCGGTCTGCGTAGAGGATCGTCTGGTCTGCCTCCGCGTCGTACACGGTCCAGAACTCCACGAAGCGCCCATCGGCTTCGGCGCCGGCGAGCCGCACGTCCTCCCCTTCGACGGCCCTGAAGAGCGGATTGGCATCGCCGCGCCAGATCACGGTGCGCCACCCACTCCATTCCGCAGTGCGACCGTCCTGGAACCCACTGACCAGGCGGTCGCCCTCTGCTAGGTTGAAATCCGTGATGCGTGCAGGGCCGGCCACGGTGCTGCGTCCCAGTCGCAGGATGTCGTAACCGGGAGCCGAGAACAGATAGGTGTCGACCCCCGCTCCGCCAGTCAGGACCGCCGCGTTCGCGGCGGAATCGGAGTAGCCCCCATAGACCCAGAACACGTCGTCCCCATCGCCGCCGGACATGGTGTCATGTTCCACGCCGTTGCCGAAGCCGGCCGAAAGCGTGTCGTTGCCGCCGCCGCCCGTGATCATGTCGTCACCTTGCTCGCCGCCGTACAGCATGTCCGCACCTTCGCCGCCATCGATGGTGTCGTTGCCGTAGCTCCCCGACAATGTGTCCGCACCCAGGCCGCCCAGCGCAAGGATGCTGGATCCAAGGTAGCCACCCTTCAGGTGAAAACCATCGTCGGCGCCGAGGGCCGTGGCGTCGAAGGTGAGCGCATGGCCCGGCTCCGGAAAGACCGTTCCCCCGAAATCGAGCATGACGCGACTGCCCGCGTCGATCACGATACGCTCGAAGCCCGTGATCACGCCCGCGCCGGGGGAGATCCTCACCTCGGTTTGGTAGCGTCCACCGAGGTGCAGTTCGTCTCCCCCGCCGGTGCCACCGTCCAGGGCGAACGAGTCAGAGAGGATGTTCTCGCCCAGCCGGACCACATCGTCGCCATCACCCGCGCTCACGGTGTCCGTACCACCCTCCGAGAGGTCGAACTGGTCGGCTTGGGCGGAGCCGACGAGACGGTTGGGTCCGGCGGTGCCTTGGCGGAAGAGGGAGCCGTCCTGGAAGGAGAACTGGGTGCCATCGAGCGCGGTCGGCAGGACGCCGGTCAACCGAACACTTTGGCCGCCGTGCCAGACCAACGTATCAGCGCCGTCGGCCGCCAGAGACAAGCCGGTGGCCGTAAACCCGTCGGCAAACGTCAGAAGGTCTGTGTCGGGGTCGAACGCAGGAACAGCGCCATCGATGTAGTTGGTGAATTCGTAGCTGGCCAAACGCTCGCTCCCCATACAACTTGTTGTCGGGGCATTTCACCATGGCCGGTTGGGAGCTCATCGGTTCTCATCCGAAAGACGCGAAGCCCGGAACCTTCCTGTCCGTGCTGCGCGACAAATCTCTTTCATTGATTTGACATAATACGCATCGTATCAGCGAGATAAGAAGTTACCGTGAGGCCCCGCAGCCGGCATTCGAAGGTAAAAAGCGTGGCGCCGCCCCGGCAAGCGGCCGGCGGCCACGATCTGGGAGATTCCATGCAATTGAGCCTCACGCGCCTTTCCGTCCTCGCCGCCGCCGCCGCAGTCCTCGCCGGCTGTGCTTCCCAGCCCAGCCAGCCCGCCGGCCCGGGCGGCAAGCACCTGGTCTACCGTGATTCCAGCGGCAACGTCGTCCGCCAGTTCGTCTATCCGGACGACGCCTTCTGCCGCCGCGTCGAAGCCATGGCCGGCCGCGGCGCCCGCTGCCAGGCCGACCCGGCGCCCGGCTTCGCGGCCCAGGCCACGCTGCGCTACAACCCGCCCGGCGTGCTGGTCCAGGGCCACTACGCCGACATGGCGCGCTGCCGCGCCGACACCAGCGTGATGTCCGCCGGCGTGCAGCTGGTGGACGCCTGCGCCGCCCGCTAAATCACTTGAAGTTCCAGCGGCAAGTGGTTATCACCACTTGCCTTTTGGATTGGCGCTGCGGATGGCACCGGCGATCAGGTCGGCGGCGTCCTGGCGGTTGGCGCGCAGGGCGAAGTCCACCGCCGACAGGCCCAGCTCGTTGCGCATCAAGGGATCCGCGCCTTCCTCCAGCAACAGCTTGACCGCCTCGGTCGATCCGTATTCGGCGGCCATCATGAGCGGCGTCGTCTTGTTCGGCGACTCCGCGTTGATGTAGGCGTGCTCCTGCAGCAGGATCTTCATCACGCCCAGATGGCCGCCCGTGGCCGCATAGTGCAGCGGCGTCCAGCCCGGCTTGTTGACGTCGGCGTCGCGCGCGATCAGCTTGCGCACCAGGTCCGTGTGGCCACGAAAGGCGGCCAGCATCAGCGGACTTTCGTCCTTCGGGCTGCGCCATTCGACCTTGGTCCTGGGCCAGTTCACCAGCGCCTCGGCCGCCTTCAGCGATCCTTCCTGCAACGCCGCGAACAGCCCGTGCCGGCCCGCCGGATCGAGGGTGTCGGGGTCGAAGCCGCGCAGCAGCAGCCCGGTGATGGTCTTCGGATCGTCCCGCTTGATGGCCACGAAGAAGTCCTCGTACGATCCCGCATGGGCGATGGAAAGTCCAATCAGGGTAAACAGATAGACGAGAGACTTAAGGTATTGCTTCATGATTTCACGCCGCTGAACAGCGCCTCGAAATTGCGGCTGGTGAGCTCGCCCACCGCTTCCCTGGACAGTCCGCGAAGCTCCGCGACCTGGGCCGCCACGAAGGGCACATAGGAGGGATTGTTGACCTTTCCGCGGTACGGCACGGGCGCCAGGTACGGGCTGTCGGTCTCGATCAGCAGCCGGTCGAGCGGGACGAAGCGGGCCACCTCGCGCAGGTCGGCCGCGCTCTTGAAGGTCAGGATGCCGGAAAACGAAATGTAGAAGCCCAGGTCCAGGGCGGCCCGCGCCACCTCCATCGTTTCCGTGAAGCAATGGAACACGCCGCCGGCCGCGCCGGCGGAACCGTCCTCGCCCTCTTCCTTCAGGATGGCCACCGTGTCCGCCGACGCATCGCGCGTATGGATGATCAGCGGCTTGCCGCACTGGCGGGCGGCCCGGATGTGGGTGCGAAAACGCTCGCGCTGCCACTCCATGTCGGCCACGCTGCGGCCGCCCTTGCGCTCTTCCATCTGGTAGTAGTCCAGCCCGGTCTCGCCGATCCCCACCACCCGGGGCCGCGCGGCCAGCTCCAGCAGCTTGTCGACCGTGGGCTCGGCGATACCCTCGTTGTCCGGGTGCACGCCGGCGGACGCCCAGAAGTTGTCGTGGGCCATCGCCAGCGCATGCACGTCCTCGAACTCCTCCAGCGTGGTGCAGATGCAAAGGGCGCGGTCGACGCCGGCGGCGGCCATGGCGGCGCGGATCTGCGGCAGTTGCGCGGACAGTTCGGGAAAGCTGAGGTGGCAGTGGGAGTCGACGAACATGGTGCTCAAGGCAAAACGCCGCGCGGCGGGGAGCCGGCGGCGCTGCCTGGAAGATTGTAGGAGCCCGGGGGACTCAGATCGTCTGGGTGGGCCGCTCGGAGGCCAGGTGGCCGCCGAGGATTTCCTCGATCTTCACCTTCAGGATCTTGGACTTGTCGTCCGCCGGAAACCGGACGCCGACGCCCTGGGTGCGGTTGGCGGCGGCGCGTGGCGGCGTGACCCAGGCCACCTTGCCGGCCACCGGATAGCGCTGCGGGTCGTCCGGCAGGGACAGCAGCACGTAGACGTCGTCGCCAAGCCGGTAGTCGCGCGTGGTGGGGATGAACACGCCGCCGTCCGAGAACAAGGGGATGTAGGCGGCGTACAGGGCGGCCTTTTCCTTGATGGCGAGCTGGATGACGCTCGGGCGCGGGGTGGAAGGAGCGGTGCTCATGGCTGCCTTGAGTTTAGGGCCGTCCGCGCCTGGGCCACAAGGCTTTCCAGCTGCAGGCCGGGGTTGAACGGGTGTTCTACCGTTTTCGCGGCCTCCGAGAGGCTGCGCCACCACGCCGTCAGCGCCGGCACCGAGCCGGCGGCCGGCAGGTCCCCGGCCTCGAAGAAGCGCGGTGCCGCGCCCGAGTGCACGGCCAGCAGGTCGTGGCACAGTTTCTGGAGGGATTCGAGCAGCTGCGCCGGTCCCCACTGGCCGAATCCGGCAGTGTCGCCTCGGACCAACGCCTTGGGCCACTGCGACCAGGTGCGGGCGTCCAGCCCGGCCTGGTGCAGCCGCAGCGCGTCCTCCGGCCGGTCGCCGGCGGCGCGCAGCAGGACCGTCGCCGCCGCCCCGGGCACGCCCTCCTCCGCCAGCCAGGCCGTGGCCTCCTCCGCCCGCGGCCAGGCCATGGGATGCGCCAGGCAGCGGCTGCGGATGGTGGGCAGCAGCTGGTGCGCGGCCTCCGTCGCCAGCACGAAGCGCATGTCCCCGGGCGGCTCCTCCAGCGTCTTGAGCAGGGTGTTGGCGGTGACGTGGTTCATGCGCTCGGCGGGATACACGAGCACCGCCTTGCCGCGGCCGCGGCCGCTGGTGCGCTGCGCGAACTCCAGCATGTCGCGCATGGCGTCCACCCGGATCTCCCGGCTCGGCTTGCGCTTCTTGTCGTCGATGTCGGCCTGCGCCTTCTCGCCCAGCGGCCAGCCGAGCTCCTGCATGGCCGTCTCGGGCATCAGCACGGTGAGGTCGGTATGGGCGCGCACCTCCACCTGGTGGCAGCTGTCGCAGGCGCCGCAGGCGCCGTCGGCGGTGGGCCGGTCGCACAGCCAGGCCTGGACGAGCGCCAGTCCCATCTGGTACTGGCCCAGCCCCGACGGGCCGTGCAGCAGCCAGGCATGGCCGCGTTGCGCGAGCAGACCGCGCAGCTGGGCCCGGATCCAGGGCGCCGTCATGGCAGGAAGCCCCGGGCCCGGACGCCGGCCAGCAGGTCGCGCCAGACCGCCTCGCGTGGCTGGTCGGCGGCGATGCGCAGGAACCGGCCGGGGTCGGCCTGCGCGCGGGCCGCATAACCGGCGGCGACCCGCGCGAAGAAGGCCTGCGGCTGAGATTCGAACTTGTCGGGCACGCGCGCGCCGGCCAGCCGCTGCGCCGCGACGGCGGGGTCCAGGTCGAACCACGCGGTCAGGTGCGGCTGCCGCAGCGCGCCGGCGGGCAAGGCCTCGACGCCCTGCACCCATTGCTCCAGCGTCGCCAGCACCCGCGCATCGAAGCCGCGGCCGCCACCCTGGTAGGCGAAGGTGGCATCGGTGAAACGGTCGCACAGCACCACTTCGCCCCGCGCCAGCGCGGGCTCGATCACCTGCAGCAGGTGGTCGCGTCGCGCGGCGAACATCAGCAGCGCCTCGGTCAGCGGATCCATCGGGTCGTTCAGCGCCAGGGCGCGCAGCTTTTCCGCCAGCGGCGTGCCGCCCGGCTCGCGCGTCAGCACCACGGTGCGGCCGGCCGCGCGAAAGGCGGCGGCGAGTGCCTCGATGTGCGTGGACTTGCCGGCGCCGTCGATGCCTTCGAAGCTGAGGAAGAGGCCCTGGCTCATTTCCCGCGCTGGAACTTGTTGACCGCGCGGTTGTGCTCGTCCAGCGTCTCGCTGAAATGGCTGGTGCCGTCGCCGCGGGCCACGAAGTAGATGGCCTTGCCCGGCGCCGGCTGCACCGCGGCCAGCAGCGAAGCCTTGCCCGGCATGGCGATCGGCGTGGGCGGCAGGCCCGGGCGCAGGTAGGTGTTGTAGGGGGAGTCGGTCTGCAGGTGCACCCGGCGCAGGTTGCCGTCGAAGCTCTCGCCCAGTCCGTAGATCACGGTGGGGTCGGTCTGCAGGGGCATGCCGATGCGCAGCCGGTTATGGAACACGCCGGCGATCATCGTTCGGTCCGACGGCTTGCCGGTTTCCTTCTCCACGATGCTCGCCAGCGTCAACGCCTCCTCCGGCGTCTTCAGGACGGACTGCGGGCTGCGCACCGCCCAGGCCTGTTCCAGCCGCCGGTCCATGGCGCGCAAGGCGCGCTGCAGCACCTTCACGTCGCTGGACCCCTTGGAGTAGGTGTAGGTATCGGGGAAGAAGCGGCCTTCCGGCGCGACGCCCGGGCGACCGAGCAGCGCCATGAGGTCGGCATCCGACAACCTGGCGGCGTCGGGCCGCAGCTGGTCGGCCTTGGCCAGCGCGGCACGCACCTGGCGCCAGTTCCAGCCTTCCACCAGCGTCACCGCCCGCAGGGATTCCTCGCCGCGGGAGAGCTTGTCCAGCAAACGCAAGGGCGTGATGCCGCGCTCCAGCTCGTAGTTGCCGGCCTTGATGCGCTGGCCTTCGCCCGAAAGGCGGAACCAGGCGTAGAGCAGCCGCGGGTCCACGTCGACGCCGGCGTCGCGCACGGACTGGGCCACCCTGCGCGGCAGCGTGCCGGGTTCGATGGACAGTTCCACGGCCGGCGCGCGCATGGGCAAGGGCTGGCGCAGCCAGTACCAGGCGGCGGCGAGGGCGCCCAGGGCGGCCAGCAGGGCCAGCACGAACAGTGTCGAAAAGAAGCGGCGCACCGTCCCTACTTTGTCTGTGGAATGAGTGGACCATGATAATTCAGGGCATGTCCCACACTCTCCACGGCGTTGCGCCCCTGCCCCACCTCGGCGTGATCCGCGCCCAGGGCGAGGAGGCCGCCCGCTTCCTGCACGGCCAGCTCACCCAGGACTTCGCGCTGCTTGGCGCCGGCGAGGCCCGGCTGGCGGCCTTCTGCAACGCCAAGGGTCGGATGCTCGCCAGCTTCGTCGCCTTCCAGCGCGGCCCCGACGACATCCTGCTGGTGTGCAGCCGCGACCTCCTGCCGGCCACCCTGAAGCGCCTGTCGATGTTCGTGCTGCGCGCCAAGGCCAGGCTCACGGACGCGAGCGGCGAATTCGGCGTCTACGGCCTGGCGGGCGACGCGGTGCCGGCGGCTGCGCGAACCGCTTCGCCATGGACGCTGGCCAGCGACGGCGAGGCCCGGATCGTCAGCCTGTATCCGGCCGACGGCCAGCCGCGCGCACTGTGGGTGGCTCCGGTGGCTGCCGGTGCGCCGGCCGGGCCGGCGCTCGATCCGGCCCTCTGGGCCTGGAGCGACATCCGCAGCGGGATCGCCACCGTCACCGCCCCGGTGGTCGAAGCCTTCGTGCCGCAGATGCTGAATTACGAATCGGTGGGCGGCGTGAACTTCAAGAAGGGCTGCTATCCCGGCCAGGAGGTCGTGGCCCGCAGCCAGTTCCGCGGCACCCTCAAGCGTCGCGCCTTCGTCGCGCACGCGGACGGCGAACTCGCCGCGGGCCAGGAAGTGTTCCAGGCCGGCGAGCCGGAGCAACCGGCGGGTGTGGTGGTGCAGGCCGCACCGGCCCCGGCGGGCGGCTGGGAAGCCATCGTCTCGCTGCAGCTCAGCGCGGCGGAGGCGGGCGACCTGCATGCCGGCAGCGCCACCGGCCCGGCGCTGCGTTTGCAGCCCCTGCCCTACCTGCTGTTGGCCGACGTCTGAGGCTGCGCCAGCACCTGCGGCCGCACTTCCGCCGGCACCAGCTGCAACAAGGCCGGGCGTTCCGCCGGTGACGCCGCTGCCAGGCCGCGCCGGTAGTACGCGATGCCGCGCGCCTGGTCGTTGTATTCCTCCGCGGTCATCCGGCCCAGCTGCACCAGCGCCTCCGCGCTGCTGGCGGGCCAGCCCGCGACACGGCGGGCCAGCGCCTGCCGCGCCGTCGAATAGTCCTTGGCCCGCCACGCCAGGACGAACAGCGAGTTCGCCAGGTCGTAGTCGACGATGTTGGCGGCCATGGCCGCCTTGGCCGCCTCCAGCGCCTTCGCTTCCTGCCCGGTGCGCGCGAGCAGGATCACCTCCAGCGACCGCACCGTCGGCGCGTTCGGCTGGATGCGCCTGGCGCGCTCCAGCAAGGCCAGGGCCTCGTCCTGCCGGCCCATCGAGGAATAACCGCGCGCCGCATTGCCGATGATCGCCACGATGTGGGGCCGGGAGCCGAGCACGCTGTCCCAGATCCAGGTGGCGTTCTCCCAGTCGCCCCAGCGCGCGACCTCGTCGCCCACCATCGGCGTGATCTTGCGGTAGTGCGGGTTGAGGGCGATGCCCTCGCGCACCAGCTGCAGCGCCTCGTCGCGGGTCGCCCGCATGCGCGGATCGTCCGGGTTGCCCGATGCCGTGACGGCCAGCGCCAGCCGCACCGCCATCACCAGCTTGTGCTCCGCCGCGGCGGCGCGTTGCGTGATGTAGCCGGCGAGCACCAGGCAGGCGGCCGTCGCGGCCAGTGCCCCGCGGGACACGGCGGGCGACCAGCGCAACGGCGCTGCGAGCCAGCGGGACGTGAAGCCCAGGCGCGCGTCGGACGCCGCCAGGCCGCCCAGGCACAGCGCGAACAGCGCGCCCGTGGTGGCCATGCGCCAGGGAAAGCCGATGTTGCTGACCAGGAACAGGGCCAGCAGGCTGCACAGCAGCACGCCGCGCCAGGGCTGGTCCGCCGCCGCCTCGTCGCTGTCCGGCCGCCAGCTGCGCCAGGCCGCCTGCAGCAGGTAGGCGAACAGCAGCAGCAGGAAGGCCCAGCCCGCCAAGCCGTACTCCGCCACCAGCTGCAGGAATTCGTTGTGAACGTAGTAGTCGGTCTCCAGCTGCGAGCCCTCGGCCTGGTACAGCGGCACGTCGTTCTCCCAGGCGCCGGCGCCCACGCCCGACAGCGGGCGCGCGCGGATCATGTCGCCCGTGGCCTGCCACATCAGCATGCGCACGCCCAGAGAGTAGTCCTTCGGCCCGATCGACTGCGTGCGCTGGAAGCCGCGCTCCAGGGCGTTGGTGCCGTGGCCCTCCGCCAGGATCTTCTGGTTGTGGCTCGGGATGAAGCCCAGCGCCAGCACCGTGCCCAGCAGCACCAGCGGCGCCAGCAGGCGCCAGGACCTCGGCCACTGCGGCCACGCCAGCTGCGCCCGGCAGCGCCAGGCCAGCAGCGGCAGCACCACCAGCACCTGCAGCCACAGGGCCATGAGGGCGGCGCGCGTGCCGGTCATCAGGATGGTGGTGACGATGAAGCCGATCAGGGCCGCCATCAGCACGATCGAGCCGCTGCTCCGGGCCCGCGCCAGCAGCAGCGCCGAGAACGGCAGGGTGCAGACCACGAACTCGGCGAAGAAGTTGCGGTTGACGAAGGTGGATGCGGGGTTGGCGCCCTGCGGGAACAGGCTCGACCCGGTCCAGAACTGCACGGCCGCCCACATGGCGGCGGCCAGCGCTCCGGCATGGATGCACGTGGCCAGCACCGCGAGCCGATCGCGGTTCAGCGTGTTCAGGCCCAGCCATGCGATGACGGCGAAGACGAACCAGCGCACCGCCTCCACCCCCGCCAGGTAGGCATGCGACCAGGCCATGCTGCCCAGCGCGTAGGCGCACAGGAGCAGCGGGAGCCACAGGACGGCATGCCAGCGCAGCGGCGCCGTCCGGTCCTTCTGCGCCAGCAGGAACAGGCCGGCGGCGACCAGCGTGAAGAAGGAGACGATGATGGACTTGAGCGTGTCCTGCAGCATCTCCTCGCCCGGAAAGCCGAGGCCCGGCGCCAGGAACATCATCAGCGCCAGGAGGGTGGACGCCCAGCCGTCTGCGGCCGGTTCCGGCGCCAGCGCGCGCGGCACGATCGCGGGCGAGGCGGCAGCGGGGGCAGCCGGAGCGGCGGGCGCCGCGCGCCCGGCAGCGCCCGTCCGGCGCTTCTTCGCCACCCTCAGCGCGCCAGCGGCAAGGCGCTGGTCATGTCGACGTGGGGGATGCCGGCTTCCTCGTAGGGCTGGCCCCGCGCCACGAAGCCCAGGCGCTCGTAGAAGGCGCGCGCGGTGCGCTGGGCATGCAGTTCGATGGCCCGGTCACCGCGCCGCTGCGCCTCGGCCGCCAGCGCGCGCAACACCTGCTCGCCCAGCCCGCAGCCGCGCAGCACCTGGTGCACGGCCATCCGCCCGATCATGCAGACACCATCGGCAGCGGGCAGCAGCCGCCCGGTGGCGACCGGCTGGCCCAGGCGGTTGTAGGCCACCGCGTGCACGGCCGTGGCGTCGGCCTCGTCCCATTCCAGTTCGGCCGGGATGCGCTGCTCCTGCACGAAGACGGCGGTGCGGATCCGACCCGCGTCGGCGCCGAGCTCGGACCAGGGGCCCGTCTTCACCCGCACCATCGGCTCGCCGGCCTCGAAGCCGGTGAGCATCTCCCGCAGCAGCGGCGGCACCGGCCTGGACGTCTGCGTGGCCGGATCGGCGAAGACGTAGACCAGCTCGCAGGTGATCAGCAGCTCTTCGCCGCGGAAGATGGCGCCGTGGAAGACCATCGAGGTATTGCCGATGCGGCTGCACTTCATGCCGACGTCCAGCGTGTCGTCCATCCGCGCGGAGGCGCTGAACTCCACGGTCGCCTTCTTCACGTAGATGTCGCCCTGCAACTGGTGCATGCCCTCTTCGTAGGGCATGCCGAGCGCGCGCCAGTAGTCGGCCACGGCCGTGTCGAAGTACATCAGGTAGTGGGCATTGAAGACGATCTTCTGCATGTCCACCTCGGCCCAGCGCACCCGGAGGCGGTGAAAGAAACGGAAGTCTTCTCTGGTCATGCTTGCAAAGCGCCTCGCAGGGCCGCCGCCGCGTCGGCGTGCGCCTGCCGGGCTTCCGGCAGCGCGCGGCCCATCTTGATGAATTCGTGGGTGACGCCGCGGTAGATTTCCAGCTCCACCGCGACGCCGGCAGCGCGCAGTGTATCCGCGTAGGCGATGCCGTCGTCCACCAGCGGGTCGCACTCGGCCAGGCCGAACCAGGCGGGCGCCACCCCTTCGAGGTCGGGCGTGTTCAACGGGGCGAAACGCCAGTCGTCGCGCTCGGCGTCGTCGATGTACTGGCGAAAGAAGTACTCGATGTGGGCCTGCTCCAGCACCAGCCCCTGGTGGTAGCGGGCGTGCGACGGCGCCCGCGGCCAGCCCGCGCAGCCGGGATAGAACAGCAGTTGCAGGCGCAGCGGCAGGCGCGCATCGCGCGCGAGGGTGGCGCAGACCGTGGCCAGGGTGCCGCCGGCACTGTCGCCGCCGACGGCGAGCCGGCCCGCATCGAGTCCGAGCCCGGGTGCGTTGGCCGCCAGCCACTGCGTCGCGTCCCAGGCATCGTGCACCGCGGTCGGGAAGCGATGCCGGGGTGCGAGCCGGTAGCCGACGGAAACCACCGCGCAACCGGCCAGCTGCGCCAGCGTCCGGCACAGGATGTCGTGCGACGCGATGCTGCCGATGGTGAAGCCGCCGCCGTGGAAATACAGCAGCACCGGCAGGACGCCGGCGCCGGGCGCGTAGAGGCGCGCCGGGATGGTGGAGCCGTCGCGCACGGGAACCTGCAGGTCCTCCACGCGCGGCAAGGCCGGACGCGGGACCTCCAGCACGCCTGCCCCGAATTCATAGACCGCCTTCGCATGCTCCGGTTCGAGGTCGTACAGCGGCCGGTGGCCGGTGCGGGCCATGCGTTCCAGCACCGAGCGCATGGCGGGGGTGAGTTCGGGAAACTGCGGAAGAAATGTCACGGTCCTTGCAGCGCCGGCGGTGCCGGCTGGCTTACAGTGAGGCTCCCCATCGTAAGCGACCCGCGTCATGAGCTTCATCTACTACGTCACCCAGATCCAGTTCGATTTCGGCGCCATCCAGCTTCTCAAGCAGGAATGCCAGCGCGTGGGCATCACCAAACCCCTGGTGGTGACCGACCAGGGCGTCAAGGCCGCCGGCGTGCTGCAGAAGGCGCTGGATGCGCTGGGCGGCCTGCCCCATGCGGTGTTCGACCAGACCCCGTCGAACCCGACGGAGGCCGCGGTGCGGGCCGCCGTCGAGATCTACAAGGCCCAGGGTTGCGACGGCCTGGTCGCCGTGGGCGGCGGCTCCGCCATCGACTGCGCCAAGGGCGTGGCCATCGCGGCCACGCACGACGGCCCGCTCACGCGCTACGCCACCATCGAGGGCGGCTCGCCGCGCATCACCGACAAGGTGGCGCCCCTGATCGCCGTGCCCACCACCAGCGGGACCGGCAGCGAGGTCGCCCGCGGCGCGATCATCATCGTCGACGACCACCGCAAGCTCGGCTTCCACTCCTGGCACCTGGTGCCCAAGACGGCAATCTGTGATCCGGAGCTGACGCTGGGCCTGCCGCCCAAGCTGACGGCCGCCACCGGCATGGACGCGATCGCGCACTGCATGGAGACCTTCATGTCGTCCGCCTTCAACCCGCCGGCCGATGGGATCGCGCTCGACGGGCTGGAGCGCGGCTGGGCGAACATCGAACGGGCCACGCGCGACGGCAGCGACCGCGAGGCCAGGTCCAACCTGATGAGCGCGTCGATGCAGGGTGCGATGGCGTTCCAGAAGGGCCTGGGCTGCGTGCATTCGCTCAGCCACAGCCTGGGCGGCGTCGATCCGCGGCTGCACCACGGCACGCTGAACGCGATGTTCCTGCCGGCGGTGGTGCGCTTCAACGCGCAGGCGCCATCGGTGCAGAAGGAGCGCCGGCTCGAGCGCATGGCGCATGCGATGGGCCTGAAGGCGGCAGGCGACATCCCCGACGCCATCCGGGACATGAATGCGCGCCTGGGCCTGGCGACCGGCCTGGCCGAACTGGGCGTGAACCGCGGCATGTTCGAGAAGATCATCGACGGCGCGATGGCCGACCATTGCCACAAGACCAATCCGCGCGAAGCGACGCGGGAAGACTACGAGGCGATGCTGCTGGCGTCGATGTGACGCGCGCCGCCGGGGTGCGGCTGCGCCGCAACCCGGCCTACGAGAAGCGAATCACGTAGGCCGGGTTGCGCGCGACAGCCGCACCCCGGCGTCACTCACAACGCTTCCACGCGCGAAGGGTCCGGCCGCTCCAGCCACTGGGCGAACTCGTCGGCCAGCTGCGCGCTGGCCGCGGTCGCCGCGGTCCAGTCGCGGATGCGGCCCGGCAGGTCGTCGGCATAGCGCATGAAGTCACCGCGGTCCGGCAGCTTGCCATTCGGCAGCTTGCGCACCCACTCCGGGTCCGGCGCCAGCACGATCATGCGGTCCAGCGACGCGGTGGCGCGATGGCGCCACTTCAGGCCCTTGTCCAGCCAGCCCGGCACCACCGCCTTCTGGAAATGCGGATACAGCACCAGCCCCGGCCCCGGGCCGCAGGCATAGCGCAGGTGCAGGTGGTAGTCCGTGATGCCCCCGTCCCAATAGGCGCCGCGCGGCGCACCGGGGATGTCGTGCACCGCCTGCAGCAGGAAGGGGATGGAACAGCTCGCCTGCAAGGCCGGCTGGAAATTGGCCTCGGTCAGCGCCACCTGCCGGGTCGGGAAGTCGCCGGTGTCGAACGGCAGGGGACATGGCGTGCCCCGCTCCGGCGCCGAGAACACGACGCGCTCGAGCCATGCGCCCATGGCCTTGCGATGCAGCACGTTGCTCAGGAACGCGCCCAGGTAGCCCACCGGCGTGCCGATGCGATGTTCGCGCCCGAGCACGTGGCGTCCGCGCGCGGTGACGATGTGCAGCCGGAAGCGCGGATGCTCCAGCACCTCCCGGATCCGGCCGCCGTAGAAGGCCTCCAGCCCTTCGGCGAAGCGCCGGGAGATGGACGCCGGCGTCGGCGCCTTGCCGCCCGTGCCGGTGTCCAGGCGCTGCGCGATGTAGTCGCGCTCCATGCGCTCGAAGGCCTGCACGGGTGAGCGCAGGCAGGCGGTGGCCATGCGCCAGGCGCCGATGGAAGCTCCGACGAGGTGGATGGTGTGGTCGGTGCGCGGCAGCCATTCGCCGAACAGGAAGCGGTCCAGCGCCCCCAGGATCAGCCCCTTCGGACCGCCCGCCGCAGCCGGCAGTGCCCCGATGTCGCCCGGGGAGAGCCCGTGTTCCTCGATGTGCCGCCGCGCGGCGGGTCCGGCGTACAGGCGCAAGGCTCGCATCACCGCGATTCTAGGAGCCGCCGCCGGGCGGCTCAGTGGAAGGCGATGGCGATGGCCCCGGCGGCAGCGGCGGCATAGGCCAGCAGCCACGCAACGCGGCGCACCAGGCCGGTCGCAGCCGATTCCGCCGCGCCCGTCCCCGCGAGCAGGCCTTTCAGCGCGGCGGATGCATCGAAGCCGGGCGCCGGGATGAGCGACCACTGCGCCCGCGCGGGGTGCGCGCCGCTGGCGATCAGCAAGTCGATGTCCATGGCGGCCGCGCCGCCGCCGCGCAGCACCGCGTTGCGGCACTGCACGAGGTCCTGCGCCATTTCCGCGGCGTCCTGGTAGCGCTGCTGCGGATTCTTCTGCATGGCCCGCGCGATCACCAGTTCCACCGACGCCGGGACGCCGGGACGGGCCTGGCCGGCGGGCAGCGGCGTGGAATGCAGGATGGCCGTGAGCAGCTGGCCGATGTTGCTGCCGGCGAAGGCGGGCGCGCCCACCACCATCTCGTACAGCACCGAGCCCAGCGAGAAGATGTCGCTGCGGTGGTCGATGGAGTGGCCTCCCACCTGCTCGGGCGACATGTACTTGGGCGAGCCCATCATGGTGCCGCTGACCGTCCGCACGTCGGAGGTCTGCATGCGGGCGATGCCGAAATCCATGATCTTCACGTGCCCGCCGGCCAGCAGCATGATGTTGCCCGGCTTGACGTCGCGGTGCACGACGCCGCGGGCGTGCGCGGCGGCCAGGCCGGAGGCCACCTGCGCGGCGATGTGCAGCGCCTCCTCCAGGGCGATCGGGCCCTGCAGCAGGCGGTCGCGCAGTTCGACGCCCTGCAGCAGCTCCATCGCGATGTACAGCCAGTCGCCCTCGCGCCCGAGGTCGTGGATGGTGACGACGTTCGGGTGGTTCAGTCCGCCCGCGGCCTTGGCCTCCTGGCGGAAGCGCGCCTCCCGGTGCTCGCCGTCCGCGCCCTCCTTGCCCGGCACCAGCAGGGTCTTGATCGCCACCTGGCGCTGCAGGGATTCGTCCTCGGCCAGGAACACCACGCCCATCGCGCCGCGTCCGAGCTCGCGCAGCAGCCGGTAGCGGCCCAGGTGGGTGAAGGTCGCGGTCATCATGGGCGTCACCAGAACTTCAGCCGGTCGATGAGGCCGGGGGGCTGCTGCTTGCGGCGCGGCGGCACCGGCGGCGTCGCGAAGACGTGCCTGACCTCCAGTTCCTCGGCGGCCTGCAGCGTCACCTCCATGCGCAGCGGCTTGAACCTGCCGTTGCGCACCTCCACCACGTGCGGCCCGGGCGGCAGCGACAGCCGCACCAGCGGCGGCGTGCGGCCCTTCGGCTCGCCGTCGACATACACGTCGCCCCAGGGGCGGATGTGCAGCTGGATCACGGCCGGCCGCCGCGCGGCCTCGTACTGTTCCAGCGCTTCCCGTCCCGCGAACCCGGACCCCAGCACGGCCAGTACCCCCAGCCCGGCCAGTGCGTTGCGGCGCGCTCCCCGTTGTTGCGCCGCGAGCGCGGCGGCGAAGGCGGGCGAGATGCCGATGCGGTCGTCGCCTGCCGCATCGGCTGCCGCGGCCGCCGCATGCAGGGCCTCGCCGCTGACGCGGGCCTGCACGGAGCGATCCGGCGCGACGCGCAGGACGCCATGGTGCAGCCCCGTGCGCAGCGGCGGCAGCCCCTCGGCCCGGGCCAGCCGGCGCGCCGTGTCCCAGGCCACCGACGGCGCGACGTGGCCCGCGATCACCAGGCCTTGCGGCGCCTCCAGCACCAGCCGCCGCGCCGCATCCCAGCGCCCGAGCGCGTCCTTCAGACGGGCGACCAGCTGGTCGTCGATCACCGGCGCCGAACCCGGCTCGCCGTCCCAGCGCAGGAACAGCACGCTGCTCGCCACCGATGCGGCAGCAGCTGCCGGTGCCGGTGCGACGGTCATGCGCGGGGAAGCGGGGCCTGCATGCGGGCTATTCTGCGCGACCGTCCCGCCGGGGGGAATGCTTATTTCCTCAACCCCTGCAGCTTGGCGAAGGCGCCCTGCATCGCGCCGCCGATGGCGGGGTTGTTCGGCGCGCGCTGGCCGCGGGCCGCGCCCTCGAAGCGGTTCTCGCGCGGGCCGCCGGGCTTGCCGACGGGTGCCCCGAGCTTCATGGTCAGGCTGATGCGCTTGCGCACCGGGTCCACCTCCAGCACCTTCACCTTGACGATGTCGCCGGTCTTCACGACCTCGCGGGCGTCGGTCACGAACTTGTGCGACAACTGGCTGACGTGCACCAGGCCGTCCTGGTGCACCCCGAGGTCGACGAAGGCGCCGAAGGCGGCGACGTTGCTCACCGTGCCCTCCAGCTCCATGCCGGGCTGCAGGTCCTTGATGTCGTCCACGCCGTCGTTGAAGCGCGCCACCTTGAAGTCCGGACGCGGGTCGCGGCCGGGCTTTTCCAGCTCGCCCAGGATGTCCTTGACGGTGATGACGCCGAACTTCTCGTTGGCGAACAGCTCCGGCCGCAGGGTCTTGAGCATCTCGGCGCGGCCCATCAGCTCCTGCACCGGCTTGCCGGCGCGGGCCAGGATCTTCTCGACGACAGGATACGTCTCCGGGTGAACCCCGGTCATGTCCAGCGGGTTCTCGCCGCCGCGGATGCGCAGGAAGCCGGCGCTCTGCTCGAAGGTCTTGGCGCCCAGGCCGCTCACCTGCAGCAGCTGCTGGCGGCTGCGGAAGGCGCCGTTGGACTCGCGCCACTGCACCACCGCGCGCGCCACCGAAGGCGACAGGCCCGAGACGCGCGACAGCAGCGGCGCGCTGGCGGTGTTCAGGTCCACGCCGACGCGGTTCACGCAGTCCTCGACCACCGCTTCCAGCGTGCGCGCCAGCTCGCTCTGGTTCACGTCGTGCTGGTACTGGCCGACGCCGATCGACTTGGGATCGATCTTCACCAGTTCGGCCAGCGGGTCCTGCAGGCGGCGCGCGATGCTGGCGGCGCCGCGCAGGCTGACGTCGACGTCCGGCATCTCCTTCGATGCATATTCACTCGCGGAGTAGACCGAGGCGCCCGCTTCGCTGACCACGATGCGCTGCAGGTCCGGCGCGTCCAGCCGCTTCATCAGGTCGGCCGCCAGCTTGTCGGTCTCGCGGCTGGCGGTGCCGTTGCCGATGGCGATGAGGTTGACGCCGTGCTTGCGGCACAACTGCCCGAGCGTGTGCAGCGCGCCCTCCCAGTCGCGGCGCGGCTCGTGCGGGTACACCGTGGCCGTGTCGACCAGCTTGCCGGTGGCATCCACCACCGCCACCTTCACGCCGGTGCGGATGCCGGGGTCGAGGCCCATCACCACCCGTGGGCCGGCCGGAGCGGCCAGCAGCAGGTCGCGCAGGTTTTCGGCGAACACCTTGATCGCGACCTTCTCCGCCTCCTCGCGCAGGCGCGAGAACAGGTCGCGTTCGGTGGAGAGCGACAGCTTCACGCGCCACGTCCAGGCCACCGCCTTGCGCAGCAGGTCGTCGGCGGGGCGCCTGGCGTGGCTCCAGCCCAAGTGCAGCGCGATCTTGCCTTCGGCGATGGAGGGCTGGCCCGGCTCGGGTTCCACCGGCAGCGCCAGCTTGACCTCGAGGATGTCCAGGGCGCGCCCGCGGAACACCGCCAGCGCGCGGTGCGACGGCACGCGGCCGATCGGCTCGTCGTAGTCGAAGTAATCGCGGAACTTGGACACGTCGGGGTGGTTCTCGTCCTTGCCGGCGGCCAGTTTCGACTTCAGCAGGCCCTCCGTCCACAACCATTCGCGCAGCGCCTGCACCAGCACCGCGTCTTCGGCCCAGCGCTCCGACAGGATGTCGCGCACGCCGTCCAGCACGGCCGGCACGGTGGTGAAGTCTTCGCCACCCTCGCCTTTTTCCTGCTTGACGAAGGCCTGGGCCTCGACGGCCGGGTCCCGCTTCGGGTCGGCCCACAGCAGGTCGGCCAGCGGTTCGAGGCCGGCCTCGCGCGCGATCAGGCCCTTGGTGCGGCGTTTCTGCTTGTACGGCAGGTACAGGTCTTCCAGCTCCTGCTTGGTGGGCGCAGCCTCGATGGCCGCGCGCAGCGCGGGAGTGAGCTTGCCCTGCTCCTCGACGCTCTTCAACACCGCCTCGCGCCGCTCCTCCAGCTCCCGCAGGTAGGCCAGGCGCGCTTCCAGTTCGCGCAGGTGGATGTCGTCGAGGCCACCCGTGGCCTCCTTGCGGTAGCGGGCGATGAAGGGCACGCTGGCCCCGCCGTCCAGCAGCTCGACCGCAGAGCGGACCTGGCTTTCCTGGACTTTCAGTTCGGCGGCGATCTGCCGCAGGATCTTTTGCATCGTGTTACTGCTGGGGGACCGATGAGAAGCGCGCGAGTTTGCCACACCGGTCGCACACGGGAACAGGTCATTGGCTGACAGTTGCGCGCGCTCCACTGCAGAGAATGGTTTGCACGTCCTAAGGAGTTTTTTCCATGCGCACCCGAAGCATCCTGCTGATCGTGGCCATCTTGCTGGTATCGGGGTTTGCCGCCCTGAACTGGGAAGAAATCGTCCGGCCCTCCACCCTCTGGTTCGGTCTCTTCGTGACCCAGGCCCCCCTCGGCCTGATCCTGCTGGGCCTGCTGGCCCTGACGCTGGTGCTGTTCCTGGCGTCCACCGCGGCCATGAAGACCCAGTCCCTGATGGACTATCGCCAGCACCAGAAGACGCTGGAAGCGCAGCGCGACCTGGCCGACAAGGCGGAAGCCTCGCGCTTCGTCGACCTGCGCCAGCACATGGACACGCAACTGCGCGAACTGCGCGAGCGCGACGCCATTTCCGCCTCCGAGTTCGAGAAGTCCCGCCTGGAGTCCCAGCGCGAGATCCGCACCCAGCTCGAACAGATCAACCGCACCCTGGCGGCCCGCCTGACCGAACTGGAAAGCCGGCTGGATGGGCGGCTGGGTGGCAGCGGCGCGCCGGTGACCACCGTGCCCACCGGCGCCGTGGAGGGGCGTTCGCGGATCGAAGACGCACGCGAAAAGCAGATGCGCGAGGAGGCACGCATCCGCGACGAAGAGCGGCTGCGGGACGAGCGCCTGCGCCAGGACAACCCGGCACGCGTCGAAGAGCGTGTCACGGCGGTCGACAGGCCGCCGGAGTCCGGCTGGCGCCGCTGGTTCTGAGGGCGTTGCTGGGGTTCGCTTCGCTCACCACCAGCCTACCGGTGCCGCTGGGCTTCGTAGGCTGGAGGTGAGCGCGCAGCCGAACCCCAGCGATCAAAGGTCGAACAGCCCCGGCGCGCCGCCAAGCCGCGCTGCCTCGATCTCCAGCATCTTCAACTTCGTCTCCGCCCCACCCTCGGCCGAGAAGCCGCCGGAGCGCCCGCCCGCCGCGAGCACCCGATGGCAGGGTACGACCGGCGCGAACGGATTGCGTCCGAGCGCCTGGCCCACGGCCCGGGCGGCTCCCGGCTCTCCGATGCGGCGGGCCACTTCCCCATAGGTCAGCACCTCGCCCGGCGGAATGGCGCGGGCCACCTCGTACACCCGCCGGTGGAATTCCGGCACCGCGCTGAAATCCAGCGGCAGATCGCGCAGGTCGTCCCGCTCGCCTTGCAGCAAGGCCTGGATGCGGGCGATGGCCTGCTCGACGAACAGCGGCGGCGGCAACTGCGCCACCGTGCCGAAAGGTCGGCACAGGCGACCCAGCGTCCCCTCCCGCGTCGTCTCCGGCAACTGCACGGCCGCGATCGCCTGCGCGTTCCAGGCGATGCCGCAAGCGCCGATGGCGGTGTCGAAGAGGCAGCAGCCTGTCGGCGCCATGGCAGGGTCAGGCCGCGGCGGCTGCCCGCAATACGTAGCCGATGCGCGGGAAGTGCACGTGCACGGTGCCGGCCCGCGCGTCCTCGCGGCGCAGGCTGTAGTGCGTGCGGGTCGCGGCGATCAGCTCGCCCTCGGTGGTCTCGGAGCCGAAGGTTTCCGGCGTGATGGTCACTCGGGACCCGAGCGCGAGGCCGTGGTCGTCCTGGAACGCGCTGTCGATCAGCAGGTTGGCCCCGGCAGGTTGCGGGTCGACGGCGGCGGCCATCGCCACGGCATCGGCCGACGCCAGCCGGGTCATGGGCCCGTGGCCGATGGCCTCCACCCGCTGCGCCCACTCGCCCACCGACGGCGTGGCGTTCAGGATGTCCGCCAGCACCGGCACCTGGTTGCGCGTGTACCAGATGCCGTGGTACGCGGCGAAGTCCGCGACGCAGGGTTCCAGGCCGAACAGGAAGTCGTGCTCGTCGGCCATGTTGGCGATGCGGCGCAGGTAGGAGCGGTAGGCGGACGTCGCGTCCCCGGGCCGCAGCCGCACCAGGTTGGAAGACATCGCCTTGCGATCGTCGCTGAACGCCTTGGCGGCTTCCGGCGGCGCCTTGGCGAAGACGTGGGCGGCGCCGCGCGGCTGCAGGTTGTAGCCCATCGCCGCCCAGAACAGCGTGGTGTCGGCCCACTGCGCGAAGATGCGGCAGACCCCCTTGAGGTGCGGCGGATAGAGCGTCGGCTCGGGACGCACGTGCTCGAGCACGTCGCAGATCAGCGCGGTGTCGCAATAGATGTCCGCCCCCACCTGCAGCACGGGCGTCTTGCGGTAGCCGCCGGTGAGCGCGACCACGTCGGGCTTGGGCATGATCGGCGGCACCAGCACCGACTTCCACGGCAACTTCTTGTACCCGAGGATCAGGCGGATCTTCTCCGAAAAGGGAGAACTCGCGTAGTGGTGGAGGATGAGATCGTTCATGCGGGGTACGGCAGCGCGCGTTGCAGGATGGTGTCGAAATCGCAGCGCGAGGACAGCGTGCCGAAGGCCTGCCCCCAGTCGCCGCCCAGGCGGGAGTCGCAGAAGGCGGAGAACACGGCAGGCGGTGCGCACTGGTGCAGCAATGCGGCCTGCACCGCCAGTGCGACGTCCTGCGCCAGCCGGCGCGCCTCAACTTCCGTCGCCATCTGCTCCACGCGCGCCGGCAGCGCGGAGGCCATCCGGTCCAGCGCCGCGTGCGCACCCCGGGCCGGCGCCAGTTCGTCGGCCAGCGCTGCCGCGGCGTCGGCCTTGCGCAAGGCCCGCAGCAGGTCCAGCGCCATGATGTTGCCCGCGCCCTCCCAGATGGAGTTGAGCGGCATCTCGCGGTAGATGCGGGCCATGATGCCTTCGCCGTTCTCCTCGACGTAGCCGTTGCCGCCGAGGCATTCCATGGCCTCCTGGGCGAAATGGCTGCCGCGCTTGCAGATCCAGAACTTGGCAATGGGGGTCAGCAGGCGCGCCATCGTGGCCTCCCGCGCATCGCCGCGCCGGTCGAAGGCGCGCGCCAGGCGCAGGGACAAGGCGGTGGACGCCTCGCTCTCCAGCGCCAGGTCCGCCAGCACGTTGCGCATCAGGGGCTGCTCGACCAGGCGCTTGCCGAAGGCGCAGCGCTGCGTGGTGTGGTGCAGCGCGATCGACAGCGCCTGCCGCATCAGCCCGCTGGTGCCGAGCGCGCAGTCCAGCCGCGTCATCGTGCCCATCTCCAGGATCTGCGGGACGCCGCGACCCTCTTCTCCCACCAGCCAGGCCGTGGCGCCGCGGAATTCCACTTCGGAGCTCGCATTGGCCTTGTTGCCCAGCTTGTCCTTCAGCCGCTGGATGGCGATGCCGTTGCGGCTGCCGTCCGGCAGCACGCGCGGCAGGAACAGGCAGCTCAGGCCCGACGGCGTCTGCGCCAGCACCAGGAAGGCGTCGCACATGGGCGCCGAGAAGAACCACTTGTGGCCGGTGATGCGGTAGCGCTCGCCCCAGTCGTCGCGGCCATCGGGCTCGGCGCGCGTGGTGTTGGCGCGGACGTCCGAGCCGCCCTGCTTTTCCGTCATGCCCATGCCCATGGTCACGCCGGCCTTGTCGCTCCAGCGCCTGAGCGCCGGGTCGTAGCTGCGGCTGGTGAGCCCGGGCGCCCAGTCACGGAACACCGCGTCGTTGCCGCGCAGCGCCGGCGTGACCGCGTAGGTCATGGAGATGGGACAGAGGATCGACGGCTCGAGCTCGGTGAAGAGCATGAAGCCGGCGGCGCGCAGGACGTGGGCGTTGCCGTGGTTGTCGGCCCACGCCGATCCATGCAGCCCCGCCTCCACCGCCGCCGCCATCAGCGCGTGGTAGCTCGGATGGAACTCCACCTCGTCGATGCGCCGGCCGAAGCGGTCGTGCGTGCGCAGCTCCGGCGCGTGGGTGTTGGCCAGGCGGGCATGCGCCTGCATCTCCGAGGTGCCGGCCAGCCGGCCCAGGCGCGCCAGCGGCGCCGTGTCGAGCTGCGGCCCATTGAAGCGCAGCGCATCGCGCAGGGGCCGGTTGGTCTCGAACAGGTCGTAGTCCACCAGCGGCTCGGGCTGGTTGAACACTTCATGGGTCGCGTCCGTCACGGCGTCTCCCTTCCGAGGGGCGTCAGGAAACCTTCACCAGCTGCTTGCCGAAATTGCGGCCCTTCAGCATCCCGAGGAAGGCCTCGGGGGCGGCCGCCAGGCCTTGCGCGACCGACTCGCGCGGCCGCAGCTTGCCGCTGCCCACCAGCGTGCCGAGCTCCTGCAGCGCCTGCGGCCACACGTCCATGTGCTCGCTGACGATGAAGCCTTCCACCGTGAGGCGGTTGGTCAGGATCAGCTGCGGGTACGCCATCGGGATCGGCTTGCCGTCGTAACCCGCGATCATGCCGCACAGGGCGATGCGGCCGAAAGCGTTCATGCGCAGCATCACCGCGTCCATCACCATGCCGCCGACGTTCTCGAAGTAGCCATGGATGCCTTCCGGGCACGCTTCCTTCAGCGCCTTCGACAGCGAAGATGCATCGGCGTGCTGCTTGTAGTCGACGCAGGCGTCGAAGCCCAGTTCCTCCGTGACGTAGCGGCACTTGTCCGGGCCGCCCGCGATGCCGACGGCGCGGCAGCCGCGCGCCTTGGCCAGCGTGCCGAGCGCGCTGCCCACGGCGCCGCTGGCCGCGCTGACCACGATTGTCTGGCCCTGCTTCGGCTGGATGATCTTCACCAGCCCGTACCAGGCCGTGACGCCGGGCATGCCGACCGCGCCGAGGTAATGCGACAGCGGCACGTGAGTGGTGTCCACCTTGCGCAGCGCGCCCGGCTGGTCGGCGGCCACCACGCTGTACTCCTGCCAGCCACCCATGCCCACCACCTTGTCGCCGGGCGCGAACTTCGGGCTGCGGCTCTCGACCACTTCGCCGACCGTTCCACCCTGCATCACCTGCCCCAGGGGCTGGGGCGCGGCATAGCTCTTGGCGTCGTTCATGCGCCCGCGCATGTACGGGTCGAGGCTGAGGAAATGGTGGCGCACCAGCACCTCGCCCTCCTTCAGCGCCGGCGTCTCGGCCTCCACCAGCTTGAAGTTGCTGGCGCTGGCCTCGCCCTCGGGGCGGTTGTCCAGCAGGATCTGCTTGTTCTTCGGCATGGGGGCCTCTCAGTCGGTGGAAATCGTGTTGGCGGGAGCCGTCGGCGCCTGGCGCTTGACGTACTTGAAGGTGCCGGTGGCATGGGCGCAGGCCCTGCCCTCGGCATCGTAGATGGTGGCTTCGGTGAACGCCATGGTCTTGGTCCGGTGCATCAGCCGCCCGCGCCCGGTGAGCAGGCCCTTGCAGGGCTGCATGAAGGTGGTCTTCATCTCGATGGTGACCACGCCGGTGTCCAGCTCCACGCTGCGCGCGGCCGTGGCCATGGTCACGTCCATCAGCGTCATGATGGCGCCGCCGTGCGTCACCAGGAAGGAGTTCATGTGCTCGTGCTTCGGCAGGTAGGTCAGCTCCGAAGCGCCGCCTTCCATCATCACCAGGTCGAAGCCCAGGTGCGTGACGAAGGGAATCTCGACGCCGAACAGCTTGGGAGTCGGCACGCTCACCCTCCCGTCACGACGCTCACGCCGCCGTCCACCGCCAGCCACTGGCCGGTGATGTGCTTGCCGGCGTCCGATGCGTACAGCAGCGTGATGCCCTTGAGGTCCTCGTCGTCGCCGAGGCGCTGCAGCGGCGCATGGGCGGCCAGTTCGTCGGCTCCGATGCGGTCCAGCGTCCCCTTGGTCATCTTGCTGGGGAAGAAGCCGGGGCAGATGGCGTTGACGTTGATGCCGTACTTGCCCCATTCGCAGGCCAGCGCCTGGGTGAAGGTGATGACGGCGCCCTTGGAGGTGTTGTAGGCCAGCGTGTTCATCCCCGCCGGGTTGCCGCCGAGACCGGCGATGGAGGCGATGTTGATGATGCGGCCCTGCTTGCGCGGGATCATGCTGCGCTTGGCGACCTGCTGGCTGAGGATGAAATAGCCGCGGACGTTGAGGTTCATCACCTTGTCCCAGCCTTCCACCGGATGGTCTTCCGCCGGTGCGCCCCAGGCCGCGCCGGCGTTGTTCACCAGGATGTCGATGTCGCCCATGCGCTCCAGGGTGCCGTCGGCGAGCTTGCGGATGTCTTCCTCGCGCGCGCAGTCGGCGGCGATCCAGCGCGCGTCGATGCCGGCGGCCTGCAGGTCGGCGGTGGCTTCTTCCAGGTCGCCGGCCTTGCGCGAGCTGAGCATGACGCGGGCGCCGGCCTCGCCCAGCGCATGCGCCATCTGCAGTCCGAGGCCGCGGGAGCCGCCAGTGACGAGGGCCGTCTTGCCCTTCAGGTCGAACAGTTGCTGGATGGTACGGGTCATGCCTGGTTCTCCGGGGCGGGTTTCTTGGATGGATCGTCTTCCGGCAGGCGGGAGCGGACGTAGATCAGCGCGAAGCCGACGCCGGCGACGATGGCGCCGAGCACGGACAGGCTCCAGCCGGCGATGCGCGCCTCGTCGTGCGATGCGATGCCGAGCACCAGCACCAGCAGGCCGCCGAAGATCAGCGTCCAGATCAGCGCGTCGAGACGCGCCAGGGTTCGGGCCGAAGCCATCAGAAAGCCTCCTCGGGCATGGTGGCGCAGGTCGGGTCGCGCGTCTCGACGACCCGCAGCCAGGCGCCGATTTTCGGCAGTTCGTAATGGTAGAAGTAGCGCGCCGCGCGCAGGCGGCCCTCGTCCGCCGGCCGGCTGCTGCCCGGCTGCAGGACCAGCAGCACGTCCAGCCAGGTCCAGGCGATCACCAGGTGGCCGAACGCCTGCATGTAGGGCACCGCGTTGGCCAGCGCGTCCGCCGGGTTGCCGGTCGCCCACGCAGCCTTGGTCGCGGCGCCGACCTTCTGCAGCGCCTGCCCCAATGCGTTGGCATGTTCGGCCAGGTGGGGTTGCTGGATGGCGCGCTTGATGGTTCCGTTGATCCGCTGCGCCAGCAGCGACAGGCCCTTGCCGCCTTCCATCACGACCTTGCGCCCCAGCAGGTCGGCGGCCTGGATGCCGTGCGTGCCTTCGTGGATCATGTTCAGGCGGTTGTCGCGCCAGTACTGCTCCACCGGGAAGTCACGCGTGTAGCCGTAACCGCCATGGACCTGGATGGCCAGCGAATTCGCCTCCAGGCAGAACTCGCTGGGCCAGCTCTTGGCCACCGGCGTCAGCACTTCCAGCAGCAGCCGCGCTTCCTCCGCGGCTTCGGGCGTGCCCGTGTGCTGTTCATCCACCAGGCGGGCACATGACAGCAACAGGGCGAGCGCGCCTTCGCAGTACGATTTCTGCGCCAGCAGCATCCGCTTGATGTCGGCGTGTTCGATGATGCGCACCTGCGGCTGCGCGGGGTCCTTTCCCGCCGGTCCCACCGGTCGGCCTTGCGGGCGGTTCTTCGCGTAGTCGAGCGACGCGTAGTAGCCGGCCAGGCCCAGCGCCGTCGCGGCCAGGCCGATGCCGATGCGCGCCTCGTTCATCATGTGGAACATGCAGCGCAGCCCCTCGTGCGGCTTGCCTACCAGGTAGCCGATGGCGCCGGGCCCGCCGCGCACCGGGTACTTGCCTTCGCCGAAATTCAGCAGCGTGTTGGTGGTGCCGCGCCAGCCCAGCTTGTGGTTCAGGCCGGCCAAAGCCACGTCGTTGCGTTCCCCGGTGAGCCGGCCGTCCGTGCCCACCATGTGCTTCGGCACGATGAACAGCGAGATGCCGCGGGTGCCGGGGATCAGCTTGCCGTCGGGACCGGGAATCTTGGCCAGCACCAGGTGGACGATGTTCTCGGCGAGCTCGTGTTCGCCGGCCGAGATCCACATCTTGTTGCCGCGCAGGCGGTAGCGTGGGCCGAGGGGATCGGCCTCGAAGTCCGAGCCGTCCGGGGTGGCGCGCGTGGTGATGTCGGAGAGCGAGGAGCCGGCCTGCGGCTCGGACAGGGCCATCGTGCCGGAGAAGCGGCCGGCGAATTCGTTGCGGGCGAAGACGGCCTTCTGCGCTTCGGTGCCGTGCACCAGCAGCAGGTTGGCGTTGCCCTTGGTGAGCAGGCCGCCGCCGATGCTGACGGAAGCGGTGGCGAAGAAGGTGCCGGCGGCCGCCTCGATGGTGTAAGGCAGCTGCATGCCGCCTTCCTCGTAGTCCTGCGCGGCACTGAGCATGCCGGAGGCGACGTAGGCGTCGTGCGCGTCGTGGGTGGCCTTGGGGAGGACCACCTTCTCGCCGTCGAAGCGGGGCTCCTCCGTGTCGACGAGGCGATTGAAGGGCGCGTACTTCTCGCGCGCGATCCGTTCACACGTGTCCAGCACGGCGTCGAACGTCTCCCGCGAATGGTCCGCGAACCGCGCGCGCGCGCCGAGCCGATCGGCGTTCAGCCAGTCGTAGAGCAGGAAGTCGATGGTGGCGCGGAGGGAAGACATGCAACGATCCTGAAGACGGACTACCGGACGCAAAGGGCGCAAAAACTACGCAAAGGACGCAAAAGAAACCCGAGGCATTTTCTGGATGTCCTTTTGCGGCTTTCGCGAAACCTTTGCGTCCTTTGCGTCCGGCTGTCCGATCCCGTTTTCAGAGCACCTCGAACACCCCTGCCGCGCCCATGCCACCGCCGATGCACATCGTCACCACGACGCGCTTGGCGCCGCGGCGCTTGCCTTCGATGAGGGCGTGGCCGGTCAGGCGCTGGCCGGAGACGCCGTAGGGGTGGCCGACTGCGATGGCGCCGCCGTTCACGTTCAGGCGGTCGTCGGGGATGCCCAGCTTGTCACGGCAATACATCACCTGCACCGCGAAAGCCTCGTTCAGCTCCCACAGGTCGATGTCCTGCACCGTCAGGCCCAGGCGCTTGAGCACCTTCGGCACCGCGAAGACGGGACCGATGCCCATCTCGTCCGGCTCGCAGCCCGCCACCGCGAAGCCCAGGAAACGGCCCATGGGCTTGAGGTTGTTCTTGCTCGCATAGTCCTCGCTGACGACCACGCAGGCCCCGGCGCCGTCGGAGAACTGGCTGGCATTGCCAGCGGTGATCACGCCGCCCGGCAGCGCCGGCTTGATGCCGCTGATGCCTTCCTTGGTGGTGCCTTCCCGCAGGCCCTCGTCCTTGCTGACCGTGACTTCCTTGGTGATCAGGCCCATGACGGCATCGGCGACGCCGGCCTTGACCGTGATCGGCGCGATCTCGTCGTTGAACTTGCCTTCCGCCTGCGCCGCGCAGGCATGCTGCTGGCTGCGTGCGCCGTAGAAGTCCATGTCGTCGCGGCTGATGTTGTAGCGCTTGGCCACCTGCTCGGCCGTCTGCAGCATCGACCAGTAGATCTCCGGCTTCTTCTTCTCCAGGGCCGGGTCGCGCAGCATGTGCTGGTTCATCTCCTGCTGCACGCAGGAGATGCTCTCCACGCCGCCGGCGACGTACACCTCGCCCTCGCCGGCGATGATGCGCTGCGCGGCCATCGCGATGGTCTGCAGGCCGGAGGAGCAGAAGCGGTTGACGGTGGCGCCGGACACGGTGATCGGCAGGTCGGCCATCAGCGCGATCTGGCGCGCGATGTTGGCGCCGGTGGCGCCCTCCGGATTGGCGCAGCCCATGAGCACGTCCTCGATGGCGGCCGGGTCGACGCCGGCGCGCTTGACGGCCTCGCGCACGGCATGGCCGCCGAGCGTGGCGCCGTGCGTCATGTTGAAGGCGCCCTTCCAGCTCTTGGTCAGCGGCGTACGGGCGGTGGAGACGATGACGGCGTTGGTCATGGTGGATTGCCTTTCAGGGGAAGTTCGGTTCAGGGAGCCGGCGCATTGAGGTTGCGCAGCAGCTGGTGATAGAAGCGCACGAGCTCGCCGAGGTTGGCGACGGCGAGGCGCTCGTTGGTGCCGTGCAGGCGGGGCAGGTCCTCGGGCTTCGCGCGCACCGGCGAGAAGCGGAAGATGTGGTCGGCGACCGGCACGAAATGCTGGGAGTCCGAGCCGGCGATGTAGAGCGCCGGCGCGACGATGGTGTCCGGAAACAGCGAGCGCAGCGTGCGCTCGAGCTGGCGGTAGGCGGCCGAATCGGTGGCGGTCACGGGCGTCGGGTCGACCGAGCCCGGCCACTCCTTGAGCTCGAAGTTCCCGCCGACCTTGCTGCGCACATGCTGCATCACGCCGGCGCGGGTGTCGCCCGGCAGGATGCGGAAGTTGACGGTGGCCTCGGCCACGCCGGGGATCACGTTCTCCTTGTTCCCGGCGTTCACGATGGTCAGCGCGGTGGTGGTGCGCATCATCGCGTTGGTGCTCGCCCCCCTGGCCAGTTGCGCCTCCACCAGCGGGCCGAACAGCCACAGGTTGGACAGCGCCACCCGCTGCAGGCCCTTCATCTCCGGCGCCAGGGTGGCGAAAAGGTCGCGCGCCACGCCCTTGAGCTCGGCCGGAAACTGTTCGTCCTCCAGGCGCTTCAACGCGACCGCCATCTGGCCGACCGCCGTGGTGCCGGCCGGCGGCGGCATGGACGAATGTCCCGGGGGCGCCGAGACCTTCAGCTGGATGGAGGTGTAGCCCTTCTCGGCCACGCCCACCAGGGCGGCAGGCGCCGCGACGCCGGGGATCACGCCTTCGGTGAGGACCAGGCCTTCGTCGATGACGAAGTCCAGCCGCACCTTGCGCTCCTGCAGCATCCTGGCCGCCTGCTTCGCGCCGCGCTGGCCGGAGACCTCTTCGTCGGCGCCGGAGAAGATGTAGACCGTCTGGCGCGGCTGGAAGCCGGAGGCCAGCAGGATCTCCGCGGCCTCCAGCTGGGCGACCAGGTTGCCCTTGTCGTCCCAGGCGCCGCGGCCCCAGATGTAGCCGTCCTTCACCTGTCCGGAGAACGGCGGCACGTCCCACTTGCCTTCGGTGCCGGGGGCGATGGGCGCGACGTCGTGGTGCGCCATCAGCATCACCGGCTTCGCGTTCGCATCGGTGCCGGGCCACGTGTACAGCAGGCTCAGCTCGCCGACGAACTCGCGCTTGAGCTTCGCATGCACCAGCGGAAACCGCTGCTCCAGGAAAGCGTGGAGCTTGCGGAACTCGCCCGCGTTGAACGCGGGGTCGTCCTGGCTGGGGATGGTCTGGAAGCGGATCAGGCCCGCCAGCTTGTCGGCCACCGCATTCACGTCCATGGCCAGCGGCGGCGCCGGCGCAACCTGGACCTGGCGCGAGCCCTGGCGCAGCGTGTTGATGGCCAGTGCAGCGGCGAGCAGCAGCAGCAAGCCGACGAAGAAAAGCAGGAGGCGCTTGATCATGCAGGGGAGCCCTGGATCCCCGCCTTCGCGGGGATGACGGCTAACTGAACGTCTTCCCTTCGCTGGCCAGCTTCAGCAGCAGCGGCGCCGGTTCCCAGAACTGGGCGTCGTCGCGCGGGTTGGCCTGGAAGCGCTTCATCGCCTGCACCACGTTGAACAGGCCCACCTGGTCCGCGTACAGCATCGGGCCACCGCGGTGGATGGGGAAGCCGTAGCCGGTGATGTAGACCATGTCGATGTCGCTGGCGCGGGCGGCGATGCCCTCCTCCACGATGCGCGCGCCTTCATTGACCAGCGCGAACACCAGGCGCTGCACGATCTCCTCGTCGGAGATCTTGCGCGGCTCGATGCCGAGGGACTTGCGGTGTTCGACGATCATGTCCTCCACCAGCTTCGACGGGATCGCGTCGCGCTTGCCGGCCTGGTAGTCGTACCAGCCGGCGCCCGTCTTTTGGCCGAAGCGGCCCAGCTCGCACAGCTTGTCGGCGGTGCGGCTGTACAGCATGTTGGGACGCTCCTGCGCGCGGCGCTTGCGGATCGCCCAGCCGATGTCGTTGCCGGCCAGGTCGCCCATGCGGAACGGGCCCATCGCGAAGCCGAACTTCTCGATCGCGCGGTCCACCTGCTGCGGCGTCGCGCCCTCGTCCAGCAGGAAGCCGGCCTGGCGGCTGTACTGCTCGATCATGCGGTTGCCGATGAAGCCGTCGGTCACCCCGGACACGACCGCCGTCTTCTTGATCTTCTTGGCCAGCGCCATCACCGTGGCCAGCACGTCCTTGCCGGTCTTCTTGCCGCGCACCACCTCCAGCAGCTTCATCACGTTGGCCGGGCTGAAGAAGTGCAGGCCGACCACGTCTTCCGGGCGCTTGGTGAAGGCCGCGATCTTGTCCAGGTCGAGCGTGGAGGTGTTGGACGCGAGGATGGCGCCCTTCTTCATCACTTCGTCCAGCTTCTCGAAGACCTTCTGCTTGACGCCCATTTCTTCGAAGACCGCCTCGATCACCAGGTCGGCCTGGCCGATGTCCTCGTACGACAGCGTCGTCTTCAGCAGGCCCATCCGCTGGTCGTACTTGTCCTGCTTGAGCTTGCCCTTCTTGACCTGGCCCTCGTAGTTCTTGCGGATGGTGGCGATGCCGCGGTCCAGCGCCTCCTGCTTCATCTCGAGGATGGTCACCGGGATGCCGGCGTTGAGGAAGTTCATCGAGATGCCGCCGCCCATGGTGCCGGCGCCGATGACGGCCACCGACTTGATCTCGCGCTGCGGCGTGTCGTCCGGCACGTCGGCGATCTTGGAGGCCGCGCGCTCGGCCACGAACAGGTGGCGCAGCGCGCGCGACTCGGGCGTGAACATCAGCGCGGTGAAGATCTCGCGCTCGTACGCCATGCCCTCGTCGAACTTCTTCTTCGTGGAAGCTTCGACGGCGTCGACGCACTTCGCCGGCGCCGGGAAGTTCTTCGCCATGCCCTTGACCATGTTGCGCGCGAACTGGAAGTAGGCGTCGCCCAGCGGGTGCTTGCTGGGCATGTTGCGCACCAGCGGCAGCGGACGCGTGGCTGCGACGGAGCGGGCAAAGGCGATCGCCTCTTCCTGCAGCGCCTCGGCCGACGAGGCCATCTTGTCGAACAGCTTCTGGCCGGGCAGCTGCGCCAGCATCTCGGCCTTCACCGGCTCGCCGCTGACGATCATGTTCAGCGCGGGTTCCACGCCCAGCACGCGCGGCAGGCGCATGGTGCCGCCGGCCCCGGGGATCAGCCCGAGCTTGACTTCCGGCAGCGCGATGTTGGCGCCGGGCGCGGCGATGCGGTAGTGGCAGCCGAGCGCCAGTTCCAGGCCGCCGCCCATGGCGACCGAGTGGATCGCCGCGACGATGGGCTTGCTGGAGTTCTCGCAGGCCAGGATGACCGACAGCAGGTTGGGCTCCGCCGTCGCCTTGGGCGAGCCGAACTCCTTGATGTCGGCGCCGCCGGAGAACGCCTTGCCGGCGCCGGTGATGACGATCGCCTTGACGGCCGCATCCGCGTTCGCCTTGTTGACCCCGTCCGCGATGGCGGTGCGGGTGGCGTAGCCCAGGCCGTTGACCGGCGGGTTGTTCATCGTGATCACGGCGACGTCGCCGTGCACCTTGTATTCAGCGGTCATGCGGAAGCTCCATGGCTGGGAGAAACGGGAGAAAAGAACGGTCGTTCTTTTTTGCGATTGTAGGGGGGCCTTGTTGCGGTGCAACGATGCCATGTCCACTGGGGGACATGGCCTGGAGGTTTATACCTCCAGCCACTCCTTGCGAATATACGCGTCGGCGCGCAGCGTGTCCGGCGTGCCGTGGAAGACGATGCTGCCGTGGCCCATCACCAGCGCGCGGTCCGAGATCGCCATGGCGATGGTGAGCTTCTGTTCGATCAGCAGCACGGAGACGCCACGGGCCTTGAGCGTCTTCAGGTACTCGCCGACCAGCTCGACAATCTTGGGCGCCAGGCCTTCGGTCGGCTCGTCGATGATGATGAGCTCGGGATCGCCCATCAGGGTGCGGCACAAGGTCAGCATCTGCTGCTCGCCGCCCGAGAGGACGCCGGCCTCGGTGTGCTGGCGCTCCTTGAGGCGCGGGAACATCCCGTACATGTCGTCGAAGCTCCAGCGTCCCTTCTGCTTCGCGCTCTTCTGCCCCAGCATCAGGTTCTGGTGTACCGTGAGCTTGGGAAAGATGTCGCGGTTTTCCGGCACGTAGCCGATGCCCAGGTGGGCGATCTCGTACGGCTTGCGGCCCTCGATGCGGTCGCCCTTCCAGCTCACTTCGCCGGTGGCCTCCACCATGCCCATGATGGCCTTGGCGGTGGTGGAACGGCCGGAGCCGTTGCGCCCGAGCAGCGCGACGATCTCGCCCTGCGCCACGTCGAATTGCACGCCGTGCAGCACGTGGCTCTTGCCGTAGAAGGCGTGCAGGTTGTTCACGCGCAGCATCAGTGGGCCTCCTGCGTGGCGGCCGTGCCGAGATAGGCTTCCTGCACCCGCTGGTTCGCGCGCACGTTCTCCGGCGTGTCGTAGGCGATGATTTCGCCGTACACGACCACCGCGATCTTGTCGGCCAGCCCGAACACCACGCCCATGTCGTGCTCGACGGTCAGGAGCGTCTTGCCGACCGTCACTTCCTTGATCAGCTCGATGAAGCGGCGCGTCTCCGCCCGGCTCATGCCGGCGGTGGGCTCGTCCAGCAGGATCACGTTGGCGCCGCCGGCGATGGTGATGCCCACCTCCAGCGCGCGCTGTTCGGCGTAGGTGAGGTTGATGGCCAGCACGTCGCGCTTCTTGTGCAGGTGGATCATCTCCAGCAACTGCTCGGCGCGTTCGTTGGCATCGTCCAGGTCGGCCAGGAACTTCAGGAAGGTGTACTTGTAGCCCAGGCTCCAGAGCACGCCGCAGCGCAGGTTCTCGAACACCGACAGCTTGGGGAAGATGTTGGTGATCTGGAAGCTGCGCGACAGGCCCAGCCGGTTGATCTCGAAGGGCTTCTTGCCGTCGATGCGGTGGCCGTTGAGCAGCACCTCGCCGCTGGTGGGCGCGAAGCGGCCGCTGATGAGGTTGAACAGGGTCGACTTGCCGGCGCCGTTGGGGCCGATCACGGCGATGCGCTCGCCCTGCTGCACCGACAGCGTGCAGCCGCGGATGATCTCGGTCTTGCCGAAGCTCTTGCGCAGGTCGCGCAACTCCAGAGCGGCCGTCAAAGCGTCTCCCTCCGCTTCATTTCTTTCTCGATGAATTCCTGGATCTCGCCCCACTGGCGCACGTAGTGGCGCCGCGTCACCTCGAACAGGCCGATGCCCGTGAGCATGACGAAGGCCGCGCCGAACCAGCTGTCGAGGCCCTTGGCGTTGAGGTTGGCGCCCATGAAGCGCAGCTCGGGGCCCAGCGCCGCATTGAGCTGCAGGTGGTAGACCATCTCGATCATGGCCGCGGCGCCCAGCAGGGTCACCAGCGCGGTGAACGCCAGCGCCAGGTAGCTGACCCACAGCTCCTTCAACCGGCCGAAGGCGGCCACGCGAAGGTTCATCATGATCAGGCTGGCGATGCCGCCCGGCGCGTACATCACCATGAACAGGAAGATCAGGCCCAGGTACAGCAGCCAGGCCTTGGTCAGCTCGGACAGCAGCACCCCGGCCAGCACCATCAGCACGCCGCCGATGATCGGCCCGAAGAAGAAGGTGGCGCCGCCGAGGAAGGTGAAGAGCAGGTAGGCGCCGGAGCGCGGGCCGCTCACCACTTCGGAAGTGACGATCTCGAAGTTCAGCGCCGCCAGCCCGCCGGAGATGCCGGCGAAGAAGGCGGAGATGATGAAGACGATGTAGCGGACCTTCTGCGTGTCGTAGCCGACGAATTCGACCCGCTCGGGGTTGTCGCGCACCGCATTGATCATCCGCCCGAGCGGCGTGCGGGTGAAGGCGAACATCAACGCGGTGCAGATGAAGGTGTACACCGCGATCAGGTAGTACAGCTGGATCTGCGGCCCGAAGGTGATGCCCAGGGGCTTGGGCCCGGCCACCCGGTTGCTCGAGATGCCGCCCTCGCCGCCGAAGAATTCCGGGAACATCAGCGACGACGCCCACACCAGCTCGCCGATGCCCAGCGTGATCATGGCGAAGGGCGTGGCGGCCTTCTTGGTGGTGACCCAGCCGAAGAGGACGGCGAACACCATCGCCGCCAGGCCGCCGACGATGGGGATCAGGCTGACCGGGATCGGCCATTGCCCCTTGCTCACCAGGTTCAGCGTGTGGATCGCCAGGAACGATCCCATGCCCGAATACACCGCGTGCCCGAAGCTGAGCATGCCGCCCTGCCCCAGGAGCATGTTGTACGAGAGGCAGACGATGATGGCGATGCCCATCTGCGACAGCATCGTGTGCGACAGGCTGCTGCGGAACAGCATGGGGGCCACCAGCAGCAGCAGCGCGAACGCGCCCCAGACGATCCAGCGGCCGACGTTGTACGGGCGGAACTCGTAGTAGTTCTTGCTCATGGCGTCAACCTTCCCGCGTCCCGAGGAGGCCCTTCGGCCGGAAGATCAGGATCAGCACCAGGAACAGGTACGGCAGGATCGGCGCGATCTGCGAGATCTTCAGCTTCCACAGCGGGTAGCCGAAGGTCTGCGGCGTGACCTGCAGGCCCACCGTCTGCGCGGCGCCCATCAGCGAGGCGTCGACGCCGACCGCGAAGGTCTGGATGATGCCGATGCCCAGCGAGGCCACGAAGGCGCCGGCCAGCGAACCCATGCCGCCGACCACCACCACCACGAAGATCACCGAGCCCACCGTCGCCGCCATGCCCGGCTCGGTGACGAAGGCGTTGCCGCCGATGACGCCGGCCAGCCCGGCCAGCGCGGCGCCGCCGCCGAACACCAGCATGAACACGCGCGGCACGTTGTGGCCCAGGGACTCCACGGTGTCCGGGTGCGTCAGCGCCGCCTGGATGACCAGCCCGATGCGCGTGCGGGTGAGCAGCAGCCAGATCGCCACCAGCATGAGCAGGGCCACCAGCATCATGAAGCCGCGGTACAGCGGGAACTGGGTGCCGTACAGCGTGAACAGCGGACCGCCCAGGATGGCCGGCACGCGATAGTCCACCGAGCTGGTGCCCCACACCAGCTGCACCATCTCCAGGATGATGAAGGACAGGCCGAAGGTGATCAGCAGTTCCGGCACGTGGCCGAACTTGTGCACCCGGCGCAGCGCGTACTTCTCGAAGGCCGCGCCGGCCAGGCCGACCAGCAGCGGCGCCACGAACAGCGCCGGGAAGAAGCCGACCAGCTGGGTCGTGGCGTAGGCGAAATAGGCTCCCAGCATGTAGAAGCTGGCGTGGGCGAAATTGAGCACGCCCATCATGCTGAAGATCAGCGTGAGGCCGGACGAAAGCATGAACAGCAGCAGCCCGTAGCTGATGCCGTTCAGGAGCGATATGGTGAAGAACTCCATCCGCGTCTTTTCTTTTCTGTCTTCGTTCTGTGGTTGCGCATTCTGCCGCGCCGGCAGCCAAAAAAAAGCCGGGACGCTGGCGTCCCGGCCGCTTGCCGCGCCGTGGCGTCAGCCCGGACGCTTCATCTGGCAGCTGGTGGGCGTGCTGGACACGTACGGGTCCATCTGCTTGATCGGCACGAAGGTGTAGCCGGTGTTCTCCACGCTGTACTCGCCGGGCTTGGCCTTCTGCCACTTGGTGATGTACATCGATTGCTGCAGCTGGTGGTCGGAGGCGCGCATGGTGACGTCGCCGCCGAAGCTCTTGACCGACAGTCCTTCCATCGCCTTGGCCACGGCCACCGGGTTGGTGGACTTGGCCTTGGCCATGGCCGCGGACAGCAGCTGGATGCCGTTGTAGGTGGCGAAGGTGTAGTAGTCGTCGTTGAACTTCTTCTTGAACTCCGCGCCCATCTGGCCGATCTCGCCGGTGTGGTTGGAGTGGCCATAGGCCACCACGTACACCTCGCTGTCGCCGCCGCCGGCCAGCGCCGTCGGCGTGCCGGTCACGCCGGCGTAGTAGGTGTACATCGGGATCTTCAGGCCGGCGTCGTTCATGGCCTTGACCAGCAGGGTCAGGTCCTGGCCCCAGTTGCCGGTGAGCACGGTGTCGGCGCCCGACTGCTTGATCTTGGCGACGTAGGGCGCGAAGTCCTTGACCTGGCCGATCGGGTGCAGGTCCTCGCCGGCGATCTTGACGTCCGGCCGCTTGCGGGCGATGGCGTCCTTGAAGTACTTGGCGACCTGCTGGCCGTGCGAGTAGTTCTGGTTCAGGAGGTAGACGCTCTTGACCTTGGGCTGGTCCTTCATGAAGGAGGTCAGCGCCTCCATCTTCATGGAGGTGTCGGCGTCCAGGCGGAAGTGCCAGAAGTCGCACTTCTCGTTGGTCAGGGCCGGGTCCACCGCCGCGTAGTTCAGGTAGACGATCTCCTTGCCCGGATTGCGCTCGTTGTGCTTGGACACCGCGTCGAGGATGGCCGTGGCAGCGCCGGAGCCGTTGCCCTGCGTGATGTAGCGGAAGCCCTGGTCGACGGCGGCCTTGACCGTGTTCAGGCTTTCCTGCGGAGAGCCCTTGTTGTCGAAGCCGACCACCTCGAACTTGACGCCCGCGGGGTTCTTGCCGGACAGCTTCTCGGCGGCGAACTGCCAGCTCTTGAGCTGGTTCTGGCCGACGTTGGCGAACGGGCCCGACAGCGGGTCCATGAAGGCGATGCGGACGGTCTCGCCCTTCTGGGCGTGGGCGGCGCCCCCCGCGGCCACCATGGCCGCGACGGCGACGATCTTGAGCGAATTCTTCATTGCGGGTCTCCTGATTGGCTGCAACGACAGGCCGCAGGGTAATGGAGTTCGTGCCGCTCCCCGGTCAGGGATTGCACCTAAGACCTACCCGCGGCTGTTGCGCAGGCGACACCGCACCAGGATGGATCAAGCCGTCGGCAGCTTGTAATCCTTCAACTGCTCGCGCAGCCGGGTCTTCAGCATCTTGCCGGTGGCGCCCAGCGGAATCGCCTCCACGAAGACCACGTCGTCGGGGATCTGCCACTTGGCGGTCTTGCCCTCGTAGAAGCGCAGCAGTTCCTCGCGCGTGACGTCCATGCCCGGGCGCTTGACGATCGCCACGATCGGCCGCTCGTCCCATTTCGGATGCCGCATGCCGACGCAGGCGGCCATCTGCACGGCCGGATGCGCCATCGCGATGTTCTCGATGTCGATGGAGCTGATCCACTCCCCGCCGGACTTGATGACGTCCTTGCTGCGGTCGGTGATCTGCATGTAGCCGTCGGCGTCCATGGTCGCCACGTCGCCCGTCGGGAACCAGCCGGCGCCGTGCGCGTCCTTCACCAGCGGGTCGCCGCCCTCGCCCTTGAAGTATTCGCGCACCACCCACGGCCCCCTCACGTACAGGTCGCCGTAGGTCTTGCCGTCCCAGGGCAGTTCCTTGCCGTCCTCGCCGACGATCTTCAGGTCCACGCCGAAGATGGCCCGCCCCTGCTTGAGGCGGATCTTCATCTGTTCCTCGGCCGGCAGCGCGAGGTGCTTGTTCTTCAGGGTGCACAGCGTGCCCAGCGGGCTCATCTCGGTCATGCCCCAGGCGTGCAGCACCTCCACGCCGTAGTCCTCGCGGAAAGAGTGGATCATGGCCGGCGGGCAGGCCGAGCCGCCGATCACCGTGCGCTTGAGGGTGGAAAAGCGCAGTCCCGCCGGCTTCATGTGGCCCAGCAGCATCTGCCAGACCGTCGGCACGCCGGCGGCGTAGGTCACCTTCTCGGCCTCGATCAGCTCGTACACCGACTTGCCGTCCATGGCCGGGCCGGGGAACACCAGCTTGCAGCCGGTCAGCGCGGCGGAGTACGGGATGCCCCAGGCGTTGACGTGGAACATCGGCACCACCGGCAGCACCGCGTCGCGCGCGGACAGGCACATCACGTCCGGCAGCGCCGCGGCGTAGGCATGCAGCGTGGTGGAGCGGTGGCTGTAGAGCGCGGCCTTCGGGTTCCCCGTGGTGCCGCTGGTGTAGCACATGCTCGAGGCGGAGTTCTCGTCGAAGCTGGGCCACTGGTACGTGGGGGGCTGGCCGCCGATCCACGACTCGTAGGCCACGAGGTTGGGGATGCCGCTGTCCGCGGGCAGCTTGTCGGGCTCGCACAGCGCCACGTACTGCCGGATGGTCGGGCACTTCGCGTGCACCGCCTGCACCAGCGGCAGGAAGGTCAGGTCGAAGCAGAGCACCTGGTCCTCGGCATGGTTGGCGATCCAGGCGATCTGTTCCGGGTGCAGCCGGGGATTGATGGTGTGCAGGACCCGCCCGGAGCCGCTGACGCCGAAGTACAGCTCGAGGTGGCGGTAGCCGTTCCAGGCCAGCGTGGCGACGCGGTCGGAGAACAGCAGCTGCATGCCGTCGAGGGCGTGGGCCACCTGGCGCGAGCGGCGCGCCACATCCTTCCACTGGTAGCGGTGGATGTCCCCTTCGACGCGCCGCGAGACGATCTCGGTGTCGCCGTGGTGGCGCTCGGCGTGCTCGATCAGCGCCGAGATCATCAGGGGTTGGCTTTGCATCAGGCCCAGCATGCGCATGTCTCCTCGTTTCGAAAGATGCGCAATGCTAAACCCGCCGACCCCCTTGCTAGCGCTCGTCCCCCAGGGCCTCGAAGAACAGGGTCACGGACGTGCCTTCGCCGACCACCGACTGCACGTCGATGGAGCCGCTGATGGCCTGCATCACCCGCTGGCAGAACATCAGGCCCATCCCGCTGCCGCCGGTGGCGGCGCGGGTGGTCACCGGCTCGCGCGTCAGCTTGGCCAGCACCTCGGGGGGGATGCCGGGCCCGTTGTCCCGCACCCGGATCCAGGCCCGCCGGCCCCGGGGCGCCTGCGGCGCGCTGCCCACCTCCAGCACCAGCCGCGGCGGCCTTTCCTGCCCGCGCATGGCGAGCAGCGCGTTCTTGGTGAGCGTGCACAACACCAGGTACAGCAGGTCGCGGCGGCCGGGCAGCGCGAAGTCCTGCCGCACGTCCGGCGCAACGCAGGCGCGCTCGCTGGCCTCGAAGGGGAATTCGTCCAGCAGCGCCTCCACCAGGCTGCTGGCGCGGATGGACTGCGGCTGGGCATCCGGATAGGCGTCGCGGGCTGACTGCACGAAGGTGGAGACCAGCGACTGGCAATACAGGGCGCGGCGCTCCGCCCGTTCGAGCGCGCCCAGCAGCTCCCCGGGGTACTCTTCGGTGAACCGGGCGATGCCGGGCGGCGAATCGGGCCCGGGCGCGATGTGGCGGCCGGCCACCGAACCGACATAACCGCGCACCGTCGCCAGCGGCGTGTTGAGTTCGTGCGCCAGGAAGCCGAGCGCCTCGCGCAGGGCCGCCACCCGCCCTTCGTTCACCGCGCGCTCCAGTGCCTGCGTGCGATACAGCGCCAGCGCTTCCCGCAGGGCCTCGCGCGTCAGGTCGCCGTCGAGCGGCTTTTCCAGGATGCGCAGCACCTTGCCCTGGTTGACGGCGGCGATCGCCACGTCCTTCTCGGCGTAGGCGGTGGCCAGCAGGCGGATCACGTGCCGGTAGTCCTGGTGCACGGCGCGCAGCAGCTTCATGCCGTCGCGCTCCGGCATGCGGTAGTCGGTGACCAGCACGCCGAACTCGTGGCTGCGCGCGCGCAGGATGTCCAGCGCCTCGTCGGCGCCGCCCGCGGTGGCCACCTTGAACTCGTCCCCGAACTCCAGCGCGAACCACTTGCGCGACATGGGTTCGTCGTCCACGAACAGCACGGACGGCGAATCGGCGGAGAGGTCGGGAGCCAGCATGTGCGCTTGGTTCAGGCGGTGCGGGAGTCGGCGGAGCAGTATGCCTTCAGCGCCTCTTCGGTGCGGGTCGCCGTGCCCTGCAGCTGGGCCAGCCAGTCGGCGCTTTCGGGCCAGCGGCCCTCTTCCAGCAGCGGCACGTAGATGCGGCGCACCTGCTGGTAGAGCACCTGCGCGCCGGCTTCGCCACTCATGCCCAGCAGCGAGTGCAGCGCGTCCATGCTCGCGTCGCGGTCGCTTGCCCGGGCGGCAGCCTGCAGTTCGCCGACCAGCCGGGCCATCTCGGGCAGGTAGTCGTTCAGCAGTTCCTCCACCATCCCGAGGCGGCGGTAGCTTTCCAGCCGCTGCAGGTTCAGCAGCTCGTCGCCGCTGGGCTGCGGCGGTGCGGCCAGCGCCGGCTCCGCGACGGTGCGCGCGCCGTAGCCGCCCGCCACCAGGCGGGACAGCGTGTCGTACAGCAGCGGCGCGTCCACCGGCTTGACCAGGAAGCCGTTCATGCCGGCCGCGGTGGCCGCGGCCACCGCGGGTTCGTCGGAGCGCGCGGTCAGCGCCACCACCGGCACCCCGGCCCAGCGTTCGCCGGACGACCGGATGGCGCGCGCCGTTTCCAGGCCGTCCATGCCCGGCATGTGGAGGTCGACGATCACGGCGTGGATGCCGTCCTGCGCATGCAGCTGCTCCAGCACCGCGCGCCCGTGCTCCACCTCGATCACGATGGCTGCGGCGTTGCGCAGGTAGGCGGCGATCGCCTTGCGGTTGAAGGCGCTGTCGTCGGCCAGCAGGATGCGCCGGCCGGCCAGCCGGCCCTGGGCATCGCGCCCGCCGACCGGCACCTGCAGCGAATGCTGCAGGGCGGCCAGCAGCGGCAGCTGCGCACAGGGCTTGCTGACGAAGCCGTCCATGCCGCCGCGCAGCGCCTTGCTGCGCGCCAGGTGCGCGGGCTCGCTGGTGTAGGCGACGATGCGGACGTTCTGGTTCATCCCCGGGTCGCGGCGGATCTTCTCGGCCACCGCGTAGCCGTCCAGGCCGGGCATGTGCAGGTCCAGCAGCACGATGTCGTAGGGCTTGCGCGCCAGCTGCGCCAGCGCCAGCTGGCCGTCCGCCGCTTCGTCGAGCTCGGACGTCAGGGCCAGCGGGCCGAGTTTCTGGCGGGTGGCGTGCCGCTGCACCGGGTCGTCCTCGACGATCAGGATGCGCTTGCCGGCCAGCACGGTGCGGGCCTGCGCGACCGCGGCCAGCCGGTGCTGCTCGCGCTCCTCCTCGCTGATGGCGGGGAAGCGCATGGTGAATTCGGTGAAGCTGCCGGGCACCGATTCGCAGGCGATCCCGCCGTCGAACGCGCGCATCACGCGCTGGCAGTAGGCCAGGCCGAGCCCGGTGCCGCCGGACTTGCCGACGGAGCGGAACGGCTCGAACAGCCCCGCCAGCGCGTCGGGGGCGATGCCCGGGCCGTTGTCGCGCACCTTCACCTGGTGGTCGCCGACCGTGATGGTCACCCGCGTGTGCGGATACGGCTTCACGTAGTACAGGGCGTTCTTCACCAGGTTGAACAGCACGAACAGGTAGGCCGTCTCGTCGCCCTTGAAGGTGAAGTCCTCCGAGATCTCGACGCTGACCTTGTCGCGCTCCTCGTCGCTGTCGTAGCTGTATTCCTCCACCGCCTGCTGCACCACCTCGGCGGCGGAAAGATACCGGAACGCGGACGAGTCGATCGGCCGCGCGCTCACCTCGTCGAGCGTCATCGAGATGACCTGCAGCCCGCGCTGCACCGCCTGCTCGCCGCGCGCCAGGTGGTGGTAGAGCGCCTGCACCTGCTGCGCGTCCAGCTTGGCGGCGTTGCGGTTGGCCCCGGGCGCCGGCAGCACTTCCTGCATGCCCTCCAGGCTGTGCTTCAACTGCGCCAGCGGATGGCGCATCTCGTGGGCGATGGAGCCCGCCAGCGCCTGCGTCGCCCGCAGCTTGCGCTCGGCGTCGATCTTGTCGGTGTTGGACTTGAACAGGTTGCCGCCGATCACCACCAGGGCGAAGGCGGGCAGCTGCGCCACCAGGTCCATCGGCACCCGCGGGTTGCCGTTGGTGGCCACGTAGATCAGCGCCGCCAGGCCGGTGCCGGCCGACAGCATCACCAGCGTGTTGCGCCAGTCGGTCAGCAGCACCAGGAAACACAGGATGATGAAGGCGTTCGAGATCGACGCCACGCCGCCGCCGCGCTGCAAGGCGATCAGCACCGTGAAACAGGGCAGGCAGTACAGCAGCGCGGCGTACGAATAGCGGATGTAGTACGGCTTCAGCCGCTCGGGCCAGTAGTCCCGCATCCCCATCAGCACGAACAGCAGCACCGCCAGCGCGCGCGCCGGCATGTCGTCGAACAGCACCGGGTTCGGCCGCGTGAAGCGCAGGAAATAGAACGCCACGTAGGTGATGGCCCCCACGTAGCCCATCGTCCGCAGCCGCGACGGGCCGTAGGCGTGGTAGTCCTCGAAGTACTGGAACAGCCTGCGGAGAACGTTCATGCCATGGCCTCTTCTTCGGAAAGCTCGCGCAGCGCGAGGATGTTTTCGGCCAGACGCCGCTCCTCCGGCGTGCCGGCCAGCGCGCGCAGCACGTCGGGCACGGTGCCGTGGATCAGGGAGTAGGTCTCACCCTCTTCCTGGCTCGCGTCCTTGACCACCACGTTGAAGCCGAAGCGGCGGTACAGCCGGCTCAGCAGGGGCGTGCAGGAGGCGAACAGGTTTTCCACGTCGGTGTTCTCGATCAGGTGCACCAGGGTCAGGAACAGGCACCGCTTGAGGGAGTCGGGGCCGCTGCGGTAGCGCGGCGCCAGCACGAGGCGCCCCACTTCCCAGCTGCCGTGGCGCATTTCGGGGTCGATGCCGTGGCGCGCAACCAGCTTCTCGCACGGCGCCAGCCCATGGTCCATGGGCAGCAGGCGGATGGTGCCTATGTATTCGCCGAATCGCAGGAAGGCCCCCACGAGACCGATCTCGTCTCTTTTTTTTCGCGGGTCGCGAATCCCGTGTCCGCCAGGGCGGACGCGGGCAGCTGGATTTCCTGCCGGAGGTGGACGATGCGGGAGATTTCGGCGGCACTGCGCAAGTGCCGGAAATTGACCTCGTGCGGCTGCACGTCGTTGGAGACGGGCGGGGGCTCGTCGACCAGATTGGCAAAACCCGCGGGCATGAGCCCGAACGACCGCTCCAGCGCAGAAAAATCGCTCATTTTCCCTCCCGTACCGGCCCCATGACACAGGCAGCTCGGCGGGAAGATTATGAGCAGAATTCCCCATGCCCCGACGATAAGCCATTCCCCTAAGCGCCCGCGGCTTCGCCCCCGCGGGGACAATGGGGCATGACCTACCCGATCCAGAAGACCGAGGCCGAATGGAAGGCCGTGCTGGCCGAGAAGGGCGCCGAGCCGGGCGCCTTGCAGGTGACCCGCCACGCCGCCACCGAGCGCCCGTATTCCGGCAAGTACGAGCGCGTTTGGGCCGACGGCAGTTACCACTGCATCTGCTGCGGCAACAAGCTGTTCGACTCCGGCACGAAGTTCGACGCCGGCTGCGGCTGGCCCAGCTTCTCGCTGGCCGTGCCGGGCGCGATCCAGGAGATCCGCGATGCCAGCCACGGCATGGTGCGAACCGAGACCGTGTGTGCACAATGCGGCGCGCACCTGGGCCACGTGTTCCCGGACGGCCCCGAGCCGACCGGCCTGCGCTATTGCATGAACTCGGCGTCGCTGGACTTCCAGCCGCAAGACAAGAAAGCCTGATGAAACTCCTGCTCGACTTCTTCCCCATCGTCCTGTTCTTCGTGGCGTACAAGGTCTGGGGCATCTACGTCGCCACCGCCGTCGCCATCGTGGCGACCGTCGCCCAGATCGCCTGGTTCCGCTACGCGCAGGGCAAGGTGGAGCCGATGCAGTGGCTCAGCCTGGGCATCATCGTCGTCTTCGGCGGCGCGACGATCCTGGCGCAGGACGAAACCTTCATCAAGTGGAAGCCCACCGTCCTGTACTGGCTGATGGGCGGGGCGCTGGCGGCGGGGCTGCTGTTCTTCAGGAAGAACCTGCTGAAGTCGCTGATGGGGTCGCAACTGGAACTGCCCGCCGCCGCCTGGCGCGCCATGAACTGGAGCTGGGTCACGTTCTTCGCGGTCATGGGCGTGCTGAACCTGTGGGTGGCGTTCACCTTCGACACGGACACCTGGGTCAACTTCAAGCTGTTCGGCGGGCTCGGCCTGATGGCCCTGTTCGTCGTCGGCCAGGCCATCTACCTGGGCCGCTACATGAAGGACGCCAAGGAAGCGGGCGCGGGCGAGCCGTGAGCAGTAACGGCACCGGCATCAGCGCCGAAGACCTGCGCCTGCGGCTGGCCGAAAAACTGTCGCCGACGCAGCTGGAAGTGGTGGACGAAAGCGCCGCGCACCTGGGCCACGCGGGCCAGGACGGCACCGGCGCCGGCACCCATTTCCGGGTGCGCATCGCCTCCCCGCTCTTCGCCGGCAAGCCCCGCGTGGCCTGCCATCGCCTTGTGTATGATTCCCTGCGCGATTTCATCGACCGGGACCGTGGCGTCCACGCGCTCGCGATCGAACTGCTCTGACCTCCAGCCTCCGCTCCCAAGAGACATCCCCATGAAACAAGCCTTCCTGACCGCGCTGGCCGCGGCCACCCTCGCCGTTGCCCTGCCGGTCGCGGCGCAGAACGTCGCCATCGTCAACGGCAAGCCGGTGCCCAAGGCGCGCATCGACATGCTGGAACAGCAGCTGGCCAAGTCCGGGCGCCCGGTCACGCCGGAAATGCAGGGCCAGATCCGCGACGAGGTCATCGCCCGCGAGATCTTCATGCAGGAAGCGCAGAAGCGCCGGCTGGACGTCACCGCGGACTACCGGGCGCAGATGGAGCTGGCCCGCCAGACCATCCTGATCCGCGAATTGTTCGCCGACCAGCAGAAGAAGAATCCCGTGACCGACGCCGACATCCAGGCCGAGTACGACAAGTTCGTGGCGGCCAACGGCGGCAAGGAATTCAAGGCGCGCCACATCCTGGTGGAAACCGAAGACGACGCCAAGAAGATCATCGGCGACCTGAAGAAGGGCCAGAAGTTCGAGGACATCGCCAAGAAGCAGTCCAAGGACCCGGGCTCCGGCGCCAACGGCGGCGACCTCGACTGGGCCGCTCCCGGCAGCTACGTGCCGGAGTTCGCCGAGGCCCTGGGCAAGCTGAAGAAAGGCGAACTGACCGCCGAACCCGTGAAGTCGCAGTTCGGCTGGCACGTGATCCGCGTCGACGACATCCGCGACGCGCAGCTGCCCAAGCTGGAAGACGTGCGCCCGCAGATCGCCAAGCAGCTGCAGGAGCAGAAGCTGGCCGAGTTCCAGGAAAAGCTGCGCAAGAGTGCGAAGATCAAATAACGGAAAAGCGGCCTCGGCCGCTTTTCTTTTGGGAGCCCTGAGTTCCGCCCCCCGCCTGCGCGGGGGCAGGCTTCGCGGGAATGACAGACCGTAGGGCGGGTTCGCGCCAGCGACCCCGCCGCTACCCCTATGCCATCTCCGCTTCCAGCTCCTGCTGCCGCTGCCTGAGCTGCGCGCCCAGCGCGTCCAGGTCCAGGCCGGCGGCCGAGCGCGCCTTCGGGAACAGTTGCGTGCGCTCCTCCTTCACGTGGTGCTCGATCGCAGCCGCGAGCTTGGCGACGAGGTCGTCCATGGCTGCGTCGGGCCCGGCCATGGCCTCGATCTGCGCGATCATGTCCTTGGCTTCCTGGTGCTCCGCCTCGGCTTCGTCCAGCAGCTCCGGCGCGTCGATCGCCTTGCGCAGCGCCGGATAGAAGATCTCTTCCTCGATCTGCGCGTGCACCGTCAGCTCGCTGCAGATCTTCGTCGCATAGGCCTGGCGCTCGCCGGCGGGATCGCCGGCCGTCGCCAGGCGCGCATATTCCACGAACAGGTGTTTCACGGCGACGTGGTCGGCGTCGAGCAGGTCGCACGCGTCTTTCTCGATCAGTTGGGGCATGTTCATTCCTTGAAGGTTTGCGGGTGGGCGGCGGTCAGACCATCGGGGGGTCCATCTCGCGGCCGAAATGGCGGTGCTTGGCCAGCGCTTCCAGGAACGCCTCCGACGCGGTGGCCTCATCGCCGGCATCCGCGACGATCAGGCCGGTGCCGCCCTGCACCAGGCTCTTGTCCATGCTCACCGGCACGCCCGCCTTGGTAAGCAGCGCGCGCGACGCGCCCAGCACCAGGATGGTCTTGCAGTGGCGGAACTGGTCCTTGATGAATTCGGGCGTGTGGCCGTCGCCAGCCAGCGCCGCGACCGCTTCGGCGCCGTCCGGCAGCACCAGGCCGTCGAACAGGAAGCCGGGTTCATTCTCCAGAGACGCATCGGCCTCGATGGTGTTGCCGTCGGCGGTGGGGAAGGTGCCGATGCGCGGGCCGACCAGCCGGCCGACCGCGCCCCGCTCCAGCAGCGCGGCCTGCAGCGCAAGCAGCGGCTTGGCGTCGACGCCGGGCGCCACCAGGATCGCGACCTTGCGGCCCATCAGCGCGGCGGCCGGGTCGCCGGGGCGGGCCAGCAGCGACAGCGCCGGCGACTTGGTCACCTCCGGCGTGGCCGGGTTCGGCAGCGCCAGCGGCAGCGGATCGGGCAGCTCCATGCCCAGGCCGTCGGCGACTTCCTTGGCCAGCTGTTCCGATGCGTTGCGCAGCATCGCCACGGTGCGCTCGCGGATGGCGGGGACCGTCACCTTGCTCAGCTCGAAGCGGAAGGCGTTGGCGATGTGGCACTGCTCCACCGGTGTCTGGCTCTCGTAGAACAGCGTGGCCTGGGTGTAGTGGTCGGCGAACTTCTCCGGCTTGGCGCGGACCTTGCCCTGCTCCTCGTCGGCGCGGATGCGCGCCGGCACCGAGACGAAGCCCTGTGCCGCGCCGGCCTGGAACGGGCAGCCGCCCGCCAGCGAGTTCGGCTCGTAGTTCACGCGGCCCCGGTGGATCGCCTGGCGATGCAGGCCGTCACGCTGGTTGTTGTGCACCGGCGCGATCGGCGCGTTGATCGGGATCTCGTGGAAGTTGGGGCCGCCCAGGCGGGAGATCTGCGTGTCCACGTAGGAGTGGATGCGTCCGGCCAGCAGCGGGTCGTTGCTGAAGTCGATGCCGGGCACGACGTGCGCCACGCAGAAGGCCACCTGCTCGGTTTCGGCGAAGAAGTTGTCCGGGTTGCGGTTGAGCACCATCCGCCCGACGATGCGCACCGGCACCAGTTCCTCGGGAACGATCTTGGTGGCGTCGAGGATGTCGAAGCTGAACTGGTCGGCCTGCTCCTCGGTGAAGACCTGCAGGCCCAGTTCCCACTCGGGGAAGGCCCCGCCCTCGATGCGCTCCCACAGGTCGCGCCGGTGGTAGTCCGGGTCGGCGCCGGAGATCTTCACGGCCTCGTCCCAGACCAGCGAATGGGTACCGAACTTGGGCTTCCAGTGGAACTTGACGAAGACCGACTCGCCGGCTTCGTTGACCATGCGGTAGGTGTGGACGCCGAAGCCTTCCATGGTGGCGTAGCTGCGCGGGATGGCGCGGTCGGACATGGCCCACATCAGCATGTGGGTGGACTCGGGCATCAGCGAGACGAAGTCCCAGAAGGTGTCGTGCGCACTGGCCGCCTGCGGCATCTGGTGGTGCGGCTCGGGCTTGACCGCGTGCACCAGGTCGGGGAACTTCATCGCGTCCTGGATGAAGAACACGGGAATGTTGTTGCCCACCAGGTCCCAGTTGCCCTCGTCGGTGTAGAACTTCACGGCGAAGCCGCGCACGTCGCGCGCCGTGTCCTTGGAGCCGCGCTCGCCGGCCACGGTGGAGAAACGCACGAACACCGGCGTCACCTTGCCGGCTTCCTTGAAGGGCGCGGCGCGCGTGATGTCGGTCGCCGGCTCGTAGCACTCGAAGAAGCCGTGGGCGGCGGAGCCGCGCGCGTGCACGATGCGTTCCGGGATGCGCTCGTGGTCGAAGTGCGTGATCTTCTCGCGCAGGATGAAGTCTTCCAGCAGCGCGGGGCCGCGCACGCCGTACTTCAGCGAGTTCTGGTTGTCCGCGATGGGGACACCCTGGTTGGTGGTCAGCACCTGGCCGGTGGAGTCCACGCGGACGCGGTCGAGCGGCTCGATGGTCGCGTTGCGGCCGTCGATGGCCGTGCTGCCAGTCTTCTCGGAGCCGTTCTCCTCGGACAGCGTGCTGGCGCCGACGAGGCGCGAGGCGGGCGCGGAATGGGCGCCCTGCTGCGGCTGCAGGCCATTGGCGAAGCCGTGCTCGGCGGCCTTGGTGGCGTTGTGGGGCATGGAGGCGACGAGCGCCTCGGTGTCCGCCATCTTGCGGGCAGCAGGGTCCCCCGATGCAGACGGGTCGACGCGGCTGGGGCCGCTGTCGGTGTTGCGGGCGGCGGACTTGGCTGCGGCCTTCTTGGCGGGCGCGGGCGGCTTGGTGTTCTTGGGCATGTCGGCGATCGGTCGGTTCGGCGGGATTGCCGTCCCACACGGTAGGTGCGACCGCGCCCCCGCCTCGTAGGCGGATGCCGACACCCGCGTGTGCCCAGACTATCGGACCCATAGCATCGCGCCGATGAGCAAGGGCTGGTGCAGCATGTACCAGCTGAGGCTCCAGCGGCCGAGCCACGCGAGCGGCGCCGCTGCGCGCGGGATCGGTCCCTGCACGACGGCAGGTCGCCGCTGCAGCAGCCGCCGCCCCGCTGCCATGCCCCACCACATGACGCCCAGCCAGGGCAGCAGCGGGACATAGTCTTCGGTCACGGGCTTGCGCGAGATGAAGCCGATCCAGTTGAGCCAGCGGCCGTTCATCACGTCGAGCGCGGGCCAGGCCTGGTGCGCGGCCGGAGCGGCCAGCGGCAGCAGCACGGCGATCAACCCCGCCAGCCACAGCCACCGGCCCCAGCCCGCGCTGAGGCGCACGATCACGAGCATGACGGCGATGCCGTGCAGCACGCCGAAATAGATGTAGCTGCGCGGGAACATCAGCGCCGACCCGGCGCTGACCAGCAGCGCGCACCCGGCGACCTGCGCCCAGCGCCGCCAGAACCGGGGCCAGCCTTGCCCCTGCGCGGCGGCAACGGCCTGCCCCAGGCCGGCGCAGAAGAGGAACAGGCTGACGATGGCGGTGCGCTGCCAGGTCCAGAACGGATCCAGCATGAAGTTCTGGCGGATCCACCCGAAGTAGTTCAGGTCGAAGCAGAAATGGAAGATCGTCATCCAGACGATCGCGAGGCCCCGCAACGCATCGATGCGGTCGTGGCGGGGGCGGTGGTCGCTCGGGCTGGGCATCGCGCGCAAGTGTATGGCTTGCCCCGTTGACGCCGCAGCGGCTGGACGTTCCAATCCGCCGATGCCACCCCATACCGGCTGGCATGCCAACAAGAGGACAAGCGATGAAGACCTTGCATTCCCTGCTGCTGAGCGCCGTCGCGGCGGCGGCCCTGGCCGGCTGCGCCGGCACGATGCGAACCGCGGCGCCCGTGCCGCAGGCCATGCCGGGCGGCTCGCCCATCGCGGCGGGCAAGACCGAGGTGCTGTGGCTCGGGCAGGCCGCCGTGCGCATCACCACGCCCGGCGGCAAGGTGATCATGATCGACCCCTGGCTCACGTCCAACCCCAAGACGCCCGCCAACTGGAAGCAGCTCTCCGCGCTCGGCAAGGTGGACGCCATCCTGGTGACGCACGCCCACTTCGACCACCTGGCCGACGCCCCCGCGCTGGCGAAGATGCACAACGTGCCGGTGTACGGCCCCGCCGGCATGAACCAGACGCTGGCGACCTACGGCATCCTGCCGGCCGAACTGGCGCCGCGCTTCGGCAAGGGCGGCACCATCATGCCCTGGGGCCCCACCGGTCCCAAGATCACCGCGGTGCGCGCCGAGCACTCCTCCGAGCTGGCGCACAAGGACGCCGCCGGCAAGGACATCGTGCTGCCCGGCGGCGAGCCGGTGGGCTTCATCGTGGAGATGGAGAACGGCTTCAAGGTCTGGCACATGGGCGACACCGGCGTCTTCGGCGACATGCGCCTGATCGGCGAGATGTACCGGCCCGACGTGGTGCTGCTGCCGATCGGCAACCACTTCGTCATGAGCCCGCAGGACGCCGCGATGGCGATGCGCGACATGGTCCGCCCGAAGTACGCGATCCCGATCCACTACGGCACCATTCCGCAGCTGCGCGGCACGCCGGCGGAGTTCATCGCTGCGATGGGAACGTCCTCGTCCGTGCGCGTGCTGGTGCCCGACCCGGGCCAGAAGTACGACTTCTGATGGCGAACCGCCGCCTTTTCTGCGCCGCGGCCGCCGCGGCGCTGGCGGGCTGTGCCACGCGCACGGCCGCGCCGCCTGCCGCTGTCGTGGCGGAGCTCGGCTCCACCGGCAAGCTGCGCGCCGCCATCAACTACGGCAACCCGATCCTCGCGACCCGCGGTGAAGACGGCCAGCCGCGCGGGGTCTCGGTCGACCTGGCGCGGGAGGCCGGCCGCCGGCTCGGCCTGCCGGTCGAACTGGTGACCTTCACTTCCGCCGGCAACACCGTGATCGGCGTCAAGGCCGGCCAGGTGGACCTGGCCTTCGTGGCCATCGACCCGGTGCGGGCCGCGGACATGGAGTACACCGCGCCCTACGTCGTGATCGAGGGCGCCTACCTGGTGCGCAACGGCTCGCCATTGCAGCGCAACGAGGAAGTGGACCGCGCCGGCCACCGGGTGGCGGTGGGCCGCGGCAGCGCCTACGACCTGTACCTCACGCGCGAGCTGAAGGCCGCGACGATCGTGCGGGTGCCGACCTCGCCCCAGGTGGTGGATGACTTCCTGGCGCAGAACCTGGAGGTGGCCGCCGGCGTGAAGCAGCAGCTGGAGATGGACGCCCGCCGGGTCGGCGGCGTGCGGCTGCTGCCGGGGCGCTTCATGGTGATCAACCAGGCGATGGGCGTGCCCAAGGGCCGCACCGCGGCCCAGGCCTGGCTGAGCGCCTACATCGAGGAGATGAAGGCCACCGGCTTCGTCGCGGACGCCCTGCGCAGGCACCGGATCGAGGGGGCCGCGGTGGCTCCCCCGGGACGCGCCTAGGCGGCGGCCGTCATTCCGCCTTGATGCCGGCCCGCTTGATCACCGGGCCCCACTTGGCGCGCTCGCCCTGCATGTAGGCGGCGAACTGCTCCGGTGTGCCGGGCTCCGGCTCCATGTACTGGGCGCGCAGCTTGGCGATGACCGCCGGGTCGCGCATGGCGCCGGCGAAGGCCTGGTTGAGCTTCTGCAGCACGGCCGGGGGCATGCCGGCCGGCCCGATCACGCCGATCCACGCGCTGCCGTCGAGCGCCACGCCGGATTCGCGGAACGTGGGCACGTCGGGCAGCTGCGGCAGGCGTCTGGCGGTCGACACCGCGATCACCTTCATCTTGCCGGCCTGCACCTGCGGCATGACGGCCAGCGGCGCCAGGCTGACCATGTGGGTGTCGCCCTGCAGCACGCTCATCACGGCAGCGGGCGAAGAGGCGTACGGGACCTGCACCACATAGCTGTTGGTGAGCGCCTTGATGGCTTCCATGCTCAGCTGCGACAGCGTGCCGACGCCGACCGAAGCGTAGTTGTACTTGCCCGGGTTGGCGCGCAGCAGCGCCATCAGTTCGCGCATGTTGTTCACGCCGAGCGAGCTGCTCACGGCCAGCACGTTGCCCTGGTGCACGCCGAAGGTGATGGGCTGGATGTCCTTGAAGGGATCGTACGGCAGGTTGTCGTAGATCATCGTGTTGTTCACCAGCGGGCCGGTGATCGACACGCCGATCGTGTAGCCATCCGGTGCCGCCTTGGCCACCAGGTTGGTGGCGACGTTGCCGCCCGCGCCCGCGCGGTTCTCGATGACGATGGACTGGCCCAGCGTCTTGCCGGCGTACTCGGTGAGCGTGCGCGCGAACACGTCCGGCGTCGAGCCCGGACCGAACGGCACCAGCAGCCGGATCGGCTTGTTGGGGAAGTCGGCCTGCGCGAAGGCGCCGCCGGCGGCGAGCGCCAGGGGCAGGGCCGCAAGGGCGGAGAGGATTCGGCGACGCTGGGTCATTGGGGGGATTCCTTGTCGGATGGCACGACCGGCTCGGTCGTGCCGAAATAGTTTTGTTCACATGCAATATACCCGGCCACGAGGGCCCGGTACGCGGCGTCCACCACCCCGGGCAGGCCTTCGAAGCCGCCGTTGAAGCCCGGGTCGTGCCGCTGCGCGAGCTCCCGCACCCGGGCGAACACCTGCTCCTGCCGGGCCGGGGCGCTCACCTGGAAGGCGTCGCGCTTGAAGCGGGCGGCGTCCTTGACGTACATCGCGCGTTCGGCGAGCAGGCGCACGACGGCTTCGTCGATGCGGTCGATCTCGCGCCGCAGGCTGGCCAGGTCGTCGGCCATCGGCCGGTAGGCCGGGTCACGGAAGCGGCGCACCGGGGCGGCATGCGGATCCGGTTCGCGTTGCGGCTGGTGTTGCGAGCTCATTCATCCCACCCATTTCCTGGCGTTGTGCCAGATCTGCATCCAGGGGCTGTGCGCCGACGGGTCGCCGGAGGTCCACGACATCTGGATGTTGCGGAACACGCGTTCCGGGTGCGGCATCAGCGCGGTGAAGCGGCCGTCGGGCGTGGTCACCGCGGTCAGGCCGCCGGCGCCGCCGTTCGGGTTGAACGGGTAGCGCTCGGTCGGCTGGCCGTGGTTGTCCACGAAGCGCATCACCGCCAGCGCGCGGGAGGCGTCGCCCCGGTGCGCGAAGTTGGGATAGCCCTCGCCGTGCGCCACCGCGATCGGCAGGCGGGCGCCGGCCATGCCCTGGAAGAACAGGCTGGGCGACTGAACCACCTCCACCATCGACAGGCGCGCCTCGAAGCGTTCGCTGCGGTTGGTGGTGAAGCGCGGCCAGGCTTCGGCACCCGGGATGATGTCGGCCAGCTCGGCAAACATCTGGCAGCCGTTGCAGACGCCCAGGCCGAAGGTGTCCTTGCGAGCGAAGAAGTCCTGGAACTGCTGCGACAGCACCGGGTTGAACGTGACGCTGCGGGCCCAGCCGATGCCGGCGCCGAGCGTGTCGCCGTAGCTGAAGCCGCCGCAGGCGACGATGCCCTGGAAGTCCGCCAGGCTGTGCCGGCGCGCCTGCAAGTCGGTCATGTGCACGTCCACCGCCTCGAAACCGGCTTCGGTGAAGGCATAGGCCATCTCGACGTGCGAGTTCACGCCTTGTTCGCGGAGGATGGCGACGCGGGGCTTGGACACGGCGAGGGCTGGTGCGCCAAGGCCCTCACCCCTGCCCTCTCCCGCAAGCGGGAGAGGGAGGAAGACATGCAACCCCGGATCCGCCGCATCCCCCGCCGCCGCGTGCTCGCTGTCCGCGCAGGCCGGGTTGTCGCGCTGCTGGCAGATCTTCCAGCTCACGCTGTCCCATACCTGGTGCAGGTCCTGCAGCTTCGCGCCGAACACCACCTTGGTGTCGCGCCACACCTGCACCTCGCCCTTGCCGACCTCGATGGCGTCGGCCGCGGGGCGGGTCTTGCCGACGAAGTGGCTGTGCTTCGACAGCCCATGGGCGCGCAGCACCTGCATCACTTCATTGCGCTCGGCGGTGCGCACCTGCAGCAGCACGCCGAGCTCCTCGTTGAGCAGGGCCTTGAGCGTCAGCTCCTCGCGCCGGGCGCCCACCTGCGACGCCCAGTTCTTGGCGTCGCCGTACTCCGCGCGGCTGTCGCTGATGCCGTCGCCCTCGGTGACCAGCAAGTCGATGTTGAGCGCCACGCCGACGTGGCCGGCGAACGCCATTTCGCAAGCCGCGGCGATCAGGCCGCCGTCGCTGCGGTCGTGGTACGCCAGGATGCGGCCCTGCCGGCGCAGCGCATTGACGGCGTCGACCAGCCGCACCAGGTCCTGCGGGTCGTCGAGGTCCGGCACCGCGCCGCCGGGCTGCCCGAGCACCTGCGCCAGGATGCTGCCGCCCATGCGGTTGCGCCCGTGCCCCAGGTCCACCAGCACCAGCGTCGTGTCTTCGGTCGCCTGCAATTGCGGCGTCAGCGTGCCGCGCACGTCGGCCAGGCTGGCAAAGGCGGTCACGATCAGGCTCACCGGCGAGGTGACCTTCTTCGTCACGCCGCCCTCGCTCCACTGCGTGCGCATGGACAGGCTGTCCTTGCCGACCGGGATGGAGACGCCCAGTTGCGGGCACAGCTCCATGCCGACGGCCCGCACCGTGTCGTACAGCGCCGCGTCCTCGCCCGGTTCGCCGCAGGCCGCCATCCAGTTGGCCGACAGCTTGACGCGCGGCAGTTCGATCGGCGCGGCCAGCAGGTTGGTGATGGCCTCGGCCACGGCCATCCGGCCCGACGCCGGCGCGTCGACCGATGCCAGCGGCGTGCGCTCGCCCATGCTCATGGCCTCGCCGGCGAAGCCCTTGTAGTCCGCCAGCGTGACGGCGCAGTCGGCCACCGGCACCTGCCAGGGGCCCACCATCTGGTCGCGGTGCGTGAGGCCACTGACGGTGCGGTCGCCGATCGTCACCAGGAAGCGCTTGGAGGCGACCGTCGGATTCGACAGCACCCGGATCACCGCGTCCTGCAGCGACACGCCGCCGAGGTCCAGCGGCGGGGCTTCGCGCGCCACCCGCTGCACGTCGCGATGCATCTTCGGCGGCTTGCCGAGCAGCACGTCCATGGGCATGTCGACCGGTGTGTCGGCCCCTTCATCGGCGACGACCAACTGCCGCTCCGCCGTCGCCACGCCCACCACCGCGAACGGGCAACGCTCGCGTTCGCAGAAGCCGCGGAACTGCTCCAGCGACTCCGGGGCGATCGCCATCACGTAGCGTTCCTGGCTCTCGTTGGACCAGATCTCGCGGGGCGCGAGGCCCGACTCCTCCAGCGGCACCTTGCGCAGGTCGAAGCGGGCGCCGCGGCCCGCATCGTTGCTCAGCTCGGGAAAGGCGTTCGACAGGCCGCCGGCGCCGACGTCGTGGATCGCCAGGATCGGGTTGCGGTCGCGCAGCGCCCAGCACTGGTTGATGACTTCCTGCGCCCGCCGCTCGATCTCGGGGTTGCCGCGCTGCACCGAATCGAAATCCAGCTCCGCAGCGTTGGTGCCGGTCGCCATCGACGACGCCGCGCCGCCGCCCATGCCGATGCGCATGCCCGGTCCGCCCAGCTGCACCAGCAGCGTGCCGGGCGGGAACGGGATCTTCTGCGTCAGGACAGCGTCGATGGAGCCCAGGCCGCCGGCGATCATGATGGGCTTGTGGTAGCCGCGGGCCACGCCCGCCACTTCCTGCTCGTACTCGCGGAAGTACCCCAGCAGGTTGGGCCGGCCGAACTCGTTGTTGAACGCGGCGCCGCCGAGCGGCCCCTCGGTCATGATCTGCAGCGGCGACGCGATGTGCTCCGGCTTGCCGAACGCACCATCCCACAGCTTGGAGACCGTGAAGCCGGTCAGGCCCGCCTTGGGCCGCGAGCCGCGCCCGGTGGCGCCCTCGTCGCGGATCTCGCCGCCCGCGCCGGTGGAGGCGCCGGGAAACGGGGAGATCGCGGTCGGGTGGTTGTGCGTCTCCACCTTCATCAGCACGTGATGGGTCGCGGCATCCTTGCGGTAGACGCCGCCCTCGCCCGGCAGGAAGCGCTCGACCGCATGCCCTTCCATCACCGCCGCGTTGTCGGAATAGGCGATGACGGTATGTTCGGGGTGGGCCTGGTGCGTGTTGCGGATCATCCCGAACAGGCTCTTCTCCTGGGGCGCGCCGTCGATGGTGAACGTGGCGTTGAAGATCTTGTGGCGGCAGTGCTCGCTGTTCGCCTGCGCGAACATCATCAGCTCGACATCGGTGGGGTTGCGCCGCAAGCCGGTGAACGCCTGCACCAGGTAGTCGATCTCGTCTTCCGCCAGCGCCAGGCCGAAACGGCGGTTGGCATCCTCCAGCGCCGCGCGGCCGCCGCCGAGCACGTCCACGTGCTCCATCGGCGCGGCCTCCAGCCCGGTGAACAGGCGGGCGGCATCGGCGCGCTGCGCCACCACGCTTTCCGTCATCCGGTCGTGCAGCAGCGCGGCGATGGCGGCCAGCTGGTCCGGCTCGAGCGTCGCCTTGGACAGCCAGCCCGATGCCATCTGCACCCGGTACTCGACCACGCGCTCGATGCGCCGGATGGCCAGCCCGCAGTTGTGCGCGATGTCCGTGGCCTTGGAGGCCCAGGGCGACACCGTGCCGAGGCGCGGCGTGACGACCAGCAGGGGGCCGTCCGCCGCGCCGTCGAACGGCTCGCCATAGGTCAGCAATGCCGCCAGCCGCTCCCGCTCGCCGGCGTCCGGCGCGTGGTCGCCCGCCACCAGGTGGACGTACCGTGCCGCGAGGCCGGCGATCTTCGGGTGCACCGCTTTCAGCCGCGGCAGGAGTTGCTGGATCCGGAAGTCGCTGAGGGCCTTGCCGCCCTCGAACTCGGTGATGTGCAGGGACACTGTCTGAAACCTGTCTGGGGTGGGGCCCGCCGGCCGCTGACTGGGGCCGAGGTGAACTTGGGATTCTACCTGCGAGGGATTGCATGCTCTGGGATAATCAAGCGATGACGATCACGATCAAGGACGAAGCAGGCATCCAGGGCATGCGCACGGCGGGCCGGCTGGCGTCGGAGGTGCTGGACCACCTGACGCCCTTCATCAAGCCCGGCATCACCACCCGCGAGATCGACCGCATCGCCGCCGAGGTGATGAAGAAGCAGGGCACGCTCTCGGCCACGCTGGGCTACCAGCCTTCCGGCTACCCGCCCTACCCGGCCTCGCTGTGCACGTCCGTGAACAACGTGGTGTGCCACGGCATTCCCAACGACAAGCCGCTGAAGAAGGGCGACATCGTCAATGTCGACGTCACGGTCATCAAGGACGGCTGGTACGGCGACACCAGCCGCATGTTCATCGTGGGGGAGGCCTCCATCGCGGCCAAGCGGCTGGTCGGCATCACCTTCGAGGCGATGTGGCACGGCATCGTGCAGGTCAAGCCCGGCATCCGGCTGGGCGACGTCGGCTGGGCGATCCAGAAGTTCGCCGAAGGACACGGCTTCACCGTGGTGCGCGAATTCTGCGGCCACGGCATCGGCCGCAACTTCCACGAAGAGCCGCAGGTGCTGCACTACGGCAAGCCCGGCACGCTGGAAGAGCTGGTTCCGGGCATGACTTTCACCATCGAGCCGATGATCAACGCCGGGCGCCGCGACGTGAAGGAGTTCGGCAACGACGGCTGGACCATCGTCACCAAGGACCATTCCCTGTCGGCGCAGTGGGAGCACACGGTGCTGGTCACCGAGACCGGCTACGAGGTGCTGACCCTGTCCGCCGGCAGCCCGCCGCCGCCGGCCTTCGTCAAGGGATGACGAACCCCGTCATCCCCGCGCAGGCGGGAATTCAGGGAGCGGGAGCCCTGGATTCCCGCCTGCGCGGGAATGACGTTGCTGCCGTTCGCGATGCCTACAAGGCAGGCAAGGCCGCCCTGCTCGCCGACCTCCAGGCCGAGGGCGGCTCCACCCGCACCATCAAGTCGCTGCTGCAAGCCCTGGCCCAGCACGCCGACGGCACGCTCAAGCTGCTCTGGGCCCGTGCCGGCCTGCCCGCCGGCGTGGCGCTGGTGGCCGTCGGCGGTTTCGGTCGCGGCGAACTGTTCCCGCATTCCGACGTCGACGTGCTGCTGCTGATGCCCGACGGCATCCGCTGCGACACCGACGCCGCGCTGCAGCAGAAGGTGGAGAACTTCATTGGCAGCTGCTGGGACGCCGGCCTGGAGATCGGTTCCAGCGTGCGCACCCTGGAGGAATGCCTGGCGCAGGCGGCCGGCGACGTGACGGTGCAGACCTCGCTGCTGGAGGCCCGCCTGGTCACCGGCTCGCGCAAGCTCTTCACCACCTTCCAGGCGCGCTTCCGGGCCCAGATGGAGCCACGCGCCTTCTTCGTCGCCAAGACGCTGGAGATGCGCCAGCGGCACAACAAGTTCGAGAACACGCCCTATGCGCTGGAGCCGAACTGCAAGGAGTCGCCCGGCGGCCTGCGCGACCTGCAGGTGATCCTGTGGGTGGCCAACGCCGCCGGCTTCGGCCGCAGCTGGGACGAGCTGGCCCGCAACGGCCTGGCCACGGCTTTCGAGGCCCGCCAGATCAAGCGCAACGAGGCGCTGCTGTCGATGATCCGCGCCCGGCTGCACGTGGTGGCCGGCCGCCGCGAGGACCGGCTGGTGTTCGACCTGCAGAACGCCGTGGCCGAATCGTTCGGCTACAGCGCCACCATGCGCACCGACGGCCGCATCGTGGCGCGCGCCAGCGAGCGGCTGATGAAGCGCTACTACTGGGCGGCCAAGGCCGTGGCCCAGCTGAACCAGATCCTGCTGCTGAACATCGAGGAACGCCTGAACCCGGCGTCGCCGGAGGCGCGGCCGATCAACGAGCGCTTCTTCGAGAAGGCCGGGATGATCGAGGTGGCCAGCGACGACCTGTACGTGAAGCACCCGCGGGCGATCCTGGAGACCTTCCTGCTGTACCAGTCCACGCCGGGCATCAAGGGGCTGTCGGCGCGCACGCTGCGGGCGCTGTACAACGCCCGCAAGGTCATGGACGCGGGCTTCCGCAACGACCCCGAGAACCACAAGACCTTCCGCGCGATGCTGATGGAGCCGCGCGGCATCACCCACGCCATGCGGCTGATGAACCAGACCTCCATCCTCGGGCGCTACCTGTGGGTGTTCCGCCGCATCGTCGGCCAGATGCAGCACGACCTGTTCCACGTCTACACGGTGGACCAGCACATCCTGATGGTGCTGCGCAACGTGCGGCGCTTCTTCATCGCCGAGCACGCGCACGAATACCCGTTCTGCTCGCAGCTCGCGGCCGGCGACCTGGGGGCGCGCGAAGTCCGGCGCTTCTGCCGCCAGCACGAGATCGACCCCGAGGACTGCAAGCTGATCGAGTTCCTGGTGCGCCAGCACCTGGCCATGAGCCGGGTGGCGCAGAAGGAGGACCTCGGCGACCCGGCAGTCATCCAGGCCTTCGCCGCGCGCGTGGGCAACGAGCGCTACCTGACGGCGCTGTACCTGCTGACGGTGGCGGACATCCGAGGCACCAGCCCCAAGGTGTGGAACGCCTGGAAGGGCAAGCTGCTGGAAGACCTGTACCGCGCCACCCTGCGGGCGCTGGGCGGCGCCTCGCCCGACCCGAAGGCGGAGATCGAGGCCCGCAAGCGCGACGCGCTGGTGCAACTGCAGCTGTTCGCCCTGCCCTTCGAGGCGCACAAGAAGCTGTGGGACACGCTGGACGTCGGCTACTTCATGCGGCACGACGCCAACGACATCGCCTGGCACACCCGCCACCTGTCCCGCCACGTCGGCAGCGCCAAGGTGATCGTACGCGCGCGGCTTTCGCCGGTGGGCGAAGGCCTGCAGGTGGTGGTCTACACGCCGGACCAGCCGGACCTGTTCGCCCGCATCTGCGGCTATTTCGACCAGGCGGGCTTCAGCATCCTGGACGCCAAGATCCACACGGCCACCAACGGCTACGCCCTGGACACCTTCCAGGTGGTGACGGCCATGATGCCCGACCACTACCGCGAGCTGTGCTCGATGGCCGAGTCGGAACTGGCGGCCACCATCGCCGCGGCCGGCCCCCTGCCGCCGCCCAGCCGCGGCCGGGTGTCGAGAAGGGTCAAGAGCTTCCCGATTCCGCCGCGGGTGGACCTGCGCCCGGATGAGAAGGCGCAGCGCTGGCTGCTTTCGGTCTCGGCCAGCGACAGGGTCGGCCTGCTCTATTCCATCGCCCGCGTGCTCGCCAACCACAAGCTGAACCTGCAGCTGGCCAAGGTGACGACGCTCGGCGAACGGGTGGAGGACATCTTCCTCATCGACGGCCCGGAACTGCAGCAGAACAAGCGGCAGCTCGAGATCGAGACGGAACTGCTGGCAGCGATAGCCTCCTAGGAGGCTGCCGCTTCAGCGCACGCGGTGCGGCGGCTTCTTGCGCGATTGCATCGGCCCGACGGCGCGGCGCATCACGGTCAGCAGCACGACCAGGGCGACCGCCCCGCCGATCGCATTGACCAGCCCGATCGTGGTGAACTCGGTCTGCTGCTTGCCCGAGTTCAGCATCGCGGTCACGAACTCCCCGCCGATGAAGGCGCCGAAGACGCCGACCAGGACTTCCTCGATGCGCGTGACCTTGGTCTTGCTGCCGATGAACAGGCCGGCCATTCCGCCGACGACAGCGCCGACGGCGCACCAGATGTAGAAATTGATCTCGGCTCCTCTCCATGGGAACCATGGAAGCCCATGGTGACAGCAATCCGCCCGGCGGGCCGGTTTTCTTTTGCGGCGCCCCGCGAGGCCTTCCCCCGCCAGGGCGCCGGCACGCGTTTAAGCCATTCACTTACCCCGTTCGGGTGAGAACGGCTTGCTGTCGAGCTAGCATCGCCAGCGGCCCAGAGAGGCCGTTGTTGGCCCGCCAGGGCCGTTTGCCCAAGAAGGACCTCGCATGTTGAAGACCGCCGCACGGCGCCGTTTCGTGCTGCTGGCGCTTGCCGCCGCCACGGGCAGCGCCGCTGCCCAGAAGACCGCTCCCGCCCCCGCCCCGAAGGCGGCTGCCGCTGCCTCCGCCCAGAACTGGCCGACCAAGCCGGTGCGGATCATCGTCGGCTTCCCGGCCGGCTCCACGCCGGACCTCGTGGCGCGCACGATCGCCGAGCCGCTGTCCCGGGAGCTGGGACAGCCGGTGCTGGTGGAAAACAAGGTCGGCGCCGGCGGCAACATCGCGGCCGACCAGATCGCCCGCGCCACCGACGACCACACCATCGGGGTGATGATCAACGGCAACATGACGATCGCCAAGCTGCTGAACCCGGCGGTCCCGTACGACCCGCTGAAGGCTTTCCAGCCGATCAGCCTGATCGGCACCGCGCCGCTGATCCTGACCGCGCCCGCCACCGCGACCTTCGCCAACGCGCAGGAATTTTTCCTCGCGGCGCGCAACGGCGGCACCAAGTGGAGCTACGGCTCCCCGGGCGTCGGCACCGTCGGCCACATCGGCATGGAACTGCTGAAGACCAAGACCAACATGGATCCCGTGCACGTGCCCTACCCGGGCAATCCGCAGGTGATCCAGGCGCTGATCACCAACCAGATCCAGCTGGCGCTGCTGCCGCCCGGCCTGGCCGCCCCGCAGGTGAAGGCCGGCAAGCTGAAGGCGGTGGGCGTGACCTCCGTGGCCCGCAGCCCGCTCGCCACCGAATACCCCAGCCTCGCCGAGCAGGGCATCCTGGGCTTCCAGCTGGAGATCTGGACGGCGGCGGCGGCGCCCAAATCCATGCCGAAGCCCATCGTCGACAAGCTGTCCACGCTGGTGTCGCGGATCGCGCGGTCGCCGGAAGTGCGCGGCAAGCTGTTCCAGCAGGGCTGGCAGACGGCAGGCACCACCGCCGAAGGCCTGGCCAACCGCATCCGGCAGGACACCGCCATCCTCGGCGGCGTGATCATGATGCGGGGCATCACGGCGCAGTGATCCCGCGCGGGAGCGGAGGCCGGCTGCCTAGTCGTCCTCCGCGTCCAGCCCCGGGAACAGCACGTCGGTGAAGCCGAACTTCGTGAAGTCCCGCACCCGCATCGGATAGAGCTTGCCCACCAGGTGGTCGCATTCGTGCTGCACCACCCGGGCATGGAAGCCTTCCGCCTCGCGGTCGATGCGCCGGCCGTCCAGGTCGAATCCGGTGTAGCGGATGCGGCGCCAGCGCGGCACCACGGCGCGCAGGCCCGGCACCGACAGGCAGCCTTCCCAGCCCTCCTCCTCCTCGCTGCCCAGGGGCGTGATGACCGGGTTCAGCAGCACCGTACGCGGCACCGCCGGCGCCTCCGGATAGCGTGGGTTGGCCTGGTCGGTGCCGAAGATCACCAGCTGGAGGTCGACGCCGATCTGCGGCGCGGCCAGGCCCGCGCCGTTGGCCGCCTTCATGGTGTCTTCCATGTCACCGACCAGCGCGCGCAGTTCGGCCGTACCGAACTTGCGCACCGGCTCAGCCACGCGTAGCAGGCGATCGTCGCCCATTTTCAGGATTTGTCGTACAGCCATCGGCTCGAGCATAGCGCCACGGCGGCCGAGTAGCTGGTATCTTGGCGGGATGCAAACCGAAGCCCTGGGCAACACCCTTTCCGCCCCCGCCCGCTGGTGCCTGCTGACGCTGGCCGGCATCTTCGTCGTGCTGGGCGTGATCGGGCTGTTCCTCCCGATCATGCCGACGGTCCCCTTCCTGGTGGTGGCGGCCTGGTGCGCCTCGCGCAGTTCGCCGCGGCTGCATCGCTGGCTGCTCAGCCATCCGCGCTTCGGCCACCTGCTGCGCGACTGGTACGAGGCCGGCCTGGTGCCGCGCCGCGCCAAGTGGATCACCAGCGTGATGATGGCCGGCAGCACCTGCATGATGCTGTACGTGACCCCCGCCCGCTGGATGCCGGCGATCTGGGCCATCATCGCCTGCATGGCGTTGATCCTGGTGTGGCTGTGGATGCGGCCGGAGAGCAGGACCGAGCCGTAGGCCGGCGGGTAGGCCGGTGGTGAGCGCGCAGCCGAACCCCGGTGACCGGTGAGGCGCCCACCCGGCCGAACCCCACTTCACCCCGCCAACAACCCCCGCAACCCGTCCTCGTCCAGCACCGCCACTCCCAGCTCCCTGGCCTTGTCGAGCTTGCTGCCCGCCTCCGCACCGGCAATGACGTAATCGGTCTTCTTGCTGACCGACCCGGCCACCTTCGCCCCGGCGGCTTCGAGCATTTCCTTGGCTTCCTCGCGCGACAAGGTCGGCAAGGTCCCGGTCAGCACCACCGTCTTGCCGCTCAGGGGCTTGGGCGCCTGCACCGCCGGCGCACCCTCTTCCCACTGCACGCCGCAGGCCCGCAACTGCTCGATGACTTCGCGGTTATGCGGCTGCTGGAAGAAGGCGTGCAGGCTCTCGGCCACGATGGGGCCGACATCGGGGACCTCGAGCAGGCGCTCCACGCTGGCGTCCATGATGCCGTCGAGGTTGCCGAAATGCCGCGCCAGGTCGCGCGCCGTCGACTCGCCGACATGGCGGATCCCCAGGCCATAAAGGAAGCGCGGCAGGGTCGTCTGCTTGGATTTTTCCAGCGCCGCCAGCACGTTCTGCGCGGACTTCTCGCCCATGCGCTCCAGCGCCACCAGGTTCGCCAGCCCGAGCCGGTAGAGATCGGGCAGCGTGCGGATCACCCCCGCTTCCACCATCTGGTCGACCAGCTTTTCGCCGAGCCCTTCGATGTCCAGCGCCCGCCGCTGGGCGAAATGCAGGATGGCGTGCTTGCGCTGCGCGCTGCAGAACAGGCCGCCGGTGCAGCGGTAGTCGGCCTCGCCCTCCTCGCGCACCGCTTCCGAGCCGCAGACCGGGCAGGTCCGCGGCATGGTGAAGGCCAGCGCGCCGGGCCGGCGCTTGTCGGCCACGACCGCCACCACTTCCGGGATCACGTCGCCCGCGCGGCGCACGATCACCGTGTCGCCGATGCGCACGTCCTTGCGCCGCGCCTCGTCCTCGTTGTGCAGCGTCGCGTTGGTGACGGTGACGCCGCCCACGAAGACCGGCTGCAGACGGGCCACGGGGGTGAGCTTGCCGGTGCGGCCGACATAGACGTCGATCGACTCCACGGTGGTGAGCTGCTCCTGCGCCGGAAACTTGTGCGCCACGGCCCAGCGCGCTCGCGGCCCACCGCCTGGTGGTAGGCGATCAGGTCGTCCGCGCCGCTGGCGACCACCAGGCGGTCGGAGACCGGGAAACCCCAGGCCTTCAGCGCCATCAGCACCGCGTGGTGGGTCTCGAAGGCCGGTCCGCCCACGATCTCGCCCCAGCCATAGGCGAAGAAACTCAGGGGCCGCTGGCGGGCGATGCCCGGGTCGAGCTGCCGCACCGCGCCGGCGGCCGCATTGCGGGGGTTGACGAAGGTCTTCTCGTTCTTCGCGCCTCTGGCGATCTTCTCGCGCTGCAGCTCGTTCAGCCGCTCGAAGTCGTCGCGCCGCATGAACACCTCGCCGCGCACTTCCAGCACCGCGGGCGCATCGCGCAAGCGCAACGGGATCTGGCCGACGGTGCGGATGTTCTGGGTGACGTCCTCGCCGATCTCGCCGTCGCCGCGCGTCGCCGCCTGAACCAGCACGCCGCCTTCGTAGCGCAGGCTGATGGCCAGGCCGTCGAACTTGAGCTCGGCGACGTACTCGATGGGCGCATCGCCTTCCTTCAGGCCCAGCTCGCGCCGCACGCGGCCGTCGAAGTTGCGCGCGCCGCTCGCCTCGATGTCGGTTTCGGTGCGGATCGACAGCATCGGCACCCGGTGCCGCACCTTGGCAAAGCCCTCGAGCACGCGGCCGCCGACGCGCTGGGTCGGCGAGTCGGGCACCAGCAGTTCGGGATGCTGCTCCTCGAGGGCCTGCAGCTCATGGAACAGCTTGTCGTACTCGGCGTCCGGGACTTCCGGCGCGTCCAGCACGTAGTACTGGTGGGCGTGGTGGTGCAGCAGCTCGCGCAGGGCGTCGGCGCGTTCCTGGATGCGCGCGGGAACCGTCATCGTGGTCAGGAGAAGAGCCGGCGCGCCTGGGCCGAGCCGGCCGAGAGGTCCCGCGCGTCGAGCGTGTCGTAGAGTTTCTCGAGGTCGGCGCCGATCGCGTCCAGCGCCTCCACCGGGATGACGCGGCCGTCGTCGTCGGTGATCAGGCCGTCCATCGACGCCGCCAGCGCGATGGCGGCATCGCGCATGCGGACGAAGGGCTGTTCGCTGCGCGGCACCTGCGGCACGTCCAGGCTCAGCGTCAGGTCGCGGATCGCCGAATGCGCGGGATCGTCGGCCATCGCCGCCTGCGTGGAAAACGCCAGGCCGAGGATCGGCGGGTTGCCGGGCACGTTGGCGGGCAGCACCATCCGCCCCGGGATGGCGCCGGCCACGAAGCCCAGCCGCGCCGCGTTCTGCTGCACGTAGCCCGGGCTCCACGCGGCGTTGCGCGCCCGCAGGGTGAAGCTCAGCTGGGCGTCGTGCGTGCCGGCGAACTGGTCGAGCTCGCGCGCGCGCGCCACTTCGTCACGCATCTCCGGAAAATCGGGGGCGCCGTTGACGGTGTCGGCGAAGGCCTGCGCCTTCATCACGAATTCGGAGAACTCGATGTCGTTCAGCGCGCCGCTGCGGTTGGCGAGCTGCACGCCGGCCTGGAACGCGCTGTAGCGCTGGCCAGGCCGCGGCGTCTCCCACTCCTGCGTGGCGTCGTTGCGGCCCTCGATGGCGAAGGACTTGCTGCCGGCGCGGCGCGTCGGCGGCAGGGCGCCCAGCGCGATCTCGCCCGGCACCGGATGGTCCACCACGATGGGCGCCAGCACGTCGATGAGGGCATCGAGCCCGGGCCTGCGCTCCACCGGGGGCGGTGCGAGCGGCAAGTCGTCGTGGAACGACGGCTCGGTGCGTTCGTTCTCCATCGGCACCGTGGCGGCGATGGTGGTCATGGCGTCGGGCTGGCGCGGCGTGTTGCGCCGGGTGGTCCAGGCGTTCCACGCCACGATGAAAGCCAGGACCAGCCCGCCGATGATGGCGAGGCCGATGGTGAATCCGGACATCAGGCGATGCCCTCACCCCGGAGCGGGGTTGCAGCCAGGCGCATAAGGGAGGTTCGGGACGGCATGCTCGGAAAACCGAGACTTTAACCGCAGCCGCGAGCTCGGCGGCGCCTCGCAGGCGCCATGGCGATCCGCTACTTCGCGACCTCGATGGCCGTGACGATGTACGTGCCGTCCTTCTTGTCGGCGGTGAACCGCACCTTGTCGCCCTGCTTGAGGCCCTGCAGCAGCTTCGGGTCCGCGGCGTTGAAGACCATGGTCATCGCCGGCATGTCGAGGTTCGCCAGGGGACCGTGCCGCAGCGTGATCTTCCCCCGGGCCGTGTCGACCTTGCGCACCTCGCCCTCGGACTGGGGCGCCTGCTGGGCGCCCGCGCCGGACGCCAGGACAATGGCCGCGATGGCCAGCAACCGTCTTGCTCGCATGTGAATCTCCTTCAGGATTTGGGATAGCTGGCGAACACGCTGGAGCGGCCCGCCTTGTCGATGAGGAGCACCTGGTAGGGGTCCTTGCGCGAGCCCACCTCCATGCCCGGGGAGCCCACCGGCATGCCCGGCACGCTCAGGCCCGCGGCCACCGGCCTGGTGGCCAGCAGGCGCTTGACGTCCGCGGCCGGAACGTGCCCTTCGAGGGCATAGCCGGCAACCACGCCGGTGTGGCAACTGCCGAAAGCATCGGGGATGCCATGGCGCTTGCGAACCGCGCTCGTGTCCGGCGTTTCGTGCACCTTGACCGGGAAGCCGGCAGCCTTCAGGTGGTCCACCCAGGCGCCGCAGCAGCCGCAGTCGGGGTTCTTGTACACCTCGACTTGCGGCAGCGGCCGCGCGCCGAAGGCCGGGAGGCTGGTCGCGGCAGCCGCCGCGGCAACTGCACCGAGGAAGTGGCGGCGCTTCATTTGACGGCCACCTTGCCGACCATTCCCGCGTCGAAGTGTCCCGGAATCAGGCATGCGAACTGGAACTCGCCCGCCTTGGTGAACTGCCAGACGATGTCGCCGGTGGCGCCGGGCTTGACGTGCGTCATGTTCGGCTCCTCGTGCTCCATGCCGGGGTGCTTCTTCATCAGCTCGGCGTGCTCCTTCAGCGCCTGGGGCGTGCCCAGGACCATCTCGTGGAGCACGGCGCCCTTGTTGGCGACGACGAAGCGGACGGTCTCGCCCTTCTTCACGCTGATGCTTCCCGGGTCGAACCGCATCTTGTCGCTCATGCCGACGCGGATGGTGCGGGTGACCTGCTTCGGGTCGCCCTGCCGCCCGAACGGGGTGTCCTCGACCTGGCTGGCGTCGAATTTCCGCGCAGCCGCGGACGACTTGTCGCTGTGCGCGTAAGCAGCCGAAGCCATGGCGGCGGCCACCAGGACGCTCAGGACTTGCTTGGTTTTCATCGAAATCTCCGTGGTGTGGTTCAGTGACCGGAATGACCGGAAGGCTTGCGGACGTTCAGGGTCTTCGCATCGCGCGCCGGCCCCGCTGCCGCGCCCGGCGCGCGCGCGGGCTGTGCGAGCTGGCCGGTGTATTCGTAGGCGACCGTGCCCTGCGGGTGCTTGTACCAGCCCGGGTCCTTGTAGACGCCGCGCTGCACGTCGTCCCGCACCTTCACGGCGGTGAACATGCCGCCCATCTCCATGGGACCGAACGGCCCCTGGCCGGACATCATCGGCAGCGTATTGTCGGGCAACGGCATTTCCATGGAGCCCATGTCGGCCATGCCCTTGTCGCCCATGACCATGTAGTCGGGAACGAGCTTCGTGATGCGTTCCGCGACGCCGCGGTGGTCGACGCCGATCATGTTCGGCACATCGTGGCCCATCGCGTTCATGGTGTGGTGCGACTTGTGGCAGTGGATGGCCCAGTCGCCGGCGACCGCGTCGAATTCGAAGGCCCGCATCTGGCCCACCGCCACGTCGGTCGTCACCTCCGGCCAGCGGGCCGCCGGCGGCACCCAGCCGCCGTCGGTGCCGGTCACCGTGAAATGCGGGCCGTGCATGTGGATCGGGTGGTTGGTCATCGTGAGGTTGCCGACGCGCACCCGCACCCGCTCGCCCGTGCGCGCGACGATCGGGTCGATGCCCGGGAACACGCGGCTGTTGAACGTCCACAGGTTGAAGTCCGTCATTTCGGCGGTGCGCGGCGTGGCGCTGCCCGGCTCGATGTCGTAGGCGGCCAGCAGGAAGACGAAGTCGCGGTCCACCCGCATCTGCCGCTGGTCTTTCGGGTGGATGATGAACATGCCCATCATCCCCATGGCCATCTGCACCATCTCGTCGGCGTGCGGGTGGTACATGTGCGTGCCGGAGCGCAGCAGGGTGTACTCGTACACGAAGGTCTTGCCCGGCGGGATGTGCGGCTGCGTCATGCCGCCGACGCCGTCCATGCCGGAGGGCAGCATGATGCCGTGCCAGTGCACCGTGGTGTGTTCCGGCAGCTTGTTGGTCACGAAGATGCGGACCCGGTCGCCCTCCACCGCTTCGATGGTGGGGCCCGGGCTGGAGCCGTTGTAGCCCCACAGGTTGGCCTTCATACCGGGGGCGAACTCGCGCACCACGGGCTCGGCGACCAGGTGGAATTCCTTGACGCCGTTGTTCATGCGCCAGGGCAGCGACCAGCCGTTCAGGGTGGCGACGGGGTTGTACGGCCGCCCCGTCTGCGGCACGAGCGGCGGCTGCATGGTCGGGGAGGTCTGGATCACGGCTTCCGGCAAGGAGGCGGCGCCGACCCGGCTGACCGCCGTGGCTCCCAGGGCCACCGCGCCCGCCGTCCGGAAGAAATTGCGTCGATTGGACATGGCTCGTCGTTCTTTCAATGGGCCGCGGCGGCGGGCGCCGCTGCCTCCGGGGTTGCACCGGCGGCAGCGCCGGCGCCCGGCGAGCGGCCGGTCAGGGCGGTGTGGAGGTGGGTGTCGGCCATCCAGAAATCACGCAGGGCCTGGACGTACGCGGTGACGCCGCGGACCTGCTCGCGTGAATCGGCGAGCAGTTCGAACACGCCGATCAGCATGCCGTTGTAGCGCAGCAGGTTCTCCTCCGAGATGCGTTTCCTGAGGGGGATGACCTCGTCGCGGTAGTGCCTGGCCAGGTCGTAGGCCGTCCGGTAGGCGGAATACGACTCGCGCACCTCGGAGCGCGCGTTGACGGCGACTTCCGCCGCGCGGTGGAGCGCCTGCATGTAGGTCGCCTCGGCACGTGCCCGCCGGGTGGAGCCGAAGTCGAACAGCGGCAGCTCCAGCTCCAGTTCCCAGCCGTTGGCGCGGGGTTCCCCGGAGACGCTCTTGTTGGCGTAGCCCAGTTCCAGCACGTTGATGAAGCCCGTCGTCCGGGTCAGGCCGAGCGAACGCGCCGTCGATTCGGCGCCGCGGCGGGCCGCCAGGACATCCAGGCGCTTGCCCATCGCCGCCTGTTCCGCGTTCTTCGGCTCCAGTGGGGCCTTCGGCAGGTCCGGCAGGCGCTTGGGCAACTGGAAGTCCAGCTGCCGGCCCCAGAGGCCGAGCGCGCGCGCCAGCCGTTCGCGCGCCGCGACGGCCTGGTGCTGCGCCCGGGCCAGCTCGGAGGTCGCGTCGGCGTAGAAGGCCTGCTCGCGCATCTGTGCCAGCTTGTTGAAGTTCCCCGCCTGCACCATGCGCCTGGCCAGTTCGTTGGAGGTATCCGCTGCCTCCTTGACCTGCTGCAGGTACTTGACGAGCTCCTGGGCGGCGACGGCGCCGTAGAACGCCAGGCGCGCCTCCGCGGCGACGGCCACGGCCTCGCTGGCCGCCTGCAGCTGCGCCTGCTCGAAGCGGCCCTGCTCCACCTGGCGCGCAATCGGCATGGTGATCAGGCCGAGCACGTTGAACATCACCGAGCGTTCGATCTCGACGACCCCGCTGCCTTCGCGCATGCGGCCGAAGCTGAAGACGGGATTGGCCAGCCGTCCCGCGCGCACCAGTTCGGACTCGGCGATGCCCAGCGACTGCAGGTTGGCCTGCAGCCCGCGGTTGTTCAGGAAGGCCACTTCGACGGCGGTCTCGGCGGTCAGCGGCTGCCCCAGCAACGCGTCCACGCGGGCGCCGGCGTCGTCGCTGTCCTGTGCGCTGCGCTGCCAGGCCGGCGCCTGGCCGGTTCGCTCCCTGGTCAGCCCGGAGACGCGGTCGAAGCCGCCGTCGGTGGAGAAAGAGGCGCAGCCGGCCAGGAGCAGGGCCGTCGCGGCGCTGGCGGTGAATCGGATCACTTTGGCGCTCCGGTGCCGGCGGGCTTGACATCCCGGACGGTGTCGTTCACCGCGCGCCAGTCGGCTGGCTCGATCTCCTGCCACGGCTTGTAGTCCGAGAAGGCGGAGCGGTATTGCAGCGCGGGTGCCGGTGCCGCAGGGTCGGCCGGGTCGGCCTGGGCAGCCGCCATGGGCGGCAGCCCCATGAGGGCGGCGACGGCCACCCAGGAGGTTTTGTTCTTCATTCCGAATCCATCTGAACCGCCGAACAGGTCGGCCGATCCCGTGCGCAAGGCGCACGAGCCCCGTCAGGCCTCGCTCGGAGGCCTCGTTGGGTCAGGTGGTTCGGGGCGGACGCTCCTGGCCGTCCGAAACGAAGCTCGGGGGCGGAGCGTGGAGCTGCGGGAAGACGGCCGACATCCGCTGCGGCTCTGCAAGGGCCAGGGAGCCGCTCACCATGCCGGTGACGGAACAGGACGCCGCGCAGAGATTGCACTTGTCGGATGCGCTCGCAGGGTCATCCGCCGCGCCATCGGGGTGGCCATGGGCGGACATGTCGTGGTGCCCGGCGGGGCTTCCGGACGAGTGGTGGCCGTGGCCGTGGCCGGGGAGCCAGACGCGAAATGTCTTCACGACAGTTAGGTTAGCACGGGCGGGAAAGTTCAATGGTCCGGTAGCTCGGCCGCGTCGGCACCGGGCTCCAGGGACTGTGAACCTTCCCCCCGGGGGAAGGTCAAGCCGAAAGAAATCCCTTGACCTTGACACGATGGGAGGGTTGACAGTTGCTGCATCAACACCGAAAGGACAAAGCAATGGTCACCTTCCAGGTCAACGACATGACGTGGGCGGAACTTGCCGAGGCCATCCGGGACGCGGGGTACACGGCCCGGGAAATTGCGGATGCGCCGGTCCAGGCTGCCGCGGCCCCGGCGAAGTCCGGCTGCGGCTGCGGATGCGGATAGATCCGGAGAGCAGAACCAGGAGCACGCCATGCAACACGACCACCCGTCCCCCGCGGCCTCTGCCCACGCCGACGCGCCCCACCACCATGGGACGGGGCACGGGCACCACCATCACCACCCCGCTGCGTCGGCGCCGCCGGCACCGGCAGCCAAGGGCGGCAAGGACGTGGAGTACACGTGCCCCATGCACCCGGAAGTTCGCCAGCTCGGACCGGGCACCTGCCCCATCTGCGGCATGGCCCTCGAGCCGGTGATCGCGACCGGCGAGAACGGCGAGAGCCCTGAACTGCGCGACATGACCCGCCGCTTCTGGATCGGGCTGGCGCTCACGGTTCCGGTCTTCTTCCTGGAGATGGGCGGGCACGTGTTCGACATCGCCCACCTGGTCGGTGCGCAGGCTTCCAACTGGATCCAGATGCTGTTCGGCACGCCGGTGGTCCTCTGGGCCGGCTGGCCGTTCTTCGTCCGCGGCTGGCAGTCCCTGGTCCACCGCAGCCTCAACATGTTCACCCTCATTGCGCTGGGCACCGGGGCAGCCTGGCTGTACAGCATGGTCGGCACAATCGCGCCAGGGCTCTTCCCGCAGGAATTGCGCCTCCACGACGGCGCGGTGGCCATCTATTTCGAGGCAGCGGCGGTCATCACGGTCCTGGTGCTGCTGGGCCAGGTACTCGAGCTGCGCGCGCGCGAAAAGACGTCCGGCGCCATCAAGGCGCTGCTCGACCTGGCGCCGAAAACGGCCGTCCGGGTGCGTGCCGACGGCACGGACGAGACGGTGCAGATCGACACCATCCAGGTCGGTGAGCTCCTGCGCGTGCGGCCCGGCGAGAAGGTTCCGGTGGACGGCGAGCTGGTCGAAGGCAAGGGGACCGTCGACGAATCGATGGTCACCGGCGAGCCGATGCCCGTCGTCAAGGCGCCCGGCGCCAAGGTCACCGCCGGCACGATGAACCAGACCGGGGGCTTCGTGATGCGGGCCGAGAAGGTCGGCGCGGACACGCTGCTGTCCCAGATCGTCCACATGGTGGCCGCGGCGCAGCGCAGCCGCGCGCCCATCCAGCGCATGGCCGACCAGGTGGCGGGATGGTTCGTGCCGGTCGTGATCGCCGTCGCGGCCCTCACCTTCGCCGCATGGCTGCTGTGGGGGCCGAGTCCCGCGTTCTCCTACGCGCTGGTCGCTTCCGTGGCGGTGCTCATCATCGCTTGCCCCTGCGCCCTGGGGCTCGCCACGCCCATGTCCATCATGGTCGGCGTGGGACGCGGCGCCCAGCACGGCGTGCTGATCCGGGACGCCGAGGCCCTGGAGCGCATGGAAAAGGTCGACACCCTGGTGGTCGACAAGACCGGGACGCTCACCGAGGGCCGGCCGAAGGTGGTGCAGGTCGAAGCCGCCGCGGGCTTCCAGCAGGACGAGATCCTGCAGAAGCTCGCCAGCGTCGAACGTGCGAGCGAGCATCCGCTGGCCATGGCCGTCGTCGCGGCGGCGCAGGAGCGCAAGCTCGCATTGTCGGAAGTCACCGATTTCGATTCGCCGGTCGGCAAGGGCGTGACCGGCAGGATCCAGGGCGCGCAGCTGGTCAGCGGCGCCGGGAAATTCCTTGCGGAGCATGGCATCGATGTCGCGCCGCTCCAGGCCGCGGCCGAACGGCAGCGCGCCAGGTCGGCCACCGTGATCTTCGTGGCCATCGAGGGGAAGCTGGCGGGCTTCGTGGCGATCGCCGACCCCATCAAGGCAACGACGCCCGCCGCGCTCGAGGCGCTTCGCGAAGCCGGTGTCCGTATCGTCATGCTGACCGGCGACGGCAACACCACGGCCCAGGCGGTCGGCAAGGAGCTGGGCATCGACGAGGTCATCGCGGAGGTCTTCCCGGAGGACAAGGCCAGGATCGTCCAGCGCCTGCGCGGCGAAGGCCGCGTGGTGGCCATGGCCGGCGACGGCGTGAACGACGCACCCGCCCTGGCCGCGGCCGAAGTCGGCATCGCCATGGGCACGGGAACCGACGTGGCCATGGAGAGCTCCGGGATCACGCTGCTGCAGGGCGACCTGATGGGCATCGTGCGAGCCAGGAAGCTGTCGCGCAAGACCATGCGGAACATCCGCGAGAACCTGTTCCTGTCCTTCGTCTACAACGTGGCCGGCATCCCGCTGGCCGCGGGCGTGCTCTACCCGTTCTTCGGCCTGCTGCTGTCGCCGGTGGTGGCAGCGGCCGCCATGGCGCTGTCGTCGGTCAGCGTCATCGCGAACGCGCTGCGGCTGCGGACCGTCAAGGTCGAGTGAAGTCGCCTGCTAGGGAAGCTTCCACTGGAAGACGCGGGGCTTCGGCTCGCCCGGCCGTGCGATCCGCAGGACCACTGCTGCCGGCGCCGGGTTCGGCGCCGCGAACCGCAGCACGCCCGTCCGGTGATGGCCGCCCGGCGCCGCGCCCTTCCACTCGATCGGCCTGGCCTCGGAACCGTCGGGCCCAACCAGCACCGCAGTCTTGAGCAAGTCATCGACGAGGTCCTGGGAGTGCGTGTCGAACACCACTTCGAAATCCCACGTCGCCCCGAGCGTACGAGGCGTGACTTTCACGGTGACCGCGGCGGCGCTCGTGGTGATCGGAGCGAGTGCAGGGGTGGCGGCGGCGAGGCCGGGCACTGTCGCCGCAGCCGCCCACGCCAGGACGATGTGCACTGTCAGGTGGCGCATTCCGCGTGCTCCTGTTCGGCCTTCAGGACCCTGTTCAACACGAACGCGATGCCGGCCAGGCTGAAGGCCAGCCCGACCCAGAACAGCTCCACCTGGAACTGCGCGGCGAACGCCACGAGACCGGTCGCCCCCAGCATCGGCGCGACATTCACCAGGTAGTGGGCGCAGCAGGAAACCATCGCTGCGGTGGAGGTGGTGCCGGACGCGGCGACAACGGTTCCGGAATCGGCGCTCCCGCCTGCCAGTGCCCGAAGCCGCGTGAACAGCGCGACCTGGACTCCGAAGCCGGCCGCGAGCGCAACGACGTAATACCAGTACCGGCCGAACTCGCCGGCGGTGAACTCCCAACCCGAGACCAGCGTCAGCGCGGTGAGGTACAGGGCCAGCAGCAGCGCCGCCGCTGTCGCACCATGGAGCGCCGGCCGAAGGTAATCACCGAACCGGAGCGGAACGGCCCGGGCCAGGCGGCCCGGGTTGATGACGTGATGTGCTGGCGCATGGTTCATGTGCACGGCCGCGAGCACGAAAGGTGCGCGCGACTCTGCCCGCAATCTAGCTTGCTGCGCCCTCGACCCGGTTGACCTTCGTCAACCGGCCAGCGCTCAGGCTTCCGCCATCGAGACGGCGGACTCCATGTCGACCGCCACGATGCGCGAGACGCCCTGCTCCTGCATGGTCACGCCGATCAGCTGCTCGGCCATCTCCATCGCGATCTTGTTGTGGCTGATGAACAGGAACTGCGTTTCCTTGCTCATGCTGCTCACCAGCTTGGCGTAGCGCTCGGTGTTGGCGTCGTCCAGCGGCGCGTCCACCTCGTCGAGCAGGCAGAAGGGCGCGGGGTTCAGCTGGAAGATGGCGAACACCAGCGCGATGGCGGTCAGCGCCTTCTCGCCGCCCGACAGCAGGTGGATGGTCTGGTTCTTCTTGCCGGGCGGCTGCGCCATCACCTGCACGCCGGAGTCGAGGATCTCCTCGCCCGTCATCACCAGCTTGGCGTTGCCGCCGCCGAAGAGCTCGGGGAACATCCGGCCGAAGTGCTCGTTCACCGTGTTGAAGGTGCTGCCCAGGAGGTCGCGCGTTTCGGCGTCGATCTTCTTGATGGCGTCTTCCAGCGTCGTCATCGCTTCGACCAGGTCCTTGGTCTGGGCGTCCAGGAACGACTTCCGCTCGCGCGCGGTGCTCAGTTCCTCCAGCGCCGCCAGGTTGACCGCGCCGAGGGCGGCCACCTCGCGGTGCAGGCGGTCGATCTCGCCGGCCAGGCCGGCCAGGCGCACGTTGCCGGTCTCGATGGATTTCGCCACGACCTCGAGGTCCGCCTGGGCATCGGTGAGCAGCTGGGTGTACTGCTCCAGGCCCAGGCGCGCGGCCTGTTCCTTCAGCTGCAGCTCGGTGATGCGCTGGCGCAGCGGGTCGAGCTCGCGCTCCAGCTGCAGCCGGCGCTCGTCGCTGGCGCGCAGCTTGGCCGTGAGGTCGTCGTATTCGCTGCGCTTGGCGCCCAGCGCCTGCTCGCGCTCGGACTTCAGCTGCAGGGCGGATTGCAGGCCGGCCTGCGCCGCCGCGTCGGTCAGCCGCGCCAGCTCCGCGCGGGCGCGCTCTTCCTCGTCGGCGATCGAGGCGGCCTGCTGCGTCGCCGTTTCGATGGCGCGCTGCAACTCACCGCGCCGCGCCTGCAGCGCGCGCTGCGCGAACTGCGCCTCCTGCGCCTGGCGCTCCAGGCTGCGGTGCTGCTCGCGGGCCTCGGCCAGCTTGCGCTCGGTCTCGATCACGCGCTCGTCCAGCTGCGCATGGCGCTCCTGGCTGTCCGCCAGCTGCATGTCCAGTTCCTCGAAGCGCGCTTCGGCGGAGACGCGGCGCTCCTGCAGCTCCTCCAGCAGCGCATCGACTTCGGCCAGGTCGCCGGCGATCTGCTCGCTGCGCGCGCGGGTCTGTTCGGCCAGCTGCGTCAGGCGCAGCGTCTCGACCTGCAGCTCGTGGGCGCGGCTCTGGGTCTCCGCGGCTTCGCGGCGCGCCGCCATCAGGCGCTGCGAGGCGTCGGTGTAGGCCGCCTCGGCCCGCACCAGGGCGCCGCGCGCCTCTTCCGCGATCAGCGCCTGGGCGCGCAGCTGCTTCTCGAGGTTCTCGATCTCCTGCTGGCGCGCCAGCAGGCCCGCCTGCTCGGAGTCCTGCGCATAGAAGCTCACGCTGTGCGCGGTCACGGCATGGCCGGACTTGACGAAGATCGCTTCGCCGGCTTGCAGCTTGTCGCGCGCGGCGAGCGCTTCTTCCAGCGTCGGCGCGGTATAGCAGCCATGCAGCCAGTCGACCAGCAAGGCCTTCTGGCCGGCGTCGTTCAGGCGCAGCAGGTCGGCCAGCCGCGGCAGCGCACCGGCGGCTTCCGGCGCGCCGGCGGCCGGCGGGCTGTAGAACGCCAGCTTGGCCGGCGGCGCGTCGTTGCCGAAGGCCCGCACCATGTCCAGGCGCGAGACCTCCAGTGAATTGAGGCGTTCGCGCAGCGCCGCCTCCAGCGCGTTCTCCCAGCCCTGCTCCACGTGGATGCGGCTCCACAGGCCCTGCAGCCCGCCGAGGCCGTGCCTGGCCAGCCAGGGCTGCAGCTTGCCGTCGGTGCGGACTTTCTCCTGCAGGGCCTTCAGCGCTTCCATGCGCGCCGAGAGGTCGGCCTGCTTGCCGCTCTGGGCGTTGACGTCCTGCTGCTTCGCGCGGCGGTCGTCGTCGAGTTGCGGCACCTGCTCCTGCAGCTCGTGCAGGCGGGCGTCGGCGGTCTCGGCCGCTTCCTGCGCGGCGGCCAGCTGCGACTGCAGGTTGGTCAGGCGCACTTCGTCGGGCGCCGCCAGCGCGTTGCGGTCGACCAGCAGGCGCTCGCGCCGCTGCGTCAACTGGCGGGACTGCTCCTCGATGTTGCGCTGGTCGGCGGCCAGCACCTGGATCTGCTGCTGCACCTGGGCGACGGCGCCGCGCTGCTCGGAGGACCGGGACTGCGCCTGCCGCAGGGTTTCCTCGAGGTCCGGCATCTGCAGGCCCTGGTCCTCGACCTGCGCGGCCAGCGTGACGGCGCGCTCCTCCGCCTCCAGCGTCTGCGCCGCCAGGTTCTCGGTTTCGGCTTCGGCTTCTTCCTTGCGGGAGGCCCACTGCGTGGTTTGTTCCTTCAGCTGCACCAGCCGCTGCTCGACGCGCTGGCGGCCTTCCACCACGAAGCGGATCTCCGCTTCCAGCCGGCCGACTTCGGCGCTCGCCTCATAGAGCTGGCCCTGCGACTGGTTCACCTGGTCGCCGGCCGCGTAGTGCGCCTGGCGGATGGTTTCCAGCTCGCTTTCGATGCGGCGCAGGTCGGCCACGCGGCCTTCCAGGTCGTTCACGGCCTTGTCGGCGTCCGCCTTGATGCGGCCCTGGTCGACTTCGCTCTCGGTGCGCTTGAGATACCAGAGCTGCTGCTGCTTGAGGGTGACATCGGCCTGCAGCGCGTTGTACTTCTCCGCCACCTCGGCCTGCTTCTCCAGCTTCTCCAGGTTGGCGTTCAGCTCGCGCAGGATGTCCTCGACGCGCGTGAGATTCTCGCGGGTGTCGTGCAGGCGGTTCTCGGTCTCGCGCCGGCGCTCCTTGTACTTGGAGACACCCGCGGCTTCCTCGAGGAACAGGCGCAGCTCTTCCGGCTTGGACTCGATGATCCGGCTGATCGTGCCCTGGCCGATGATGGCGTAGGCGCGCGGGCCGAGGCCGGTGCCCAGGAACACGTCCTGCACGTCGCGCCGGCGCACCGGCTGGTTGTTGATGTAGTAGCTGGAGGTGCCGTCGCGCGTCAGCACGCGCTTGACGGCGATCTCGGCGAACTGGGCCCACTGGCCGCCGGCGCGGTGGTCGGCGTTGTCGAAGATCAGTTCGACGGAAGAACGGGAGGCGGGCTTGCGGGTGGTCGTGCCGTTGAAGATCACGTCCTGCATCGACTCGCCGCGCAGCTCGCTGGCCTTGGACTCGCCCAGGACCCAGCGCACGGCGTCCATGATGTTCGACTTGCCACACCCGTTGGGACCGACCACCCCGACCAGCTGGCCGGGCAGCAGGAAGTTGGTGGGTTCGGCAAAGGACTTGAACCCGGAAAGCTTGATCGATGTGAGACGCACGGCCCCTGCCCTCTGATTCGAATGAGAACGCCGGCCCGTCGGGCCGGCGTCGTTGCGGGAAATGATAACCGCAGGGCTGGAGCGGGCCGCCGCTGGCCGGGACTGGCCGGACCGTGAAGAAACGCACGGTCGGCCGGACTAAGCGTAACCAGATGCATCCGGCTTGCGGCCGGCCGCGTACAGCCGGTTCACGCATCAATGGAACCGCAATGAACCCCACGGTCGTCACCTCCTGGCAGCCCTCTTACGTCGCCATTTCCTTCGCCATTTCCGTCCTGGGCGCCTTCGTCGCGTTGACGGCAGCCACCCGGATCCGGCGCGGCGCGGCCGGCTTCAGCCTGTTCAACACCGTGGCCGCGGGCACGGCGCTCGGCGGCATCGGCGTGTGGTCCATGCACTTCATCGGCATGCTGGCGCTCCAGATGGACGTGGCCACCAGTTACTCCCTGCCGGAGACCCTCATCTCGCTGGTCGCCGCGATCGCGGCCAGTTCGCTGGCCCTGCTGTACGTGGCGCGGGCGCCCGAACAGCGCTCCCGCCTGCTGGTGGCGGGCGTCCTCCTCGGCCTGGGCGTCACGGTCATGCACTACCTGGGCATGTTCGGCCTGCGCTTCGGCGGCTTCATCCGCTGGGACATGGGGATCGTGGCGCTCTCGGCCGGCATCGCCATCGCGGCGGCCACCGCCGCGCTCTGGCTGGCCTTCCACACGCGGACCTTCGTGTTCCGCGCCGTCGCCTCGGTGCTGATGGCGGTCGCCGTCTGCGCCATGCACTACACCGGCATGAACGCGGCCGAATTCATCTGCACCACCGTCAACCGGGTGGCGCCGCCCAGCGGCTTCGGGCTGGTGAGCGCCATGGACCTCTCCTGGGTGGTGGCCGTCGCCGCGCTCGGCATGGCGGCGGTGATCTCGATCGACCAGGTGTTCCAGCGCGCCGGGACCGGCCGTGCGGCGCCTTCCCGCAGCAGCATGCGCTGAAACCGCACGCCGGCCGATGCCGCTTCTGGCACAACGCTGCCATGGGCGGCAAGGTCTTCATCGGCGTTTCCGGCTGGCGCTACACCCCCTGGCGCGGCCATTTCTACCCGCCCGGGCTGGCGCAGTCGCGCGAGCTCGCGCACGCCGCGCGGGTGTTTCCATCGCTGGAGCTCAACGGCTCGTTCTATTCGCTCCAGCGCCCTTCCAGCTATGCGACGTGGGCCCGCGACACGCCACCCGGCTTCGTGTTCGCGATCAAGGGCAGCCGCTACATCACGCACATGCTGAAGCTGCGCAACATCGACGCGGCGCTGGCCAACTTCCTGGCGTCGGGCCTGTTCGAACTGCGCGACAAGCTCGGGCCGATCCTTTGGCAATTCCCGCCCATGCTGCGCTTCCACCCGGAGGTGTTCGAGGCCTTCTTCCAGCTCCTGCCGACCAGCACGCACGACGCCGCGAAGATCGCCTGCCGGCATGACGCCCGGCTGGAAGGGCGGGCCTGCCTGGAGCCGGGGCGCAACCGGCGCATCCGCCATGCGGTGGAGGTGCGGCACGACAGCTTCGTCAACCCCGACTTCATCCGGCTGCTGCGCAAGTACCGGATCGCCTGGGTGGTGGCCGACACGCCCCGGCCGTGGCCGCTGTACGAGGACGTCACCGCGGATTTCGTCTACATGCGGCTGCACGGGTCCACCGAGCTTTACAACAGCAGGTACAGCAGCGAGGAGCTGGAGCGCTGGGCACGCTTCATCGATGCCTGGCGCCATGGCACGGAGCCCGCGGACGCCCGGTTGATCTGCCCCACCCGGTCACGCGCGCGCACCAGCCGCGACGTGTACTGCTATTTCGACAACACCGACAAGCGCCATGCGCCGGACAACGCGCGGGAATTGATGGAGTTGCTGGGGGAACGGTGGCAGCCTTGAAGGCGTGACGCCGGGGTGCCTTCGGCAACCCGGCCTACAGGCCCGGCTACGAGACGGTGGTGCCGGTAGGCCGGGTCGCCGGCAGGCACCCCGGCATCCTGCGGTGCATCAGCGCGAACCACACCGGCGGTAGGGCGGCCAGCAGGATGCAGCCCGCATACCCGGTGGGCAGCTGCGGCCCGGGCAAGGCTTGCAACTCCGGATACGGCTTCCAGGCATGCACGTGGTGGTCGGAATGCCGCTGCAGGTTGGCCAGCAGGCTGTTGGACAGCAAGGTGTCCGCATTCCAGGCGTGCTGCGTGCCGAACGGCTCGGGCCGGCCGTCCGCGCCGGCCTGTCGTTGCAGGCCGTAGTGCTCGATGTAGTTCACCGTCTCCAGCAGCCACACCGCGAAGGCCGACTGCAGCACCCAGAACAGCAGCACCCCCCACCAGCCGGCGGCAGCCAGGCCGGCCAGCACCGCGACGTTGGCCAGCGTGCACCAGAGCAGCGGGCTGCGCAGCCAGCTCTTGCGCCGCATGCGCAGGAACTCCGCTTCCAGCTTCCAGGCATGCAGCCAGCTGCCAGCCAGCGTGCGAGGCAGGAAGCGCCACAGGCTCTCGCCAGGCCGGGCCGACGCCGGGTCGTCGTGCGTGGCGGCGCGCACGTGGTGGCCCCGGTAGTGTTCCACCATGAAGTGGCCGTACATCACGCAGGCCATCAGGACCCAGCCGAGGGCGCGGTCGCCCCGGTGCCGGCTGTGCCCCAGCTCGTGGGCGAAGGTGATGCCCTGGGCGCCCGCGACGAAGCCGACGGCGAAGGCCAGGCCCAGGATCGTCGGCAGGTCCGCGTGCGCCGCCGCGGCGCCGCCGGCGAGCAGCAGCAGGATTTCCAGCGGGACGAAGCCGCGCAGGATCCAGGACAAGGCCGGCTGGGGCCCCGCGCCGGGCGGTGAGCGCCGCAGCCACGGCACCACGGCCTCACCCATCGCTATCACGCCCCAGATCAGGGCCACTCCGACGGCCGCATGCTCCGGATCGCGCAGCACCGAGTTCAGCGTCAGCGCGGGCAACAGCAGGCCCAGGAAGAAGCGCAAGTCGGACGGGCGCCAGATGGTCATCCGGCCATTGAAGCCCGCCCCGGCGGCGGCGTCAATGCGCACAGGGATAATCCGGGGATGAATCCCCTGCTGTCACGCCTGCAGCCCTACCCCTTCGAGCGCCTGAAGCAACTGTTTGCCGGCGTCACCCCCAACCCCGCGTACCGCGCCATCAGCCTCGGCATCGGCGAGCCCAAGCACCCCACGCCGGCCTTCATCAAGCAGGCGCTGGCGGCGGCAATGGACATTCCCGGCAGCGACCTCGCCGGCTATCCGCCGACGGCCGGCAGCCCCGAGCTGCGCGCGGCCTGTGCGGCATGGATGCAACGCCGCTACGGACTGGCGCTGGATGCGGCGACCCAGGTGCTGCCGGTGAACGGCTCGCGCGAAGCGCTGTTCGCCTTCGCGCAGACGGTGATCGACCCCACCCGGCCGGCCGTGGTGGTGTGTCCCAATCCGTTCTATCAAATCTACGAAGGCGCGGCCCTGCTCGCCGGCGCCGACGCGTACTACGCCCCCAGCGACCCGCGGCGCAACTTCGCCGTCGACTGGGACAGCGTGCCGGAGGCGACCTGGGCGAAGACGCAGCTGCTGTACGTCTGCTCGCCCGGCAACCCCACGGGCGCGGTCATGCCGCTGGACGAATGGCGCAAGCTGTTCGCGCTGCAGGACCGGCACGGCTTCGTCATCGCCTCGGACGAGTGCTACAGCGAGATCTATTTCCGCGACGAAGCGCCGCTGGGCGGCCTGGAAGCCGCCGCGAAGCTGGGGCGGGGCGATTTCCGCGGGCTGGTGGCCTTCACCAGCCTGTCCAAGCGCAGCAACGTGCCGGGCATGCGCAGCGGCTTCGTCGCCGGCGACGCCGCGCTGCTCAAGCAGTTCCTCCTGTACCGCACCTACCACGGCAGCGCGATGAGCCCGATCGTGCAGGCCGCCAGCGTGGCCGCCTGGAAGGACGAAGCCCACGTGGTCGAGAACCGCGACCTGTACCGCCGCAAGTTCGCGCAGGTCACGCCGCTGCTGGAGACCGTGCTGGACGTGCGGCTGCCCGACGCCGGCTTCTACCTGTGGGCCGGCGTGCGCGGAAGCGACACCGCGTTCGCCCGCGACCTGCTGGCTCAATACAATGTGACCGTGCTGCCGGGCAGCTACCTGGCCCGGGAGGCGGGGGGCGGCAACCCCGGCGCCGGCCGCGTCCGGATGGCGCTCGTGGCCGACACCGCCGAGTGTCTGGAAGCCGCGCAGCGCATCGTGCAGTTCGTCCAAAACAGATCCTGAACCCCATGACCCAACAGCTCCAGCAAATCATCGACAACGCGTGGGAGAACCGCGCCGGCCTCTCGCCCCAGTCCGCTCCGAAAGAGGTGGCCGACGCGGTGGAACACGTGATCGCGGACCTGAACAGCGGCAAGCTGCGGGTGGCCACGCGGCAGGGCGTGGGCCAGTGGACGGTGCACCAGTGGATCAAGAAAGCGGTGCTGCTGTCCTTCCGCCTGAACGACAACGTCATCATGAAGGCCGGCGAGCTGGCCTTCTTCGACAAGGTGCAGACCAAGTTCTCGCACCTGTCGCCCGAGGAAATGGCCGCCACCGGCGTGCGCGTGGTGCCGCCCGCCGTGGCCCGCCGCGGCAGCTTCGTTGCCAGGGGCGCGATCCTGATGCCCAGCTACGTGAACATCGGCGCCTATGTCGACGAGGGCACGATGGTCGACACCTGGGCCACCGTGGGCTCCTGCGCGCAGGTCGGCAAGAACGTGCACCTGTCCGGCGGTGTCGGCCTCGGCGGCGTGCTGGAGCCGCTGCAGGCCAACCCGACGATCATCGAGGACAACTGCTTCATCGGCGCGCGCTCCGAAGTGGTGGAAGGCGTGATCGTGGAGGAGAACTCCGTGATCGGCATGGGCGTGTACATCGGCAAGAGCACGCCGATCTTCAACCGGGAGACCGGCGAGATGATCTACGGGCGCGTGCCCAGCGGCAGCGTGGTGATCAGCGGTGGGCTGCACAAGAAGGCGGCCGACGGGACCGCGTACAGCACCTACGCGGCGATCATCGTGAAGACGGTGGACGCCAAGACGCGCTCCTCCACCAGCCTGAACGACCTGCTGCGCGACTGAGCTTCACAAATCGACGGAGGAGCAGAGATGGCCACGATGGGCACGATGGAACGGATCCTGCGGTTGATGGCGGAGAAGAAGGCCTCCGACGTCTACCTCTCGGCGCATGCGCCGGCGATGATCAAGATCAACGGCCAGACGCTGCCGATCAACAACCAGTTGCTGCCCGCCGATGCCACCCGCGCGCTGCTGGCCGAGGTGCTGCCGGCCCATCGCATGGAGGAACTGGACACCACCGGCGAGCTGAACATGGCCCACGCCGTGGAAGGCGCAGGCAACTTCCGCTTCTCCGCCATGCGCCAGCGCGGCAGCATCGCCGCGGTCATCCGCTACATCGCCACCGAAATCCCGGCGCTCGGCACGCTCCAGGTTCCGATGATCCTGGGCGAGCTGATCCTGGACAAGCGCGGCCTGCTGCTGATGGTGGGCTCCACCGGCGCCGGCAAGAGCACGACGCTCGCCGCGATGATGGACCACCGCAACGAGATGATGGACCACCGCAACGAGACGATGACGGGCCACATCCTCACCATCGAGGATCCGGTCGAATTCATCTTCAAGAACAAGAAGTGCGTGGTGAACCAGCGCGAGGTGGGCAGCGACACGCAGTCGCTGCAGACCGCGCTGAAGAACGCGCTGCGGCAGGCGCCCGACGTCATCCTGATCGGCGAGATCCGCGACCGCGAGACGATGTCCGCGGCCATCGCGTACGCGCAGTCCGGCCACCTGTGCCTGGCCACCATGCACGCCAACAACAGCTACCAGGCCCTGAACCGCGTGCTGTCCTTCTACCCGGTGGAAGTGCGCCCGACCATGCTGGGCGACCTGGCCGCCGCGCTGAAGGCCGTGGTGTCGCAGCGCCTGTTGCGCACCGTGACGGGCGGCCGCGCGCCGGCGGTGGAGGTGATGCTCAACACCAAGCTGATCTCCGAGCTGATCGAAAAGGGCGACTTCTCCGGCGTCAAGGAGGCCATGGAGAAGTCCATGGCCGAAGGCTCGCAAACCTTCGAGCAGGACATCGCCCGGCTCATCGTCGACGGCGTGGTCGACAAGAAGGAAGGCATGGCCTACGCGGACTCGCCGACCAACCTGCAATGGCGCCTGCAGAACAGCGCGGTGGGCGCGGCCCTGGCGGAAGCCAATGACGGCGACGACGAAGCGGACGACACGCCTTCGTTCACCGAAATCACCTTCGACGTGAAACACTAGGTTGTTCACTCTGAAAAGTCGCTTTGCGACTTTTCAGAGTGGCTTGATCAGTGTGAAGAGGACCGGCAAAGCCGGATCCTCTTCACAAGGGGGAGCGGGCTGCATGTTATTCCGCCCGTTCCACGTTCCGTTGCGGGGAAGCGGCCCCGTAGGCCGGCGGTGAGCGGAGCGAACCCCGGTGATCCATCGCCGCGCGTAGACTTGCCTCCAATGTCCAAGACCCTCCATCTCGCCGAGCAGCTGATCGCCCAGCGCTCGGTCACGCCGGAAGACGGCCAGTGCCAGGCCATCCTGGCGGCCCGGCTGCAGGCCCTGGGATTCACCTGCGAGACGATCACGGGCGGCCCGGCGGATTTCCGCGTGACCAACCTGTGGGCCAAGCGCCCCGGCCGTGGCGGCCGCACGCTGGTGTTCGCCGGCCATACCGACGTGGTGCCCACCGGCCCGCTGGAGCAGTGGACCAGCGACCCCTTCGTGCCGAGCCATCGCGACGGCAAGCTGTACGGGCGCGGCGCGGCGGACATGAAGACGTCCATCGCCGCCTTCGTGGTGGCGGTCGAGGAATTCCTCGCGGCCCATGCCAACCCCGATCTCGGCATCGGCTTGCTGATCACCAGCGACGAGGAAGGTCCGGCCAACGACGGCACCGTGCTGGTCTGCCGGAAGCTGGAGGAGCGCGGCGAGAAGCTGGACTACTGCATCGTCGGCGAGCCCACCTGCGTCGAGCGGCTGGGCGACATGATCAAGAACGGCCGCCGCGGCAGCCTGACCGGCAAGCTCACCGTCAAGGGCGTGCAGGCGCACATCGCCTATCCGCAACTCGGCAAGAACGCGATCCACCTCGCGCTGCCCGCTTTGGAGGAACTGGCCCGCACCGAGTGGGACCGCGGCAACGACTTCTTCCCGCCCACCAGCTTCCAGGTCAGCAATTTCCATGGCGGCACCGGCGCGGGCAACATCATCCCGAGCCGGGCGGTGATCGACTTCAATTTCCGCTTCGCCAGCGTCAGTACCGCGGAGCAGTTGCAGCAGCGGGTGCACCAGGTGCTGGACGCCCACGGCCTCGACTACGAGCTGGCCTGGACGGTGGGCGGGCAGCCCTTCCTCACCACGCCCGGCGCGCTGGTGACCGCGGTGCAGGCGGCGATCCGCGACGAGACCGGCATCGAGACGGAGCTCTCCACCACCGGCGGCACCAGCGACGGCCGCTTCATCTCGCGCATCTGCCCGCAGGTCATCGAGTTCGGGCCCATCAACGCCACGATCCACAAGATCGACGAACACGTGCGCGTGGCCGACATCGACCCGCTGAAGAACATCTACCGCCGCACGCTGGAGCACCTGGACCGGGGCGGCTGATGAAACTCATCGCGCTGGTGGAGGAGCTGGCGGCGCAGCTGGAGGCGGCGGAGGTCAGTTTCGGGCATGGCACCACCAATGCCTTCGACGAGGCGGTGTGGCTGGTGCTGTGGCACCTGGGCCTGCCGCTGGATGAACTGGACGCGCATGCCGACCGCGAGCTGCAGGCGCACGAGCAGCAGGCCGCGCGCGAGCTGCTGCACCGGCGCATCGCCACCCGCCGGCCCGCCGCCTACCTGACGCGCGAGGCCTGGCTGCAGGGCGTGCCCTTCTACGTGGACGAGCGCGCCATCGTGCCGCGCAGCTTCATCGCGGAGCTGCTGGCCGAGGGCAGCATCGATGCCTGGCTGTCGGACCGCACCCGCAAGGTGCTGGACCTGTGCACCGGCAACGGCAGCCTGGCCGTGCTGGCGGCGATGGCTTATCCGGACGTCCAGGTCGACGCGGCGGACATCTCGGAGGACGCGCTCGAAGTGGCCCGCATCAACGTCGACAAGCATGGGCTTTCCGATCGCGTGCGGCTGGTGCAGTCCGACGGCCTGGCGGCCCTGCCCGGCCCCTACGACCTGATCCTGTGCAACCCGCCGTACGTGAGCGCGGCCGGCATGGCGGACCTGCCCGCGGAATACCGTGCCGAGCCGCAGCTGGCGCTGGCCGGTGGCCACGACGGCATGGACTTCGTCCGCGCCCTGCTGCGCGACGCCCCCTCGCGCATGAGCCCCGAGGCGGTGCTGGTGCTGGAGATCGGCAACGAGCGCGCGCATTTCGAGGCGGCTTTTCCGCGGCTGGAGGCGGTCTGGCTGGAAACGTCCGCCGGCGAAGACCAGGTGCTGCTGCTGACGCGCGAGGCGATCGTTCCGGAAGGCCTGCTCCCGTAGGCTGGTGGTGAGCGCGCGCAGCGCCGAACCCCAGCGGTGGGGTGCTGGGGTTCGGCTTCGCGCTCACCACCAGCCTACGTTGGCCTTCGGCTCACCCCCACACCGACGCTGGTGCGCCGTCGATGAGACAATCGGTCCAGTGATCCAGCTCAGAAACGTGACCTTGCGCCGTGGCGCCAAGGTCCTCCTCGACGGCGTGTCCGTCACCATCAACCCCGGCGAAAAGGTCGGCCTCGTCGGCCGCAACGGCGCCGGCAAGTCCACCCTGTTCGCCCTCCTCAACGGCACCTTGCACGAGGACGCGGGCGATTTCTCCGTGCCCGCGCAGTGGCGGCTGTCGCAGGTCGCCCAGCACATGCCCGAGACGGACGAGCCCGCCACGGCCTTCGTCCTGGGCGGCGACACGCGCCTGATGGAGCTGCGCGAGCAACTCCTGCAGGCCGAGGCGGGCGACGACGGCTACGCCATCGCCCACGCGCACTCGGACCTGGCGGACGCCGGCGAACACGATGCGGTGCCGCGGGCACAATCGCTGATCCTGGGCCTGGGCTTTCGCCCCGAGGAGCTGGAGCGGCCGGTGAACAGCTTCTCCGGCGGCTGGCGCATGCGCCTGCAACTGGCCCGCGCGCTGATGGCGCCGTCGGACCTGCTGCTGCTGGACGAACCCACCAACCACCTGGACCTGGACGCACTGGTCTGGCTGGAGGCCTGGCTGCTGCGCTACGCCGGCACGCTGGTGGTGATCAGCCACGACCGCGAATTCCTGGACGGCGTCACGGGCGTCACGCTGCACATCGACCACCAGAAGCTCACGCGCTACGGCAGCAATTACAGCGGCTTCGAAACCCTGCGGGCCGAGCAGCTGGAGCAGCAGCAGGCCACCTTCTCCAAGCAGAAGGAAAAGATCGCCCACCTGCAGAAGTTCATCGACCGCTTCAAGGCCAAGGCCAGCAAGGCCAAGCAGGCGCAAAGCCGCGTCAAGGCGCTGGAGCGGATGGAGAAGATCGCCCCGGTGCTGGCCGACGCCGAGTTCACCTTCGAGTTCAAGGAACCGGCGAACCTGCCGAACCCGATGCTGGCGATCAGCGATGCGAGCTTCGGGTATGCGGCTGATGGAAAGACCACCACCATCCTGCGCAACGTCAACCGGTCGGTCCTCGCCGGCCAGCGCATCGGCATCCTCGGCGCCAACGGCCAGGGCAAGTCGACGCTGGTCAAGACCATCGCGCGCACCATGCCCCCGCTCGCGGGCACCATCACCGAAGGCAAGGGCCTGGCCATCGGCTACTTCGCGCAGCAGGAGCTCGACGTGCTGCGTTCGCAGGACACGCCGCTGGAGCACATGATCCGGCTGGCACGCGACGTCGGTCCGGCCGGCCGCGAGCAGGAGCTGCGCAACTTCCTCGGGCAGTTCCTGTTCACCGGCGACATGGTGCAGCAGGCCGTGGGCACCATGAGCGGCGGCGAGAAGGCGCGGCTGGTGCTGGCGATGATCGTCTGGCAGCGCCCCAACCTGCTGCTGCTCGACGAGCCGACCAACCACCTCGACCTGGCCACCCGCGAAGCGCTGGCCATGGCGCTCAACGAGTTCGAAGGCACGGTGATGCTGGTCAGCCACGACCGCGCGCTGCTGCGCTCGGTCTGCGACGAGTTCTGGCTGGTCGGCCGCGGCGGCATCGCGCCGTTCGACGGCGACCTCGACGACTACCAGCGCTACCTGCTGGACGAGGCCAAGCGCCTGCGCGAGGCGGCGAAGCTGGCGAATGCGGCGCCTGCGCCGGCGCCTGCACCCGTTGCCGCCCCCGCGCCGGCGGAAAAGCGCGCCGATCCGCAGGAGCAGCGCAAGCTGCAAGCCCAGCAGCGGCAGCAGCTGTCCGGCCGGGTCAAGCCGCTGAAGAAGGAGCTGGAACAGGCCGAGCGCCGCATCGCGGCCCTGGAAGCCGAGAAGGGCGAGCTGGAAACCCGCTTGTCCGGCTCTCCCAGCCCGGCCGACATCGCCGAAGCGGGGCGGCGCCTGAAGGCCGTCACGGATGAACTGGCGACGCTGGAAGAACGCTGGCTGGCCCTGTCCGGCGACATCGAGGCGGCCGAGGGCGCGGCGGCGGGCTGACCCTTGCGCGGCACGGCGAGCGCCCCCACCATCCGTCCATGCCCTCCTCGCTCCAGCTCGCCGCCAACGACCCCGCCATGCTCGCTGCCGTGCAGCGCGCCCGCAAGCTCCTGAACCGCCGCGCCATGGCCGGCGCCGCCGCCAGCGCGGTGCCCATCCCCGGGCTGGACTGGCTGGTCGATGCGGCGCTGCTGTCCAAGCTGATCCCGGCGATCAGCGAGGAATTCGGCCTGGCCCCGCACCAGATCGAACGCCTGCCCCAGCGCAAGCGCGAGTCCGTCGAGAAGGCGGTGGGCGCGGTCGGCTCCATCGTCATCGGCAAGTTCATCACGCGCGACCTGGTCATCCGCATGGCGGCAACGGTCGGCCGGCGCCTGACCGTGAAGCAGGCCACCAAGTACATCCCGCTGGCCGGCCAGGCGCTGTCCGCACTGATCGGCTACGCCGCCATCCGCTACCTGGGCGAGCAGCACATCCGCGACTGCGTGCAGGTCTGCCAGGCGGCGCGGCTGCAGTTGCCCGCTCCTACGCCGGCCCTGATCGCGCATCAGCCCCTGGCTGACACCGACTGACTCGCGCCGCCTATCGGCCGGGCGGGTGGGGTGGGATGCAATGGGTCTCCAACGACAAGACCCCACCAGAACACCATGGAAGTTTCGGACATGCTCGGCTACGCCGCGGCCACGCTGACCACCGCGTCCTTCGTGCCGCAGGCCTGGCGGACCTTCCGCACCAAGGACGTCAGCGGGATTTCGCTGCGCATGTACAGCGTCTTCACGCTCGGCGTCGCCGTATGGCTGGCCTACGGCATCGTGCTCGGCGAGGTGCCGATGATGATCGCCAACTCCTCCACGCTGGTCCTGGCCCTGGCCGTGCTGGTGATGAAGCTGAAGTACGGAAAGAACGCCAAGGCGGGCGACGCAGCCAAGCCGAGGCCCGCGGCCGCCTGACGCACCGGCCGGGTGCTGTGCGTGCTGTCTCACACGGACAGCCGACGTCCCCTGCAGACGGGTGCCGGGACGTGGCGCAGGCTGCGTCCATGGATCCCCGCTGGCAACCCCACCTCGGCCCGGTGCAACCGGCCGCCCCGACACCCGAAGCCTGCGACCTGTTCGCGGCCGGTTGCCACGCCCATGCGGAGGAGTGCCGCATCGAGGGTGTGGAGGGAGCGGACCGTCGCCTCGTGTGCCTGCAAACCTGGCGCGCCCTGCGCGACCGCGACGGCTTCGTGCCGACACGCCTGCGGATGCAGCGCCGGGGCTAGGAGCCCAGGCTCCTAGCCCCGCAGGAAGTCCAGCGTGCGCGGCAGGCAGACGGTCTTGAGGTCGTAGCGCTCCAGCACTGTCTGGCGCGCCTGCGTCCGCAGCGCCTGGTGTGCCTCGGGCCGCGCCAGCACGTCGGCGACGCGCCGCGCCATGGCGGTGGGGTCGAAGAAGTCGACCAGCAGGCCATTGCGGCCGTCCTCGATCACCTCCTCCACCGGCGCCGTGCGCGAACCGACCAGCACGCAGCCGGCCGCCATCGCCTCCAGCATCGACCAGGACAGCACGAAGGGATAGGTGAGGTACACGTGCGCTGCCGAGACCTGCAGGACCTTCAGGTAGTCCGCATACGGCACCCTGCCGGGGAAGACCACCTTGCCGAAATCCACGCGGCCCTCCAGCTCCTTCGTGTAGTGCTGCCGCCAGGTGGACTTGGCGTCCGGCGGCCGGCCGTAGCTGACCTCGTCTCCCCCGACCACGATGACGCGCGAGCGCGGCCGCAGCGCCTGCAGGTGCTCCAGCATGCGCATGAAGACATGGAAGCCGCGGTACGGCTCCAGGTTGCGCGCGACGTACGTCACGACCTCGTCGCCGGCTGCGAAGCGCTGCCCCGCCAGCTCGATCGAGGCGCCCGCGTCCGGCCTGGCCACGCCCGTGTCGATGCCGTCGTGGATCACGCGGATCTTGCCGCGCAGCTCCGGCGGGTAGCGCCCCTGCTGCCAGGCGGTGGGCGACAGGCCGGCGTCGGCGGACACCAGGCTTTGCAGTTGCGTGCTGTTCTTGATGCGCACCCGCAGCTGGTCGTTCAGCGAGGCCGGGAACTCGGGGTCGAAGCCGACGTCCGCGCCGGTGGCGTGGTAATAGAACTCGCAGTACTGGATGTGGCGCGCGCCGGGATAGATGTCCCGCAGGAACAGCGATTCTCCCCAGCCGGGATGCGACACCACCACGTCGGGCTGGAAGCGCGCCTTGTCGCGCAGCGACAGCAGCAGCCGCACGACCTCCTGGCCGCGGCGGACGTGGCCCTCGAAGTCGCGCACGTAGGCATGGGTTTGCGCCCCGCCACCGGCCTTGAGCTCGTAACCGGCGACCTTCACCCGGGGGTGCAGCTGCGGCCGCCCCTTCAGGCTGCGCAGGTCCCCGATGCCGACGACCTCGTTGGCGGGGTCGTCGGCCAGGGCGCGGGCGGCGTGGCGGAACTGGCCGGGAAAGTTCTGGTGGACGAACAGGTAGCGCAGGCGAGTCTCCAGCGGATGCCGCGATTCTGCCCGTTGTGTCGCGGCTCAGCCGCCGGCGCGCTCGGTCACCAGCCGGTCGATCAGGACGGCCAGTTCGGCCGTGTCGACGGGAGACACCAGGTAGGCGTCGGCGCCCGCCCGCGTGCCCGCGACACGGTGCTCGTCCTTCACGTAGACGCCCGACACATGGATGATCGGCACGCGCGCCGTCTTCGGATTGCCCCGCAGCAGGCGGCAGACCTCGAAGCCGTGCACGTCCGGCAGGTGCACGTCGAGCACCACGGCGGAAACGTACTCGGCGAGTTCCAGCGCCTGGGCGCCGGCGGCGGCCTCCACCGTCTGGAACCCCTCGGCGCGCAGGCCCCGCGACAGCGCGTACCGGTTGGATTCGGCGTCATCGACGACGAGGACACTGTGGGTACTGCGCGGGCTCATGGTCGAGCGATTATGCCGCGCACAGGCCCACCTCCGAAAGCCGCCGACCCACGGTGGGCCCGTTCATAGCCGCAGGTCGCCGGCATCCAGTGCGCCCACGCCAATCATCTCCACCGTGAACTCGGCCATCGCGTCTGCATCCGTGCTGCCCAGGAGCACCAGCCTGCTGTCGATGACCTCGAACCGAAGCTGTCCCGTGGCATCGCTGCCGAAGGCGGCCGCACCGATGAAGGTGAAGTGCTGCTGGCCGGAGAGCGTCGTGTCCGCGTCCACGTCCGACAGGTCGATCCGGTCGGTTCCGCGGCGGAAGTCGCTGATCAGGTCGGGGGCGGCTGCAGTGCTGTGGAGGACATCCGCGAAGATGAACTTGTCGGCCCCGCCACCGCCGATGAGCCTGTCGGCCCCCGCCCCTCCGACCAGCCGGTCCGCACTGCCCCCGGCCATCAGGACATCCGCCCCCTCGCGTCCGTCCAGCAAGTTGCCGCCGGCATTGCCGTAGATCCTGTTGTCCAGCGCGTTTCCCCGGCCGTGAAGGGCCGCCGTGCCGGAGAGCACCAGGCCTTCCACGAATTCGGGCAGGGTGTAGCTCACGGTGGAGTCCACCAGGTCCATGCCGCCCGTAGCGGTTTCGACCACGCGGTCCCCGACGTCGTCCACGATGTACGTGTCGTTGCCGGCGCCGCCGATCAGCGTGTCCGCACCCGCCCTGCCATCCAGCAGGTTGCTTCCCGCATGGCCCGTCAGCACATTGGCAAGTGCGTTGCCCGTGCCATGGAGCGCGGTCCCCGTCAATTTCAGGTTCTCCACGAAGTCCGCGAGCCCGTAGCTCGCGCTCGCGATCGCGCGATCCACGCCACCGCCAGCGGACTCCAGGATGTCGTCTTCGCCATGGTCGGCGATGTAGGTGTCGTCGCCGGCGCCGCCGGCCATGGTGTCGATGCCCCCCATTCCATCCAGGACGTTGGCGCCAGCATTGCCGGCCAGGCTGTTCGCCAGCTGATTGCCGGTGCCGTCGATCGCGTCGACACCGGACAGTCTCAGGTTCTCCACGAAGCTGCCCAGGACGTAGCTCAGGCTGGCCGTCACCGAGTCCACGCCGCCCGTGCTCGTCTCGATGATCACGTCGCCGGCGGTGTCGACCCTGTAGGAGTCCTTGCCGGCCCCGCCGGCCATCGTGTCCGCGCCGGCCTTCCCGTCCAGGACGTTGGCTCCCGCGTTGCCGGTGATCGAATTGGCCGCATCGTTGCCGGTGCCGTTGATGGGGGCGCTGCCAGTGAGGGTCAGGTGCTCCACGAACGCGGCCAGGACGGAACTGACGCGCGCGTGCACGCTGTCCACGCCGCCCTCGGCGGTCTCGATGACGAGGTCGCCCGCTGCGTCCACGACATAGGTGTCGTCGCCCGCGCCGCCGTCCATGGTGTCGGCGCCGGCCTGCCCGTCGAGGACGTTGGCGCCGCCGTCGCCCGTCAGGGTGTCGCGGAAACCGGAGCCGCGAACCGCCTCGATGCCGAACAGATCGTCGACATGGCCGAAGCCGTCGTCGAAGGCCTTGCCCGCCGCGAGCGAGACGTTCACGCCCGCGGTGGACGCGGTGTAGGCCACCTCGTCCCAGCCGCCGGCACCGTCGATGGTGTCGTTGCCCATCCCGCCTTCGAACTGCTCCAGCAGGGCCGCGTCGTCGCTGCCGACCAGCGCATCGTCGTACGCCGAGGCGGTGACGAAGTTGATGTTCGACAGGTGGTCGATGCCTGAAGCCTTGGCGACTTCGCCGGCCTGCAGGTTCAGCGAGATGGCGCCGACGGCGTCGGCATAGCTGATGCTGTTCAGGTCCGTGTAGTGGACGCGGTCGGTGATGGCGCCGCCGTCCACCGTGTCGTTTCCGTCGCCTGTCTCGAAGCTGTCGCTGCCCGCGCCCCCCACCAGCAGGTCGTCACCCGCACCGCCGTCGTGGTGGTCATGGCCGTCGCCCCCCATGAGGGTGTCGTTGCCGTCCGCGCCCCCGAGGACATCGTTTCCGCCAAGCCCTTCGAGGTATTCGTGACCCGTGCCACCCGCGAAGGTGTCGTTGCCGGGACCCGGCTGGAGGACGTTCAGGCTGGTACCGGCGCCGTCGTAGTGGATGCTGAAGTTGCTGCGGGTGAACGCCCCGGCCAGTTCGATCGTGGTGAGCCCGGCGGCGCCCCCCATCTGGACGTACAGGAGCGTCACGCCACCTGCCGGCGTGCCCAGCATCACCTGGCCGGGCTCGAGGCCGGACGGGTCGTCGCCGTGAAGGATGGGGCCGGCAAGCTCGATGCCTCCGAACCGGAGGAGGTCACCGGGGCCCAGGTCGGTGATTCGATCCTGCCCGTTCGGGGCTGCCACGTCATAGGCAAACGCATCATTGCCGGCGCCACCCGTCAACGTGTCATTGCCGCCCCCGCCCCGGACATGGCTGTCCAGAATGTCGCCCCTGATCACGTCATCCCCGGCGCCGCCGGCGACGTCGACCTGCTCGATCCCCGTCAGCAGGTCGGTGCTGCCGTCGGCCAGGTCCTGCTGGCTGCCGTATGCGACCGTCGTGTGGAAGACGATGCCGGAGGTGGACTGGCTGTAGTCATAGGAGACCGTGTCGCGTCCTGCGCCACCGTCGATGAGGTCGGCGCCACCGCTCGATGGGCCGCCGCCCATGATGGAATCGTTGCCCGCGCCGCCGGAAAGCGTGTCCGACCCGGCGCCCCCGTCGATGAAGTCGTCGCCGCCGAGGCCCTCGATGAAATCGTGGCCCGGGCTGCCCGCCAGGCTGTCCGCACCGTCCGTGGAGGGCTGCCGGATGGTCACGTCGGTGCCCCATGCGCCCACCGACAGCATGAACTGGCTGGCGGTGAAGACGCCTTGCAGGACGACGGTCTGCACCACGCCGGCCTCGCCGCGCAGGTACAGGATGGTTCGCGCGCTGCCCGTGGAAACCATCAGGCAGCCGGCGGGCAGGACGGCCGCGTAGTCGTAGGCGACGACGCTGGTGATCGTGTTGGCCAGCAGGCGCAGCGTGTCCTGTCCCGCCGCGAAGTCGGAGATGCGGTCGGTTCCCGTCGCCTCGTGGAAGTCGAGGCAGAAGACGTCGTTGCCGGCGCCGCCGGTCAGGCTGTCGTCACCCGCGCCGCCCACCAGCGTGTCGTGCCCGCCCCCACCGGACAGGGTGTCGTCGTCGGCAGACCCGTCGATCTGCTCGTTGGCGTCGCCGCCGTCCTGGACGATTCCGATAGCCATGGGTGGGTTTTCCTTGTCTGTCCCTGGGATGCCAACTGATCCATTCGGTCCGACCGTGACAGTAAGGGCAGGAACGCGGCCCGGCATGTTCCAGATGGGCTACCCGTGGAAAAAAGGCGTGGGATTGCGCGCAAGCGCGAAATTGTGCTCATCGCCGCGCCGCCCAAAGAAAAAGCCTGCTACGGATTCCGTAGCAGGCTTTTCAGAAAGTGGTAGGACGTGCAGGATTCGAACCTGCGACCAACGGATTAAAAGTCCGCTGCTCTACCAACTGAGCTAACGTCCCGGCCGGTTCTTTGCCGCTGTTGCGAGCAGCAAAGCCCGCGATTATAGCGTCACTTTGGGGGGCTCTTTTCGCGTCGCGATGCGATCGAGCACCCACCCGGCCGCGACCTGGCCGAAGGTCGCGGTCACGCTGACGACCGAACCGTAGCCATGGCAGTTGAGCGTGCCGTCGCCCTCGATCGCGCACGACGGGTCCGGCGGCGCCACCGCCTCGCGGCTGAAGACGCAGGTGACGCCGATCTTCCTGCCCTCCTTCGGCGCCCCGTGGAACTTGCGCAGGCGATAGCGCAGCTGCGCCAGCAGCGGGTCGTGCGTGGTCTGGGACAGGTCGTCGACGTCGACCTTGTGCGCCAGCCGCTTGCCGCCGGCGGCGCCGCAGGCGATGAACAGCGCCCTGCGCTCGCGCGCCCAGGCCGCCATAGCCGCCTTGGCCTGCACCTGGTCGCAGGCGTCGATGACGGCATCCACGTCCGCCGGCAGCAGCGCCGGCCAGTTCACCGGTTCGACGAACTCCTCGACGGGGTTCACGGTGCAGCGCGGATGGATCTGCGCGATGCGGTCGCGCATCGCCAGCACCTTGGCCTGGCCGATCGTGCCCTCCAGCGCGTGGACCTGGCGATTGATGTTGGATTCGGCCACGTGGTCCAGGTCCACCAGGGTCAGCGCGCCGACGCCGCTGCGGGCCAGGGCCTCGGCCGCCCAGGAGCCGACGCCGCCGATGCCGATGACCGCCACGTGCGCGCGGCGGATGGCGGCCGCGCCCTGCATCCCGTACAGCCGCTCCAGCCCACCGAAGCGCCGCTGCAGGTCCGCAGCCTCGTCCAGGTGGGTCATTCGGCCGCGGGACGCTCAGCGCAGGCGGGCCAGCCGTTCGCGCGCGGCGCTCGCGGCTTCGGACTGCGGGTAGGCCTTGACCAGGTCGTCCAGCGTGCGCCGCGCGCTCACGTTGTCCTTCAGTTCGATCTGGCAGTTGGCGATGGACAGCACCGCCTCGGGCGCGCGCGGGTGATCCGGGGCCTGCTGCAGCAGCGAGCGGAAATTGGCGATGGCGCCGCGGTAGTCCTTGTTGGCGTACTGCGCGTTGCCGATCCAGAACAGCGCCGTGGGGCGGTAGCCGCTGGCCGGGTAGCGCTTGAGGAACTCGCCGAAAGCGACCTGCGAGGCGACGAAATCGCCCTTGCGGAAGGCGGCCAGCGCCGCCTCGAAATCGCGCTGCTCGGACGGCTCGACCATGATGTCCTTGCCGTCCACGTTCACCTGCGCCGGCTCGAACTTGCGAAGGCGCTGCGCCGACTCTTCCACCGCGGCGGCGACATCCCGCTGCCGGCGCTGCATGTCCGACAGATCGCGGGCGAGCTGTTCGTCCGCGCCCCGCAGGCGGGCCAGTTCGGAGCGCAACGCCTCGATCTGGGCCTGCAGGTCCAGCACGCTGCGGCGCAGCGTGGCGTTCTCCTCGCCCGCACGGCGCGCTTCGTCGGCCGCCCGGCGCAGTTCCTCGGCCAGGCCCTGCCGCTGCTGCTCGATGCGCTGGCGCAGGTCGATGATGGCGCGGCGCGCCTCGTCGTCCTCGAACAGCGCGGCATGCGCGGTGGCGGTGAAGAGCGAAGCGGCGGCCAGCGCCGCGGCGAGCGCGGAACGTTTCATGATTTCACCGGTAGGTAATTTCGGCGCGTCGGTTCTGCGCCCAGGAGTTTTCGTCGGAGCCCATGGCGGCCGGCTTCTCCTTGCCGAAGCTCACCGCCTCGACCTGCGTGTCGGCCACGCCCAGCAACCCCAGCGCGCGGCGCACGGCCTCGGAGCGGCGCTGGCCCAGCGCCAGGTTGTATTCGCGGCCGCCGCGCTCGTCGGTGTGGCCCTCGATGACGATCTGCCGCCCGCCGCCGGCCTTGAGGTAGCGCGCGTGCGCTTCGATGAGCGACTGGTACTCGGGCTTGACGACGTAGCTGTCGTAGTCGAACAGCACGATGCGCGACACGTTGGCGGGGCCCGCCGGCGTACTGCGCGCGGACGGATCCGCCTGCACCGGCTGGACCTGGGTCATGCCGCCCGAACCGCCGCCGGGCGTGCCGCTGCCGGTGCCCGGCGCGACGCCGGTGCTGCCGCGCCGGTCTTCCACCGGCACGTCGTCGAGCTTCACGCCGCTGGCGCAGCCTGCGAGAGCCGCGGCGAGCGCGACTGCCAGGATCACACGTTGCTTCATTCCCTGAACCTCCTGAAATGCGGACGCCTGCTGCGTCCGCGGGTCAACGTTGAAAGGGGCCCCAGTCCGGCTCGCGGATATCGCCGCCCTTGCCGGGCAGGCGCGCCTTGATCTTGCCGTCGAGGGTGGTGGTCATCAGCGCTTCGGTGCCGCCTTGCCGGGTGGCATAGATGATCAGCCGGCCGTTGGGTGCGAAGCTCGGGCTTTCGTCGGCGGTCGTGTCGGTGACCGACTGCGCGTTGCCGCTGGCGATTTCCATCACTTGCAGCTTGAAAGCACCGTTGATGCGCGAAATGTAGGCCAGCCACCGGTTGTCGGGACTCAGCGCCGGCGAAATGTTGTAAGTCCCTGTAAAGGTGACGCGCTGCGGCTGCCCCCCCGAAGCGGGCATCCGGTAGATCTGCGGCGCGCCGCCGCGGTCGCTGACGAAATAGATCGTGCTGCCGTCGGCCGAATAGACCGGCTCGGTGTCGATGCCGGCGGACTGCGTCAGGCGGCGCGGCTCGCCGCCGCTGGAGGCGATCGTGTACAGCTGCGAGCCGCCGTCGCGCGTGAGCGTCACCGCCAGCGTGCGGCCGTCGGGCGACCACGCCGGGGCGCTGTTGGAGCCGCGGAAGTTGGCGATCAGGCGGCGCCCGCCGCTGGCCACGTCGTGCACGTACACCACCGGCTTGCGCGACTCGAAGGACACGTACGCCAGCTGCCGGCCGCTGGCCGCCCAGGCCGGCGAGATGATCGATTCGGCGCTGGACAGGGCCGACTGCGCGTTCTCGCCGTCGCAGTCCGCGACCCACAGGTTGTACCGGGGGCCTGCCTTCGTCACGTAGGCGATGCGCGTGGAAAACACGCCTTTCTCGCCCGTGAGCTTCTCGTAGATCATGTCGGAGACGCGGTGGGCCGCCAGCCGCAGGTCCGCGGCGACCACCACGAAGCCGTCGGCCGCCAGGCTCTGCCCGCGCACCACGTCCCACAGGCGGAAGCGCACGTCGTAGCGGCCGTCCGCCAGCCGCGTGGCGCTGCCGACCACCAGCGAATCCGCCGACTTCTGCCGCCACGGCGCCAGGTCCGGCCGGCTGGTTTCGTCCAGGCCCGCCGCCGCGCCGGCGTCGACCGCGCGGAACTGGCCGCTGCGCTCGAGGTCGTTCTGCACGATGCCCGCCAGCTTCTGCGGCAGGTCCGCCTCGCCCTTGAAGGGCGCGATGGCGATGGGCAGCTGCGTCAGGCCCACGCCCGTCACTTCCACGCGGAACTGCGCCAGCGCCGGGCCGGCAGCCGCCGTGCCCAGCAAGGCCATCACCTCGCGTCGTCGCCAATGTCCAGGAACATGCATCTCTTGTTTCTCTCCTGTTGCCAGTCCTGTGGTTCTACCGCAGGACGAAGGTTCCGCACCCCGGGTCACTCCGGACCGAAGGCGCCTTTACGCTGCAGCAACCATAGTTTCATGTAGCGGTAATACGTGCCTTCCGCGTTGGATATCGCCAGCGCCAGGCCCAGCCGGCCATCCAGGAACCCCAGTTTGACCACATAAGTTCGCATGAAGGCCCACCAGCCGTGGCCCAGCGCCTTCGCCAGCGACCCTTTCACGCCCTTGTTCATCAACGCCACAGCCCCCGCGGTGGAATACCGATCGAGCTTGTCGATGACGGATTCGAAGTGCGGCATGCTGTCGTGCAGCAGGTCGCCCTGCAGCCGCCCCACGCTGCCCCGGGCCACCACCCGCTCGTGGACGATGTCGTCGGAAAACCGCGCCGTGCCGCGGCGGAACAGCCGCACCACGCGGTCAGGGTACCAGCCCGAGTGCGCCATGTACTGCCCGCAATAGCTGGACCGGCGGTTGATGGACCAGGCATCGTGCCGGCCGGAGGCCATCGCCTGCCGGATCGCATCGGCCAGCGCCGGGCTCACCTGTTCGTCCGCGTCGATCGAGAACACCCAGTCGCCGGTGGCGGCGTCGAGCGCCCGGTTCTTCTGCGGTCCGAAGCCGGGCCAGTCGGGCGCGACGATCACCTGCGCACCGGCGGCGCGGGCGGCTTCCACCGTACCGTCGGTGCTGCCCGAATCCACCACGACCACTTCGTCGGCGAAGGCGACGGAGCGCAGGCAGTTGCCGATGTTGCGGATCTCGTTGCGGGTGATGACGACGACGGACAGGCGTGGCATGGGTTCGGGGCGGGAGGGCCGGCCAGCGGCGCACGGCATAATCGCGGCTTCATTATTGCACCCCGACTCTGGACGACATCCTGTGATCCGCATCGACATGGGCGCGGTGCGCTGGCTGATGCCGTTCTTCCGCGGCTCGCGCAAGTTCTGGGTGGGCGCGGCGGTCTGCACCTTCATCCAGTCGGCCCTGGAACCGATCGTGCCGGCGCTGCTGAAGCCGCTGCTCGATGACGGCTTCCGTCCCGGCAGCGACCTGAAGCTGTGGATGGTGCCCGCCGCGCTGATGCTGCTGTTCGCCGTGCGCGGCGTCGCCGGCTTCCTGGCGGACCTGGCGCTGGCCCGCATCGCGCAGGACGGCCTGATGAAGCTGCGGGTGGCGATGTTCACCCGGCTGCTGGACGCGCGCCTGTCGCTGTTCTCGCGGGAGAACGCCACCTCGCTGTCCAACACCGTGGTGTTCGAGGTGCAGAGCGGCGTCTCGCTGCTCGTCAATTCGGTCATCGGGCTGTTGAAGGACAGCCTGTCGATGGTGGCCCTGCTGGCGTACCTGCTGTACCTGAACTGGCAGCTCACCATCATCGCGCTGGCCATCGTGCCCGCCGTCGGCTGGATCATCCGGGTGGTGGCCCGGCGGCTGTACCGCATCGCCCGCAGCAGCCACGCCGCCACCAACGACCTGGCCTACGTGGTGGAGGAAAACGTGCTGGCCGCCCGCGTCGTGCGCCTGCACGGCTCGCAGGGGACGCAGGCACGGCGCTTCCACACCCTCGGCATGGCCTTGCGCCGGCTCTCGCTCAAGGGCGCTGCGGCCAACGCCGCCATCACGCCGCTGACCCACCTGGTGGCCGCCGCGTCGCTGTCGATCGTGATCTGCGTCGGCCTGTGGCAAAGCCGCGGCGGCGGGCCGGTGCAGGCCTCCGTGGGCACCTTCGCCGCCTTCGTCACGGCGATGCTGATGCTGATCGCCCCGATCAAGCGGCTGTCCGAGGTGGCCAGCCCGATCACCCGCGGGCTCGCCGCCGTGGCGCGCGCGCGTGAACTGCTGACCAACGTGCCCGCGGAAGAAGGCGGAACGCATGCGCCGGGCCGCGCGCGGGGCCACATCGAACTGCGCGACGTCAGCGTGCGTTACCGCGACGACGCGGTGCCCGCCCTGGACGGCCTGAGCCTCGACATCGCGCCGGGCCAGGTGGTGGCGCTGGTCGGGCCTTCCGGCTCGGGCAAGAGCACGCTGGCCAACCTGCTGCCGCGCTTCGTGCTGCCGGATGCCGGGCAGGTGCTGCTGGATGGCGTGGACGTCGCCGACTGGAAGCTGGACGCGCTGCGCTCGCAGTTCGCGCTGGTCAGCCAGGACGTCGTGATGTTCAACGACACGCTGGCCGCCAACATCGCGCTGGAAAGCCCGCCGGACCGCGAGCGGCTGGAGCGCTCCATCGCCGGCGCCAACCTGTCCGAATTCGTCGCCGGGTTGCCGCAGGGGCTGGACACCGTGGCGGGACACAACGCGGGCGAACTGTCCGGCGGCCAGCGCCAGCGCCTGGCGATCGCGCGCGCCCTGTACAAGGACGCGCCCATCCTGATCCTGGACGAGGCGACTTCCGCGCTCGACACCATGTCCGAGCGGCTGGTGCAGGAGGCGCTCCAGCGCCTGATGGCGGGCCGCACCACGCTGATCATCGCCCACCGTCTCTCCACCGTGGAGCACGCGGACCGCATCGTGGTGCTGGAGCAGGGCCGCGTGATCGAGTCCGGCAGCCACGCGGAGTTGCTGGCCCAGGGCGGCCTGTACTCGCGCCTGTCCATGCTGCAGTCCGGCGCGCGCGCATGACATTCTTCGCGCAGCCGCCGGACGCCATCGACCCGGGGCTGGTGCGGCGGGCGCTGGTGATCAAGCTGCGCCACCACGGCGACGTGCTGTTGTCCAGCCCGGTGTTGTCGGTGCTGAAGAACGCGGCGCCGCAGGCGGAAATCGACGCCCTGGTCTACGCCGACACCGCCGCGATGCTGCGGGGCCACCCTGCCCTGTCGCGCTTGCACCTGCAGCCGCGCGGCCGCAAGGGCGCCTGGTACGAGCGGCTCGGCGCCGAGCGCGCCCTGTTCCGGGCGCTGCGGGAGCGGCGCTACGACCTGGTGGTGCATCTCACCGACCACCCGCGCGGCGCCTGGCTCGCCACGGTGCTGCGCCCTCGCTGGTCCGTCGCATTCGTGCGCTACACCGGGCAATGGTGGTGGAGCCGCGCCTTCACGCACCTCGCCCCGCAACCCATGCCCGTCGACGTGCCGCGGGCCACGGTGGAGCGTCACCTGGACCTGCTGCGCCGCCTCGGCATCCACCCGGCGCCGGCCGAACGCGCCCCCACGCTGGCGGTGCCGGACGCGGCGCGCGAGAGCGTGCGCGCCAAGTTGCGGCAAGCCGGCTGGCAGGGCGAACGCTATGCGCTGGTGCACCCCGGCTCGCGCTGGATGTTCAAGGCCTGGACGCCCGAGGGCAATGCCCGCGTCATCGACCACGTTGCCAGCCGCGGCCTCGCCATCGTGCTGACCGCCGCGCCCGATGCCCGCGAGCAGCAGTTGGGCGACGCCATCCTGCGGCAGTCGCGCACCCGCTGCATCGACCTGCGCGGCCAGTTGTCGCTGGAGGAACTGGGCGCGGCCATCGAGCAGGCCACGCTGTTCTTCGGCGTCGACTCGGTGCCCATGCACATGGCCGCGGCGCTGGGTGTACCGGGCGCGGCGCTCTTCGGGCCGAGCGACGACCGGGAGTGGGGACCCTGGAGCGACAAGCTGCGGGCGGTGGCGTCGATGGTGCATCCCTGCCGGCCCTGCCGCATCGACGGCTGCGGCGGCAGCAAGCGCTCCGACTGCCTGGTGGTGCTGCCGCCGGCGCAGGTGATCGCCGCGCTCGACGAGGCGCTGGACCGGCATGTCCCGCGCTGACCCCCCGCCGCGCATCGCACTCGTGCGCGGCAGCTGGAACGCGGCCGGCGGCGCCGAGCGCTTCGTGCAGCGCATCGCCGCCGCGCTGTCGGCGCGCGGCGTGGAGCTGACCCTGATCGCCCGCCGCTGGCCGCAGGGCGACACCGGCCTGCCGCCCGCCGTGCGCTGCATCGAACTCGACACCTTCCATGTCGGCCGGCGCTGGCGCGACGAGGGTTTCGCGCGCGCGGTGCGCGAGACGGTCGCCCGCGAGCGCTTCGACCTCGTGCAGTCGCACGAGCGCATCCCGGGCCTGCCGCTGTACCGCGCCGGCGACGGCGTGCATCGCCAGTGGCTGGCGATCCGGCGGCGCCAGCACGGCTTCTGGCGCAACCTGGGAGACCGGCTCAGCCTGCAGCACCGGGCGACGCTGCGGGCCGAGCGGGACATGTTCGCGCACCCGGCGCTGCAATGCGTGGTGTGCAATTCCGAGATGGTGCGCGACGAGATCGCCCGCATCTACGGCGTGCCTGCGGCCAAGCTCACCGTCATCCGCAACGGCATCGACCTGCAGCGGTTCCGGCCACCGACCGATGCGGAGCGCGACGCGGCGCGCGCGCGCTTCGGCTGGCCGGACGGCAAGACCGTGTTCTTGTTCGTCGGCTCCGGTTTCGAGCGCAAGGGCGTCGCCGGCGCGCTGCGCGCCTTCGCGCGCGCGGGCTTGCGGGACCGGGCGCTGTTGGCGGTGGTGGGCCACGACAAGCACCGCGGCCGCTACGAGCAGCTCGCGCAGGCGCTCGGCATCGCCGCTGCGGTGCAGTTCACGGGGCCGCAGCAGGACGTCCTGCCGTACTACCAGGGCGCCGACGCGTTCGTGCTGCCGACCCTCTACGACCCGCAGTCCAATGCCGTGCTCGAGGCCATGGCCTGCGGCCTGCCCGCCATCACCACCACCGGTTGCGGCGTCGCCGAGCTGCTGTCGCCCGCGTCGGGCCATGTCGTCGACGCCTTCGACGAGCCGGCGCTGGCCGCCGCCATGACCGACCTCGCGCGGCCCGGCCACGCGCGAGCGCTGGGCGCCGCCGCCCGCCGCGCGATCGAGCCGTACAGCCTGGACCGCATGACCGACGACTACCTGGACCTCTATGCGCGCCTGGTGCGCGCGCCCGCTGCCCGATGAAGATCCTCCACACCGAAGCCTCCGCCGGCTGGGGCGGCCAGGAGCTGCGCATCCTGTCGGAAATGCAGGGGCTGCGCAGCCGCGGCCACCAGCTGGAGCTGGCGGCGCCGGCCGGCGCGCCCATCCACCGCGAAGCGGCGGCCCTCGGCTTCCGCGTGCACGACGTGCCGATCGGGCGCAAGACATTGCGCGGGCTGCGGGCCATGCGCCGCCTGCTGCGGACGGAGCATTTCGACGTGGTCAACACCCACAGCTCCACCGACAGCTGGCTCGTGGCCTTGTCCAACGCCCTGCCCGGCCGCGCGGTGCCGCTGGTGCGCACCCGCCACATCTCCGCACCCGTCTCGGGCAACGCGGCGACGCGCTGGCTCTACAACCGGGCCTCGGCCGCGCTGGTGACCACCGGCGAGAAGCTGCGCGAGGAGCTGGTGCAGGTGAACGGCTTCACCGACGTGCCGATCCGGTCGGTGCCGACCGGCATCGATCCCGCGCGCTTCATGCCGGGCGATCCGGTCGCGGCCCGCGCCGCGCTGGGCCTGGCGCCCCGGTTCACCATCGGCATCGTCGCCACGCTGCGCAGCTGGAAGGGCCACCGCTTCCTGGTCGAGGCCTTCGCCAGGCTGCGCGCCGAAGGCCGCGACGTGCAGTTGCTGATCGTGGGCGATGGCCCGGGCCGCTCGCTGATCGGCGACCAGGTGCAGGCCGCCGGCCTGGACTCCAGCGTGCACTTCACGGGACACGACCCGAAGCCCGAGCGCTGGTTCCCGGCGATCGACCTGTTCGCCCTGCCCTCGTATGCGAACGAAGGGGTGCCGCAGGCGCTGATGCAGGCGATGATGGTCGGGCTGCCCTGCGTCACCACGCTGGTCGGCGCGATCGGCGAGATCGCCACCGACGGGGATACGGCGCTGATCGTGCCGCCGCAGGATGCCGCGGCGCTGGCCGCGGCACTGGCGCGCCTGATGGACGATGCGGCCTTGCGCGCGCGGCTGGGCAGCAACGCCCGCGCTTTCGCACTGGCGCATTGCACGCTCGAGGCGATGTGCGATGCGATGGAAGAAGTGTTCGAGAAAGCCGTGAAGGGCTGAGGCCGCGTGGCGGGGTCGCTGCGCGAACCCGCCCTACGGGGCCACGGCGTAGGGCGGGTTCGCGCAGCGACCCCGCCGGCTCACACTCCGAAATACCGCCGATACCACTCCACCATCCGCGGCAAGCCCACTTCGATCGGCGTCGTCGGCGACCAGCCGGTCGCCGCTGTGAGCCGGCTGACGTCGGCGGCGGTGGACTGCACGTCGCCCGGCTGCATCGGTTGCATGTTGCGCACGGCGGGCTTGCCGATGGCCTGCTCCAGCACGTCGATGAACCGCATCAGCCGCTCGGGCTTGTTGTTGCCGATGTTGAACAGGGCGTGCGGCACCGTCGCCGTGGGCGCCGGCAAGGCCAGCACCGCCAGCACGCCGCTGACGATGTCGTCGATGTACGTGAAGTCGCGCGACATGTCGCCATGGTTGTAGACGTCGATCGGCTCACCCGCCAGGATGGCCTTGGTGAACTTCATCGGCGCCATGTCGGGCCGGCCCCAGGGTCCGTACACGGTGAAGAAGCGCAGTCCCGTCAGGTGCAGGCCGAACTGGCGGGCGTACACGGCCGCCATCAGCTCGTTGGCCCGCTTGGTGGCCGCATACAGGCTGACCGGCTGGTCGACGCGGTCGTCCTCCGCGAACGGGATCTTGGTGTTGGCCCCGTACACGCTGCTGGAGGATGCGTAGACGCAGTGCTTCGGCGGATGGGCCCGCACGCACTCCAGCACGTTCATGAAGCCGGCGAGGTTGCTGTCCACGTAGTCGCGCGGATGCGTGAACGAGTGCCGTACGCCGGCCTGGGCCGCCAGGTGCACGACCCCGGTGAAGGCCTGCCGCGCGAACAGCTTGCGCATGCCCGCCGCGTCGCCGAGGTCGAGCGCCTCGAAGGCGAACCGGTTGGCGCCGGCATGGGCCTGCACCCGCGCCAGCCGGTCCCGCTTGAGCTGCGGGTCGTAGTAGGCGTTGAAGTTGTCGATGCCGTAGACGGATTCGCCGCGCGCCAGCAGCTCCTCGGCCACCGCCGCGCCGATAAAGCCGGCCGCCCCGGTGACGAGGATCAAGCGCCCACCCCGCTGCGGCCGATGCCGGCATACGACAGGCCCGCCTTGCGCACCGCGACCGGGTCGTACAGGTTGCGGCCGTCGAAGATCGCCCTGGCCTTGAGCAGCCGCGCCAGCGCGTCGAAGTCGGGGCTGCGGAACTCCAGCCATTCGGTGACCACGGCCAGCGCATCCGCGCCCTCCACCGCGTCCATGGCGGAGTTCGCGAACGTCACACCCTTGCGCCCTTGCAGCGCCCGCGCCGCCGTCTCCGCCGCGGCCGGGTCGTAGGCCCGCACCGTGGCGCCGGCATCGAGCAGCACGTCGATGATGGCCAGGCTGGAGGCCTCGCGAACGTCATCGGTGTTCGCCTTGAAGGCCAGGCCCCAGATGGCGATCGTGCGGCCCTGCAGCTTGCCGCCGAAATGCTGGACGATCTTGTCGGCCAGCAGGCGGCGCTGGCGCGTGTTGACGTTCTCGGCCGAGCGCATCAGCTCCGCGGCCTCGCCCACTTCCTGGGAGGTGTGGATCAGCGCCCTCAGGTCCTTGGGAAAGCACGAGCCGCCGAAGCCGGCGCCGGCATAGAGGAAGTGCGAGCCGATCCGCGGGTCGGCGCCGACGCCGCGGCGCACGTGCTCGATGTCCACCTTCAGCCGGTCCGCCAGGTTGGCCAGCTCGTTCATGAACGAGATGCGCACCGCCAGCATGCAATTGGAGGCGTACTTGGTGAATTCCGACGAGCGCACGTCCATGAAGAAGATGCGCTCCTGGTTGCGGTTGAAGGGCGCGTACAGCTCGCGGAAAGTCTCGCGCGACGCGGCATCCGAGGCGTCGATGCCGACGATGATGCGGTCCGGCCGCATGAAGTCGTCGACCGCCACCCCTTCCTTCAGGAATTCCGGGTTCGACGCCACGGTGGCGCGGTGCGGCACGCCGCGCGCGCGCAACTCCTCCTGGAGCGCCTGCGCCACGCGCTCGCTGGTGCCCACCGGCACGGTGGACTTGGTCACCACCAGCGTGTCGCGCTGCATGCGCCGGCCGAGCTCCCGCGCCGCGTTGAGCACGTGCGTGAGGTCCGCCGAGCCATCCTCGTCCGAAGGCGTGCCCACGGCGATGAAGACCACCGCCGCGTGGTCCACCGCCTCCTGGTAGTCGGTGGAAAAGCGCAGCCGCCCGGCCGCCAGCCCGCGCGCGACCACGGCGTCGAGGCCGGGCTCGTGGATCGGGATTTCGCCCGCCCGCAGGCGTTCGACCTTGCCGGCGTCGTTGTCGATGCACAGCACGTGGTTGCCGGTGTCGGCCAGGCAGGCGCCGGTGACGAGGCCCACGTAGCCGGAGCCGATGACGGAGATTTTCATGGAGGAACTGCGGGCACAAAAGGGATGATTTTACGGGGCGCGGGTCAGAGCAGGACGATGTCGTACTGCTCCTGGCCCATCGCGGTCTCGCTCTGCAGCGAGATCGGCTTGCCGATGAAGTCGGACAGGCCGGCCAGGTGCTGGCTCTCCTCGTCGAGGAACAGCTCGATGACCTTGGGCGAGGCGATGACGCGGTATTCGCGCGGGTTGAACTGGCGCGCCTCGCGCAGGATCTCGCGCAGGATGTCGTAGGCCACCGTGCGCGGCGTGCGCACCGTCCCCTTGCCCTCGCACACCGGGCAGGGCTCGCACAGCATGTGCGCCAGCGACTCGCGGGTGCGCTTGCGCGTCATCTCCACCAGCCCGAGCTGCGAGAACCCGCCGGCCATGGTCTTCACGCGGTCGCGCACGAGCTGCTTGCGGAACTCCGCCAGCACCGCTTCGCGATGGTCCTCGCGCTGCATGTCGATGAAGTCCACGATGATGATGCCGCCCAGGTTGCGCAGGCGCAGCTGCCGCGCGATGCCGAGGGCGGCCTCCAGGTTGGTCTTGAAGATCGTGTCGTCGAAGTTGCGCGAGCCGACGAAGCCGCCGGTGTTGACGTCGATGGTGGTCAGGGCTTCGGTCTGGTCGACGATCAGGTAGCCGCCGGACTTCAGCTCCACCCGGCGCCCGAGCGCCTTGGCGATCTCCTCGTCCACCGAATACAGGTCGAAGATCGGGCGCTCGCCCTTGTAGAGCTGCAGCTTGCTCGCGGCCGCGGGCATGAACTCCTCGCCGAAGGCGGCGAGCAGGTTGAACTGCTCGCGCGAATCGATGCGGATCGCCTGCGTCTCCTCGCTGACCAGGTCGCGCAGCACGCGCTGCAGCAGGTTCAGGTCCTGGTGCAGCAGCGACGGCGGCGGCAGCCTCGCCGCCGACTCGCGGATGCGCGTCCACATCTTGCGCAGGTAGGCGATGTCCTCCGCCAGTTCCTCGTCGGTCGCGTCCTCGCCGTTGGTGCGCAGGATGAAGCCCCCGCCCGCCTCCCCCACCAGCCGGGTCAGGCGGCGACGCAGCGCATCGCGCTGGTCCGCGGGAATCTTCTGCGACACGCCGAGGTGGTCGTCCTGGGGCAGGAAGACCAGCAGCCGGCCGGCGATGCTGATCTGCGTGGACAGCCGCGCGCCCTTGGTGCCGATCGGGTCCTTGATCACCTGCACCATCAGCGGCTGGCCCTCGAACACCTGCTTCTCGATGGGCACCTGCGGCTGGCCGTTGCGCCCCGACGGCGGCTCGCCTTCCGGGGGCCGCTGCCAGACGTCGGCCACGTGCAGGAATGCCGCGCGCTCCAGGCCCATGTCGATGAAGGCGGACTGCATGCCGGGGAGCACGCGGGCGACCTTGCCCAGGTAGACGTTGCCGACCAGGCCGCGCTCGAGCGTCCGTTCCACGTGCAGCTCCTGCACCGCGCCGCTTTCGACGACGGCCACCCGCGTTTCCTGCGGCGACCAGTTGACCAGGATGTCCTGCTGCATTGTGTGAAGAGTTCCCTCTTCTGCAGGATAACGCAGGAGCCGCTAGACTGGCACGGCCAGCGCATCGTGAGTACCCGTCCCCCTTCTCCCTCGCCCGATCCCGTGTTTCTCCAAGGCGGCGGCGCCATGGGCGAGCGCATCCGCGCGTTCGACTGGGCGAACCACCCGATGGGCCCGCCGCAGGAATGGGACTCCGCCCTGCGGATCGCAGTCAGCCTCTGCCTGAACTCCAGCTTCCCGACGGCCATCTACTGGGGGCCGGAGCTGTTCGTCCTCTACAACGACGCCTGGTCCGAAATCCCGGCGGAAAAACATCCGTGGATCCTGGGCAAGCCGGCCCGGGAAGGCTGGGCGGACATCTGGGACATCGTCGGGCCCCAGTTGCAGCAGGTGTTCGAGGGTGGTGAAGGCCTGGCGCTCTACGAACAGATGCTCCCCATGGTGCGCGACGGCAAGCCGCGGGAGACCTGGTGGAACTACAGCTTCACGCCCATCCGCGACGCGAACCACCAGGTGCGGGGCATCTTCAACCAGGGCAACGAGATTTCCGGCGCCGTGCAGGCGCGGCGGCAGCGCCAGGCGGAGCTGCTGCGCTGGCAGGAGATCTTCCAGCGGGCGCCGGCCGGCATCGCACTGCTGCGCGGCCCCACGCACGTGTACGAGTTCGCCAATGACGCCTACCTGCGCGTGGTGGGCAAGAGCGACATCGTCGGCCGCACCGTGGCCGAGGCCGTCCCGGAAGTGGTGGAACAGGGCTACGTCACCGTGCTGGACTCCGTGTACGCCGGCAAGCCCTTCATCGGCTCCTCGCTGCCGGTGAAGCTGGCCCGGGAAGCCGACGGCGCCCCCGAGGACCGCATCCTCGATTTCGTCTTCCAGCCGGTGCGCGACGCCGACGGCGCCGTCGACGGCATCTTCATCCTGGTGACCGACGTGACCGAGCGGGCGCGGGCCGAATCCGCGCTGCGGCTGACCAACTGGCAACTGGGGGAGGAGCGCGCCCGCCTCGCCTCCACCGTGGACGCCGAGCAGCGGGCGCGCACCGCCCTGCGCCGCATGACGGAAACCCTCGAGGCGCAGGTGGCCACGCGCACCCGCGAGCTGTCGCAGGCGCTCGAATTCCAGGGCGTGGTGGCGGACCGGCTGCGCGCCACCTTCGAGACCAGCTTCATCTACCAGGGCTTCATGGACGTGGACGGCACCCTGCGGGACGCCAACGAACGTTCCCTGGAGGGCATCCGCTGCCGGCTGGAGGACGTCGTGGGCCGCCCCTTCTGGCAGACGCCCTGGTTCAGCAGCACGCCCGGGATGGAGGAGCGGATGCGCTTCGCGGTGGCCGCGGCCGCGCGCGGCGAGACCGTGCGCGAGACGGTCGAGCTCGACCTGCCCATCGGGCGACGCCGCTTCGATTTCTCGCTGCGTCCGGTGAAGAACGCGCGCGGCGCCATCATCGGCCTGGTGCCCGAAGCGATCGAGCTCGACCCGCCCTGGTGAGCCGCCTCAGAATCGCACCGACAGCTCGCGCAGCAGGCGTGCCGTCTCGAACAACGGCAACCCCATGATCCCCGTGTAGGAGCCGGCGATGCGCGAGATATGCGCTGCCGCCGCGCCCTGCACCGCGTACGCCCCGGCCTTGCCCATGGGCTCACCGCCGGCTACGTAAGACGCGATTTGCGCCCGCGTCATCGGGGCGAAGGTGACGCGCGAGTCGCTCAATGCCTGCACGCGCTTGCGGCCGGCCTGCACGGCCACCGCCGTCAGCACCCGGTGGGTGCGGCCGGCCAGCTCGCGCAGCATGCGCGCCGCATCGGCGGCGTCCGCCGGCTTGCCGTAGATGGTGCGGCCCAGGGCCACGGTGGTGTCCGAGCAGAGCACCGGCGCCGGCGGCAGGCCGCGCCGCTTCAGCCGCGCGAGCGCCGCATCCAGCTTCAGCCCCGTCACGCGCTGCACGTAGGCCGCGGGCGCTTCACCGGACCGGACCGCCTCCAGCGCCTCGCTGTCCTCCCCGGCATCCGGCAGCAGCAATTCATGGCGCACGCCCAGTTGCTCCAGCAGTTGCCGGCGCCGCGGGCTTTGCGAGGCGAGGTAGACGAAGTCACTCACGGTGGTACGGATGCCCCGCGTTGATGGACCAGGCGCGATAGAGCTGCTCGGCCAGCAGCACGCGCACCATGGCGTGCGGCAGCGTCAGGTCGGACAGGCGGATGCGCTCGTGCGCGGCCTGCCGGAACGCCGGGTCCAGGCCGTCGGGTCCGCCGATCACCAGCGCCACGGCGTCGTTCTCCAGTGGCCAGGCCTTCAGCCTGGCCGCCAGGGCCACGGTGGTGAGCGGGGTGCCGCGCTCGTCGAGCGCCACCACGCGCGCGCCTTTCGGGATGGCCGCTTCGATGCGCTCGCGCTCCGCGGCCAGCAGGGTGGGCAGCGTCTTCGAGCCGCGCGGTTCGGTCTTGACGGCCTTCAATTCCAGCCGCAGCTCCGGCGGAAACCGCTTGGCGTAGTCGTCCCAGGCGACCTGCGCCCAGTCCGGCACCCGCTGGCCGACCGCCACCACCAGCAGGCGCATGGCTCAGCGGGGCGACTTGCGGGCGGGGGACTTGGCGGGCGCCTTCTTCGCCGGGGCGGATCTCGCCGGGGCGGACTTCGCCGGAGCGGATCGCGCCGGAGCGGACTTCGCCGGGGCGGACCGGGCCGAAGGGGCCTTGCGGGCCTGCGACTTGAGCGCCGCCTTGCCGGCCGCGCTGCGGGCCGTGGTCTTGGCGAAGGTCTTCTTCGCCGCCGTCTTCTTCGCCGCGCTGGCTTCCTTTTCCGCCGTCTTCACCGCGCTGCTGCGGCGCAGGGACGGCTGCTGCAGCGTCTTCTTGGAGGGCGGTGCCGGCTCCCTGGCGGCAGGCTGGGCCGGCTTGGCCGCGCCCAGGCGCAGGCGGATCGGCTTGTCGCCCCAGATCTCCTCGAGGTGGTAGTACTGCCGGATGGCGGGCTGCATGATGTGCGCCACGGCGGCGCCGCAGTCCACGATGATCCACTCGCCGTTGTCCTCGCCCTCGATGCGCGGCTTGGGAAAGCCGGCCTCGCGCACCGCGTCGATCACGCTGGAAGCCAGCGCCTTGGTCTGCCGGTTCGAGGTGCCGGACGCCACGATGACCCGCTCGAACAAGGGCGACAGATGCTCGGTGTTGAAGACCTGGATGTCCTGGCCCTTCACGTCTTCGAGGCCATCGACGATGGCCCTCTGGAGTTTCTGCGTGTCCTTCTTTGCGGCGGTTTCTGTCGTCATCAGGTGGCTTGGTAGAGATGTTGGGATTCAATATAACTGGCAACCGCGGGCGGGACCAGTTCGGCAATGTCCTGCCCCGTTGTCAGGCGGGTACGGACGTCGGTGGCACTTTCGGGCATCTGGGGCAGCTGCAGCGCCTCGACGCGCACGCCCGGCAGGGCGCGCAGGGCGGCGACGCCCTCGCCCGTGCCCCGGCCGGCCACGCCCAGCACGGCCAGCCGCGCGACCTCTTCCCAGGCGTGCCAGCGGGTGAAGCCGGCGGCCTGGTCCTCGCCCATCAGCAGCACCAGCTGGGCCTGGGGATGCTCGGCTTGCAGCTCGCGCAGGGTGTCGATGCTGTACGTCGGGCCGCTACGCTCGAGCTCGCGGCCGTCCACCTGGACCTGCGGCAAGTCGGCAAAGGCCAGCTGTGCCATGTGCAGGCGATGGTGCGCGGCGGTCAGGGTACGGGCCTTGTGCCACGCGTCCCCGGTGGGAAGGACGTAGAGCTTTCCCAGCCCGAGCTGTTCGACACCGGCGCGCGCCAGCGCCACGTGGGCGCGGTGCGGGGGGTCGAAGGCGCCGCCGAACATCCCCACGCGGGTCGGTCCGGCGCTCACACCCAGTCCCTTCGCGGCAGGAAGCGGGTCAGCAGGGCCTCCTCCGGCGAGCCGGGTTCCGGCTGGTGCTGGTAGGCCCACGTGGCGTGCGGCGGCATCGACATCAGGATCGACTCCGTGCGGCCGCCCGACTGCAGGCCGAAATGGGTGCCGCGGTCCCACACCAGGTTGAACTCGACGTAGCGACCGCGGCGCAGCAGTTGCCAGGCGCGCTCGCGCTCGCCGTACGCGCTGTCCTTGCGCCGCTCCAGGATGGGGACGTAGGCCGGCAGGAAGGCGTCCCCCACCGACTGCAGCATGGCGAAGCTGCGCTCGAAGCCCTGCTCGAAGTGGTCGTCGAAGAACACGCCGCCGATGCCCCGCGCCTCGTTGCGGTGCTTCAGGAAGAAATAGTCGTCGCACCAGGCCTTGAAGCGCGGGTACTTGTCCGCGCCGAAAGGCGCCAGGGCGTCGCGGCAGGTGCGATGGAAGTGCACCGCGTCCTCCTCGACGCCGTAGTAGGGCGTCAGGTCCATGCCGCCGCCGAACCAGTACACCGGCGCGGCGTTGGCCGGCAGCGCGGCCAGCATGCGCACGTTCATGTGGACGGTGGGCGCGTGCGGATTGCGCGGATGGAACACCAGCGACACGCCCATCGCCTCGAAGGCCGCGCCGACGAGCTCCGGCCGGTGCTGGGTCGCCGAGGGCGGCAGCTTCGGGCCGCGCACGTGCGAGAAGCCGCAGCCGGCGCGCTCGAACACCTGGCCGCCTTCCAGGATCATGGTCACGCCGTCGCCCTGCAGCGGCTCGCCCGGTTCCTTCTTCCACGCGTCGGCGCGGAAGGGCTGGCCGTCGATGCCGGCGCAGGTGGTGGTGATGCGCTGCTGCAGGCCGGTGAGCCAGTCGCGGACCGCGCCGATGCCGGACTCCACGGTCAGCCGATCAGGGCGCGATGGCCGATGTCGCGGCGGTACTGGGCGCCGTCGAAGTGGATGTGCCGCAGGATCTCGTAGGCGTGCGCCTGGGCGGCCTTGACGGTGCTGGCCATGGTGGTCACGCACAGGACACGGCCGCCGGCGGTGACGGTTTCGCCGTTCTGCGTCGCCGTGCCGGCGTGGAACACCATGGCGTCGTCCGTCTCCCTGGGCAGGCCGGTGATGACGTCGCCCTTGCGCGGCTCCATCGGGTAGCCGGCGGCGGCCATCACCACGCCCAGCGCGGTGCGGCGGTCCCACTGCAGCTCCACCTGGTCCAGCGTCCCGGAGGTGGCGGCGAGCATCACATCGAACAGGTCGGTCTTCAGCCGCATCATGATCGGCTGCGTCTCGGGGTCGCCCATGCGGCAGTTGAATTCCAGCGTCTTCGGCTGGCCGGCCTGGTCGATCATGAGCCCGGCGTAGAGGAAGCCGGTGAACGGGATGCCGTCCTGCTCCATGCCCTTGATGGTGGGCAGGATGATCTCGCGCATGGCGCGCGCATGCACGTCGGGCGTGACCACCGGCGCCGGCGAATAGGCGCCCATGCCGCCGGTGTTGGGGCCCTGGTCGCCGTCCTGCAGGCGCTTGTGGTCCTGGCTGGTGGCCAGCGCGACGACGTTCCTGCCGTCGCACATGACGATGAAGCTGGCTTCCTCGCCCTGCAGGAATTCCTCGATCACCACCCGCGCGCCGCCGGCGTTGTGGGCCACGCCGAGCTTGTCATCCAGCAGCATGAAGTCGATGGCCGCGTGCGCTTCGGCCACGGTGGTCGCGACCACGACGCCCTTGCCCGCCGCCAGGCCGTCGGCCTTGACGACGATCGGCGCGCCCTTGCGGTCCACGTAGGCATGGGCCTGACCAGCGTCGGTGAAGGTCTCGTATTCCGCGGTCGGGATGCCGTGGCGCTTCATGAACGCCTTGGAGAACGCCTTGGAGCTTTCCAGCTGCGCCGCCGCCTGCGTGGGGCCGAAGACCCGCAGGCCGTGGGCGCGGAAATCGTCCACCACCCCCGCCGCCAGCGGGCCTTCCGGGCCCACCACGGTCAGGGCGATCTTTTCCTTCAGCGCCCAGTCGCGCAGCTGGCGCAGGTCCGTGATCGGGACGTTCTCCAGGCGCGCGTCGAGCGCGGTGCCGCCATTGCCGGGGGCGACGTACACCGCCTGCACTTTCGGGGATTGCGCGAGCTTCCAGGCGAGCGCGTGTTCACGGCCGCCTCCGCCAATGACCAGGACCTTCATTCAGCGATCTCGGCGTTGTGGAAGACGTCCTGGGTGTCGTCCAGGTCTTCGAGGACGTCCAGCAGCTTCTGCATGCGCGCGGCGTCGTCGCCGATGAGCTCGATGGTGTTCTCGGCCCGCATCGTCACTTCGGCGACCTCCGGCTTCAGGCCGGCAGCATCCAGTGCGTTCTTCACGGCTTCGAATGCAGCGGGCGGCGTCAGCACCTCGATGGCGCCGTCCTCGTGGGTGACCACGTCGTCGGCGCCGGCTTCCAGCGCGACTTCCATCACCTTGTCCTCGCTGGTGCCGGGGGCCAGTATCAGCTGGCCGACGTGCTTGAACTGGAAGGCCACCGAGCCGGCGGTTCCCATGCTGCCGCCGTACTTGCTGAACGCATGCCGCACCTCGGCCACCGTACGGACCTTGTTGTCGGTCATGGTGTCGATGATGATCGCGGCGCCGCCGATGCCGTAGCCCTCGTAGCGGATCTCCTCGTAGTTCACGCCTTCGAGGTTGCCCGTGGCCTTGTCGATGTTGCGCTTGATGGTGTCGGCGGGCATGTTGGCCGCCTTCGCCTTCTCCACGGCCAGCCGCAGCCGCGGGTTGGCCGACAGGTCGCCGCCGCCCTGGCGGGCCGCGACCATGATTTCACGGATGACCCGCGTCCAGACCTTGCCCCGCTTTTCGTCCTGCCGCCCCTTGCGGTGCTGGATGTTCGCCCATTTGCTGTGACCGGCCACGGCTGTCCCTTGTTCTCTGCTATACCCTTGCAATACCTCCATTCTACTTTTTGCACCTATGGCGGAACCAATGCTCATCGCGCAACATGGCAAGACCGAGGCCTTCCTGCTTCCGGCGCTGGCCAACCGGCACGGCCTGGTGACCGGGGCCACGGGCACCGGCAAGACCGTCACGCTGCAGAAACTGGCGGAAAGCTTCAGCAACATCGGCGTCCCTGTGTTCCTGGCCGACATCAAGGGCGACCTGACGGGGATCAGCCAGCCGGGCAAGCTGGAGGGCAAGATCGCCGAGGTGATCAAGGAGCGCGGCCTGCCCCTGCCCGCGCCCCAGGCCTGCCCGACCACCCTGTGGGACGTGTTCGGCGAGCAAGGGCACCCGGTGCGGGCCACGGTTTCGGACATGGGGCCGCTGCTGCTGGGCCGCATGCTCAACCTGAACGAGACGCAGGCGGGCGTGCTGCAGATCGTCTTCAAGGTCGCCGACGCCAACGGCATGCTGCTGCTGGACCTGAAGGACCTGCGGGCGATGCTGCAGCACGTGGGCGACAACGCCAAGCAGTTCACCACCGAATACGGCAACGTCAGCGCCGCCAGCGTGGGCGCCATCCAGCGCGGCCTGATGCAGATCGAGGCGCAGGGGGGCGACAAGTTCTTCGGCGAGCCGATGCTGGACATCGCCGACTTCATCCAGACCGACGGCGGCGGCAAGGGCATGGTCAACATCCTGGCCGCCGACAAGCTGCTGAATTCGCCGCGCCTGTACGCCACCTTCCTGCTGTGGATGCTGTCGGAGCTGTTCGAGACGCTGCCGGAGATCGGCGACCCGGACAAGCCCAAGCTGGTGTTCTTCTTCGACGAGGCCCACCT
>JAJTCN010000078.1 GCA_021323335.1 Ramlibacter sp.
ACCTGCCAGTTCGAGCGCGAGTTCCTGGAAGTGCCGCAGGAATGCCTGATCCTCACGATGAAGGCCAACCAGAAGTACTTCCCGCTGCTCGATGCGGGCGGCAAGCTGACCAACCGCTTCCTGGTGGTCAGCAACATCCGGCCGCAGGACCCCAGCGCCGTGATCGGCGGCAACGAGCGCGTCGTGCGCCCGCGCCTGGCCGATGCCAAGTTCTTCTTCGACCAGGACCGCAAGAAGTCGCTCGAATCCCGGGTGACGGGGCTCGACAAGGTCGTGTACCACAACAAGCTGGGCACGCAGGGCGAGCGCATGGAGCGCGTGCGCGCCATCGCCAAGGTGATCGGCGCCCAGCTGGGCAGCGACCATCTCGCCCACGAGGCGGACGTCGCCGCGCGCCTGGCCAAGGCGGACTTGCTGACCGACATGGTCGGTGAATTCCCCGAGCTGCAAGGCATCATGGGCGGCTACTACGCCCGTCACGACGGCCTGGGCGACGACGTCGCCGCCGCCATCGAGGACCACTACCGGCCGCGCTTCGCCGGCGATGCACTGCCGCGCAACGATATCGGGCTGGTGGTGGCACTCGCGGACAAGCTGGAAACCCTCGCCGGCCTGTTCGCCATCGGCCAGCTTCCCACCGGCGACAAGGACCCGTTCGCGCTGCGCCGCCACGCGCTGGGCGTGGTCCGCATGCTGATGGAAAAGGACCTGCCGCTGGAGCTCGGCGCCCTGGTCATCGAATCCCTCGGCCTGTTCCCGCAGGCGCAGCCGGGCACGGCGGACCAGCTCACCGACTTCATCTACGAGCGCCTGGCCGGCCTGCTGCGGGAGCAGGGCTACAGCGCGCAGGAGGTCGAGGCGGTGCTGGCCCTGCGGCCGCAGCGCCTGGGCGACGTGGCCAAGCGCCTGGCCGCCGTGCGGGCCTTCGCCGCGCTGCCCGAGGCGCCGGCGCTGGCCGCTGCCAACAAGCGCATCGGCAACATCCTGAAGAAGGCCGAAAAGGCGGACCCGCACGTGAACCCGGCGCTGCTCAAGGAAGACGCCGAGAAGGCGCTGCACGCGGCGACGCAGCAGGTCGCCCCGAAGGCGCGCGCCCAGTTCGAATCCGGCGACTACACCGCATCCCTGCAGACCCTGGCGGCGCTGCGCGGCCCGGTCGACGCTTTCTTCGACGGCGTGATGGTCAATGCCGAGGAGACCGACCTGCGCCTCAACCGCCTCGGCCTCCTGGCCACCCTCCACCAGGCGATGAACCGGGTCGCCGACCTGTCCCGGCTGGCCCAGTAACCCCGCGAGGCCCACCATGAAACTCGTCATCCTCGACCGCGACGGCACCATCAACGTCGACAGCGACGAATTCATCAAGACCCCCGAGGAATGGCAGCCGCTGCCCGGCGCGCTGGAAGCCATCGCCCGGCTGAACCATGGCGGCTGGCACGTCGCGGTGGCCAGCAACCAGTCCGGGCTGGGGCGGGGCCTGTTCGACGTGGCGTCGCTGAACGCCATCCACGCCAAGATGCACAAGGCGGTGGCGGCGATGGGCGGCCGCATCGACGCGGTGTTCTATTGCCCGCACAGCCCGGACGAGGGCTGCCAGTGCCGCAAGCCGGCGTCGGGCCTGTTCGAGCAGATCGGCGAGCGGTTCGGCGTGGACCTGCGCACCACCCACGTGGTGGGCGATACCGTGCGCGACCTGCAGGCGGGCGCCGCCGTCGGCTGCCAGCCGCACCTGGTGCTCACGGGCAAGGGCGAGGGCCTGCGCGGCAAGCCGCTGCCGGAAGGCTTCCCGCAAGGCACCCGCGTGCACCCGGACCTGGCCGCTTTTGCCGAATGGCTGACCGCCCGCGTGCCAGCGCCGCGGGCCCCCTGAGCGATACTCCGCGCCCATGGCTTTCTTTCGTTCCCTGCTGCACAGCCTGTTCATGCTGGTCACCGTCGTGCCCTGGGGCATCTGGATGGTGCTGGCGTCCCTGTGGGCCAACGGCGAACAGATGTACTGGAAGGCCGCACGCTGGCTGACCTGGCAGATCGACGCCCTGCGCATCCTCTGCGGGGTGCAGGTGCGCGTGACCGGCATGGAAAACCTGCCCCAGGGCAAGACCAGTCCCGCGATCCTGCTGGTCAAGCACCAGTCGACGCTGGAAACCTTCCTGATGCCTTCTCTCATGCCGCACCCGCTGGCCTACGTCTTCAAGCGCGAGCTGATCTACATCCCGTTCTTCGGCTGGGCGATGGGCCGCATGGACATGATCCACATCGACCGGAGCCAGCGCGCGCAGGCCTTCAACAAGGTGGTGGAGCAGGGCAAGCGGCTGCTGGCCCAAGGCATCTGGGTGATCATGTTCCCCGAGGGCACGCGCATCCCGCGTGGCGAGCAGGGGGTCTACAAGTCGGGCGGCACGCGGCTGGCGGTGGCCACCGGCGCCCCGGTGATCCCGATCGCCGTGGCGTCCGCCAAGTGCTGGCCGCGCAAGTCCTTCATCAAGCGGCCCGGCATCGTGGACGTGTCCATCGGCAAGCCCATTCCCAGCCAGGGCCGCGCCCCGGAGGAAATGATGCGCGAGGTGGAGGCCTGGATCGAGGCCGAGATGCGTCGCCTCGATCCCGACGCCTATGCGAAGGATTCCGCGCGCGAGCCGACGCAGGTGTAAACGGGTGGCCGGCGGCGTGCGCCGCCTTTAGAATCGCGGCCCATGCAGTCTCCGTTTCAGCTCCTCCTCGACCTGTTCGACGAGCCGAAACCGACCCCCCGGCCGAAATCGGCGCCGCAGGTCCCGACCGAGGAACTCGTTTCCTCGCCCGGCGAGCCGTTCGACCAGGTCCTCTCCCCCCAGGCCTTCCGCCATCCCGACGCCAACCGCGAGGTGCTGCTCGGGACGGTGCTGGTCGCCTACGAATTCCGGCGCGGCAAGCGCAAGAACATCGGCTTCTCCGTCGGCGCCGAGGGCCTGGTGGTCAGCGCCCCGCGCTGGGTGACGCTGGCCGAGGTGGACCGCGCCGTGCGCGAGAAGAAGCGCTGGATCGTGAGCAAGCTCGAAGCGGCGCGCGAGCGGCAGGACAGGCTGGAGGCGGCGCGCATCGACTGGAAGGATGGCGCCACTTTCCCGTACCTGGGCGAGACGGTGATCGTCGTGCTCGACCCGAGGAACGACGCCGGGGGCGTCCTGAACACCGACGGCCAGGCCCTGCCGGGCATGCCGCGCCTGACGCTGCACCTCGGGCTGCCGCAAACCGCGCAGCCCGCCCAGATCCGCGACGCGGTGCAGGCCTGGCTGATGCGCCAGGCCAAGCGCCTGTTCGCCGAGCGCCTGGACCACTATGCGCCGCAGCTGAAGGTGCAGTGGCGCAAGCTCACCTTGTCCAGCGCCGGCACGCTGTGGGGCACCGCGCACAGCGATGGCTCAATCCGCCTGAACTGGCGGCTGGTGCACTTCGGCCTGCCGGTGATCGACTACGTGGTGGCGCACGAACTGAGCCACCTGCGCGTGATGGACCACAGCCCGCGGTTCTGGGAGACGGTGCGCACGGTGGTGCCGAATTACTCGGAGCTGCGCAGCAAGCTGAAGGAAGACGCGATCCCGGTCTGGTGATCGCGTGCCGGGTCGCCGGGGTCGCTGCGCGAACCCGGCCTACGATGCGATCGCGCGTCCGATCCATGCGGTCTCCCGTCCGCCGTAGGTCGGGTTCGCGCAGCGACCCCGACACGCCTACGCAGGCGCGAAGCGCCACACCCCTTCCGCATCCCGCGTGCGCCGCAGTTGGCCGCCATGCCACAGCGCATGCAGGTGGGCGATCGACTCGCCCATGGCAAACGTCGTCTGGTGCAAATCCAGCTTGCGCTTGAACAGCACCGGCAGCACGTCGCAAGCGGAGACCGGCCGTTCACGCGCGGCCTCCATCACCTCCGCGAGCCGGTCGCGATGATGGTCGTGCAGCTGTCGGATGCGCGCATGCAGGCCGCGGAAGGGCTTGCCGTGCGAGGGCAGCACCAGCGTGTCTTCCGGCAGCGGCGCGAACTTGTCGATGGAGTCGAGGAACTGCTTCAGCGAGTTCGCCTCCGGCTCCAGCTCGTACACGCTCACGTTGGTGGAGATGCGCGGCAGCATCATGTCGCCGCTGATCATCACTTCCAGATCCTCGCAATACAGCGCGATGTGCTCCGGTGCGTGGCCGAAGCCGCTGATGCAGCGCCAGCCATGGCCACCGATCGCGACGACATCGCCGTCCTGCATGCGCCGGTAGCGCGGCGGCAGGGCCGGCACCATGCCGCTGTAATAGCTGGTGCGGCCGCGGATCTTCTCCAGCGACTCCGGATCCACCAGTCCATGCGAGGCGAAGAAGCGCGCGGAGCCCTCGCCGCCGAAGCTGGTGGTGCGTTGCGACGCGATCTGCGCCGCGTTGTAGTCGGTGGCGCTGATCCACAGCCGGCACTCGTGCTCCGACGTGTTCCAGCGCTCGCACAGCCAGTTCGCCAGCCCGATGTGGTCCGGGTGCATGTGCGTCACGATCACGCGCAGGATGGGCAGCCCCTGCAACTCGTTCGCGAACACCTGTTCCCATTGCGCCTTCGCCTCTTCGCGCGAAATGCAGCAGTCCACCACCGTCCAGCCGTCGCGCCCATCCAGGCGGTCGCGCAGCAGCCAGAGGTTGATGTGGTCCAGCGCGAAGGGCAGCGCCATGCGGATCCAGCGGACGCCGGGCGCCAGTTCGAGCGTGGTCCCCGGCGCCGGGAGGGTATCGCCCAGCGGGTACTGCAGTTCTTGTTCCAGGAGGTTCATGGGGGCGACGAGTTGACGTTGACGTAAACGTCAGATGTAATCGCCCATTGTAGGCAGGGCCGCCGGCCCGCGCTTCCACCCTTGCGTCACCCATGGCTGCCCCGCACTCCCAGATCACCTACACCATCAGCGACCTGGCCCGCGAATTCGACCTCACGACCCGCGCCATCCGCTTCTACGAAGACATGGGCCTGCTGCGGCCGGAACGCACGGGACCCGGGGGACGCAACCGCACCTACAGCCCGCGCGACCGCACGCGCCTGAAGCTGACGTTGCGGGCCAAGCGCCTGGGCCTCTCCCTGACCGAGGCGAAGGACATCATCGACATGTACGACAGCCCGCGCGACACCGGTCCGCAGCTGCGCAAGTTCCTGACGATCCTGGCGCAGCACCGGCAGCAGCTGGAAGAGCAGATGGCGGAACTGCAGGCCAACCTGGACGAAGTGCGCACCCACGAGAAGGAGGCGCGGGCCCTGCTGGCGCGCGTCGACAAGGAAAAGGTCAGGGCATAATTGACGTTGACGTAAACGTCAATCAAGGATGGCCATGGATGCAGCGCGCTTCGAACCGCAGGACCCCGCCTTCGCCGAGCGCGTGCGCGCCAGTTTCGGCAAGCAGGGCGCCATGCACACCATCGGCGCCACGCTGGGCGAGGTGGCCCCCGGCCGGGTCGTGATCGAGCTGGCCTGGCAGCAGGGCCTGACCCAGCAGCACGGCTTCCTGCATGCCGGCATCGTCGCCACGGCGCTCGACTCCGCCTGCGGCTACGCGGCCTCCAGCCTGATGCCCGCCGACGCCGGCATCCTGACCATCGAGTTCAAGATCAACCTGCTGGCGCCGGCCAAGGGGCAGCGCTTCCGCATGGAAGGCACGGTCCTGAAGCCCGGGCGCACCATCACGGTGGTCGAGGGCCGGGCCATCGCGCTGGACGACGGACGCGAGAAGCTGGTGGCCACGATGAACGCCACCATGATGGCCATCACCGGCCGCGACGGCATCAAGCACTGAACAAGGAGACACCATGCAGCTACCCGGCCTGAACTTCGGCCTCGGCGAAGACCTGGAGGCGCTGCGCGACACCGTGCGCGCGTTCGCGCAGTCCGAGATCGCGCCCCGCGCGGCGGAGATCGACCGCAGCGACCAGTTCCCCATGGACCTCTGGCGCAAGATGGGCGAGCTCGGCGTGCTGGGCATCACGGTGCCGGAGGAATATGGCGGCGCCGGCATGGGCTACCTCGCGCACATGCTGGCCATGGAGGAAATCTCGCGTGCGTCCGCTTCGGTGGGGCTGTCCTACGGCGCCCACAGCAACCTGTGCGTCAACCAGATCAAGCGCAACGGCAGTGAAGCGCAGAAGAAGAAGTACCTTCCCAAATTGATCTCCGGCGAACACGTGGGTGCGCTGGCGATGAGCGAGTCCGGCGCCGGCAGCGACGTCATCTCCATGAAGCTGAAGGCCCAGGACAAGGGCGGCTACTACGTGCTGAACGGCAGCAAGTTCTGGATCACCAACGGCCCCGACGCCGACACGCTGGTGGTCTACGCCAAGACCGAGCCCGAGCTGGGCGCCCGCGGCGTCACCGCCTTCCTGATCGAGAAGGGCATGAAGGGCTTTTCCATCGCACAGAAGCTCGACAAACTGGGCATGCGCGGCAGCCACACCGGCGAGCTGGTGTTCCAGGATGTCGAGGTGCCGGCGGAAAACGTCCTCGGCAGCCTGAACGGCGGCGCCAAGGTGCTCATGAGCGGCCTGGACTACGAGCGCGCCGTGCTGGCGGCCGGCCCCATCGGCATCATGCAGGCGGTGATGGACAACGTCATCCCGTACATCCACGACCGCAAGCAGTTCGGCCAGAGCATCGGCGAGTTCCAGCTGATCCAGGGCAAGGTGGCCGACATGTACACCATCCTGCAGGCCGCGCGCGCCTACTGCTACACGGTCGGCAAGAACCTCGACGAGCTCGGGAGCGAGCACGTGCGGCAGGTGCGCAAGGACTGCGCATCCGTCATCCTGTACTGCGCCGAGAAGGCGACGTGGATGGCCGGCGAAGGCATCCAGGTCTTCGGCGGCAACGGCTACATCAACGAATATCCGTTAGGCCGCCTGTGGCGCGACGCCAAGCTGTACGAGATCGGCGCCGGCACCAGCGAGATCCGCCGCATGCTCATCGGCCGCGAGCTGTTCGCCGAAACGATGTGAAACCGACTGTTCAGAATAACGCCATGCCGACCTCCATCCATGACCTCTTCACCCACAACCGCGCCTGGGCCGCGGAGATGGAACGAACGCGTCCGGGCTTCTTCACCAGCCTCACGCAGCAGCAGAAGCCCAAGTTCATGTGGATCGGCTGCTCGGACAGCCGCGTACCCGCCAACCAGATCACGGGGCTGGAGCCGGGCGAGGTGTTCGTCCATCGCAACGTCGCCAACGTCATCGTCCACTCCGACCTGAACGCCCTGTCGACGGTGCAGTTCGCGGTGGAGATGCTGAAGGTCCAGCACATCATGATCGTCGGCCATTACGGTTGCGGCGGCGTGATGGCGGCCCTGCACGGCACGCGCATCGGCCTGGCCGACAACTGGATCCGCCACATCCAGGACGTGCGGGACCGGCACCGCGGCATCCTGGAGAACATCGCGCCCGAAAAGCGGGGCGATGCGCTGGTGGACCTGAACGTGATCGAGCAGGTGGTGAACCTTTGCGTCAGCACGGTGATGGTCGACGCCTGGGCGCAGAACCAGAAGGTCAGCATCCACGGCTGGGCGTTCGGCGTGCACGACGGACTGCTGCAGGACCTGCGCATGACCGTCGACAGCACCGGCAACATCGAGCCGGTCTACCGGGCCGCGGTCGAGGCGGTGATGGCGAAACACGCGTGAGCCATGTTCCCCCAGCGCCTGGACTCGCCCCACGCCTATGACATCGCCCAGGCGATGCTGGACGGGTTCAACCGGCACTACCGCCTGTTCCGCACCGAGTCCGCGCGCGCCAAGCAGCGCTTCGAGGCGGCGGACTGGCACGGCCAGCAGCGGGCCCAGCGCGAACGCATCGAGTTCTACGACCTGCGGGTGAAGGAAGCAGTGAGCCGGCTGGAGCAGGAGTTCCAGGCCGGCGAGCAGCCGATGGACGTGTGGCACCAGGTCAAGCTGCACTACATCGGCCTGCTGATCGACCACCACCAGCCGGAGCTGGCGGAGACCTTCTTCAATTCGGTCACCACCAAGATCCTGCTCCTATTACCCGACGCGCGAGACCCTGCACGCCGACATCGTGCGCATCGTCGACAACTTCCGCCTGCAATGCCCGTTCGAGGACCTGCAGCGCGACGCCGGCCTGGTCTGCGAGGCCATCGGCGCGCGGCTGTCGCAGGTGAAGCTGCGCGCCAACTTCCAGGTCCAGGTGCTGTCGTCCGTGTTCTTCCGCAACAAGGGCGCGTACGTGGTCGGCAAGATCATCAATGGCTTCGCGGAGCTGCCGTTCGCGCTGCCCATCCTGCACGACAAGCAGGGCCGGCTGTTCATCGACGCCTGCCTGTTCGGCGAGGACGAACTGCAGATGCTGTTCTCCTTCGCCCGCGCCTACTTCATGGTCGACATGGAGATCCCCGCGGCCTACGTGCAGTTCCTGCGTTCGCTGATGCCGCGCAAGCCGCGCGGCGAGCTGTACAGCGCGCTGGGCCTGGCCAAGCAGGGCAAGACGCTGTTCTATCGCGATTTCCTCTACCACCTGAAGCACTCCAGCGACAGGTTCCGCATCGCGCCCGGCATCAAGGGCATGGTGATGCTGGTGTTCGACCTGCCGTCGTTCCCCTATGTCTTCAAGGTGATCAAGGACCACTACCCGCCGCAGAAGGACACCACGCGCGAGCAGGTCCAGGGCAAGTACCTGCTGGTCAAGCAGCACGACCGCGTGGGCCGCATGGCCGACACCCTGGAATACAGCGAGGTGGCATTCGCGCGCGAGCGCTTCGAGGACGAACTGATCGCCGAGATCCGCGCGTTCGCCGCCAGCCAGCTGGAAATCAGCGACCGCGACGGCGACGGCCACGAGGAGGTGATCATCAAGCACCTCTACATCGAGCGCCGCATGATCCCGCTGAACATCTACCTGCAGGAGGCCTTCGAAGCGGGCGAGCAGGGACAGGTGGAGCGCGCCGTGCTCGAGTACGGCAACGCCATCAAGGACCTGGTGGCCGCCAACATCTTCCCCGGCGACATGCTGTGGAAGAACTTCGGCGTCACCCGCAACGGCAAGGTCGTGTTCTACGACTACCGGGAATCCGGCCGTGCGCGAGGTGTTCATGAAGCACCATGCCGACCTGCTGGATCCGGCGTTCTGGCAGGGCCACAAGGACCGCATCCTCGCCGGCCACGTGCACGACGTGTTTCCCTACGAGCGCGACAAGCGCTTCGCGCGGCGACAGCACGCGCAGCGCGACGAGGTGGCCGCATGAGCATCCAATGGCGCGAGTTCTGGGAGATCGCAAGCTACGTGGTGACGGCGCTCGGCCTGCCCGTCGCCGTGCTGTTCTTCGCCTGGGAGCAGCGCAAGGAGCGCGACAACGAGGAGGAGGAGGGCTACCAGCTGCTCTCCGATGCCTACAACGATTTCCTCAAGGTGGTGCTGGCCCATCCCGACCTGCACCTGCGAACCCAGGAGCCGCTGCCCGATCCGACCTCGGAGCAGCGCGAGCGAATGCTGGTCATCTTCGACATGCTGATCTCGCTGTTCGAGCGCGCCTTCCTCGTCGCCTACAAGGTCGACATGACCGAGACCGAGCGGCGCCGCTGGAACAGCTGGGACGACTACATGCGCGAGTGGTGCCGCCGCGAGGATTTCCACAACGCCCTGCCGCTGCTGCTCAGCGGTGAGGACCGCGAGTTCCAGGAGTACATTCGCCGCGTCGCCGCAGAGGAGCGCGGGCCCATCATCGTCACCAGTTGAAGGAGTGAAACATCATGGCTGAATCCATCGTCATCGTCGGCGCCGCGCGCACCCCTATGGGCGGCTTCCAGGGCGACTTTTCCGCGCTGGCCGCGCACGACCTCGGCGGCGCCGCCATCAAGGCCGCGGTCGAGCGCGCCGGCATCCCGTCCGACGCGGTCGGCGAAGTGCTGTTCGGCAACTGCCTGATGGCCGGCCAGGGGCAGGCCCCGGCGCGCCAGGCTGCCTTCAAGGGCGGGCTGCCCAAGAGCTCCGGCGCGGTCACGCTGTCCAAGATGTGCGGCTCCGGCATGAAGGCCGCCATGTTCGCGCACGACATGCTGCTGGCGGGCACGCACGAGATCATGGTGGCCGGCGGCATGGAGAGCATGACCAACGCGCCCTACCTGCTGCTCAAGGGCCGCGGCGGCTACCGCATGGGCCACGACAAGGTGTACGACCACATGATGCTCGACGGCCTGGAAGACGCGTACCAGGCCGGCCGTTCGATGGGAACCTTCGGAGAGGAGTGCGCCGCCAAGTACAAGTTCTCGCGCGAGGCGCAGGACGCCTTCGCCACCGCATCGGTCCAGCGCGCCAAGAAGGCCACCGAGACCGGCGCCTTCGCCACCGAGATCGTGCCCGTCACCGTGAAGGACCGTGCCGGCGAGCGCGTCATCTCCATCGACGAAGGCCCGGGCAAGGTCAAGCTCGACAAGATCCCGCAGCTCAAGCCCGCCTTCAAGAAGGACGGCACCATCACCGCCGCTTCCAGCTCCTCCATCAACGACGGCGCCGCGGCGCTGGTGATGATGACCGAGAGCACGGCCAAGCGCCTGGGCGTCAAGCCGCTGGCCCGCATCGTCGGCCATGCCACGCACGCGCAGGAGCCGGAGTGGTTCACCACCGCGCCGGTCGGCGCCACGCAGAAGCTGCTGGCGAAGACCGGCTGGAAGGTGGCGGACGTCGACCTGTGGGAAGTGAACGAAGCCTTTGCGGTGGTGCCGATGGCGCTGATGGAGGAACTGAAGGTTTCGCACGACATCGTCAACGTCAACGGCGGCGCCTGCGCGCTGGGCCACCCGATCGGCGCTTCCGGCGCCCGCATCATGGTCACGCTGCTGCACGCGCTGAAGGCGCGCGGGGGCAAGCGCGGCATCGCCACGCTGTGCATCGGCGGCGGCGAAGGCACGGCGGTGGCGCTGGAGCTGGTCTGACGACCGTCCTCGTCATCGGCGCCTCGCGCGGCATCGGCCACGAGTTCGTGCGCCAGTACCGCGCCGCCGGTGACCGGGTGATCGCCACGGCGCGGGACGACGCCGGGCTGGCGGCGCTGCAGTCGATCGGCGCGCAGTCGCTGCGCCTGGACGTGACGGAGGCCGCCAGCATCAGCGGCCTGGGGTGGCAGCTCGACGACGAGAAGATCGACGTCGCGCTGTACGTCGCCGGCGTGATGTCGCACGGTGGCGCCACGCAGCCGCCGGCGCGGGACGAATTCGACCGCGTGATGCGCACCAACGTGTGGGGTGCGATGCAGGCGATCCCGCAGGTGGCCCCGCTGGTCGCCGCGGCGGCGGGCAGGTTCGTGTTCATCAGCAGCCAGATGGGCCACATCGCCGGCGCCGGCTCCAGCTACGGCTGGGTGTACCGCGCCAGCAAGGCGGCACTGAACATGACCGTGGCCGCAGCACAGGGCGACTATCCGCAGGCCCTGATGGTGGCCATGAGCCCCGGCTGGGTGCAGACCGACATGGGCGGCGCCAGCGCCCCGCTGACCGTGCAGGACAGCGTGGCCACCATGCGCAAGGCCATCGCCGGGCTCACGCAGGCGCACCGCGGGGCTTTCCTCGACCACGATGGCCGTCCCTTCGACGGCTGGTAGACCATGCTGCTGAACCCCGACCAGGAAATGATCCGCGACGCGGTGCGCGCCTTCGCCCGCGAGCAACTGTGGCCCCACGCCGCGCGCTGGGACCGCGAGCACGTGTTTCCCAGGGAAGCGCACCAGGGGCTGGCAGCGCTCGGCGCCTACGGCATCTGCGTGCCGGAGGAACATGGCGGGGCGGGGCTCGACTACCTGACACTGGCCATCGTGCTGGAAGAGATAGCCGCGGGCGACGGCGGCACCAGCACCGCCATCAGCGTCACCAACTGCCCCGTGAACGCGATCCTCATGCGCTACGGCAACCCGGCGCAGAAGAAGCAGTGGCTCACCCGGCTGGCGCAGGGCGAGTTGCTGGGCGTGTTCTGCCTGACCGAGCCGCACGTGGGCAGCGATGCCTCGGCGCTGAAGACGACGGCGGTGAAGCAGGGTGACCATTACGTGCTCAACGGCGTCAAGCAGTTCATCACCAGCGGCAAGAACGGCCACCTGGCGGTGGTGATCGCGGTGACCGACAAGGGCGCGGGCAAGCGCGGCATGAGCGCCTTCCTGGTGCCCACCGACACGCCCGGCTACGTGGTCGCGCGGCTCGAGGACAAGGTCGGCCAGCATTCGAGCGACACCGCGCAGATCAATTTCGAGGACTGCCGCATCCCGGTGGAGAACCTGGTCGGCGAAGAAGGCGAGGGCTACCGCATCGCGTTGTCGGCGCTCGAAGGCGGTCGCATCGGCATCGCGGCGCAGAGCGTCGGCATGGCGCGCAGCGCCTTCGAGGCGGCGCTGCAGTATTCCAAGGAGCGCCAGAGCTTCGGCACCGCGATCTTCAACCACCAGGCGGTCGGCTTCCGCCTGGCCGACTGCGCGACGCAGATCGAGGCGGCGCGGCAGTTGATCTGGCATGCGGCCGCACTGCGGGACGCGGGTCGTCCCTGCCTGAAGGAGGCGGCGATGGCCAAGCTGTTCGCCAGCGAGATGGCCGAGCAGGTCTGCAGCGCGGCGATCCAGACGCTGGGCGGCTACGGCTACGTCAGCGACTTCCCGGTCGAGCGCATCTGGCGCGACGTGCGCGTCTGCCAGATCTACGAAGGCACGTCCGACGTGCAAAAGATCCTGATCCAGCGGGCCCTGGCGTGAGCGCGGCGGGACGGGTAGACGCGGCGCAGGTCACGGCCGGGGGGCCCTGTCCGTGCGGCCGGCGCGACGCGCGCCAGCGTCCGCAGCCCTTCGCGCGCTGCTGCGGCCGCTTCCTCGCCGACTTCGAGGGGACACCCGCGCCCGACGCCGAAGCGCTGATGCGTTCGCGCTACTGCGCCTTCGTGCTGGAGGACGCCGACTACCTGCTCGCCACCTGGCACCCCTCGCACCGGCCGCCGTCGCTGGCCTTCGAGCCGGGGCTGAAATGGCTGGGGCTGGAGGTGCGCGACCACCGCCCGCTGGACTCAGCCCACGCGGAGGTCGAGTTCGTCGCCCGCTCGCGCATCGCCGGTCGCGCCCAGCGCCTGCACGAACGCAGCCGCTTCGTGTGCGAGGATGGGCGCTGGTATTACCTCGATGGAGACCTGAAGTGATGGAGCGTTTCGACGCGGTGCTGTTCGACTGCGACGGCGTGCTGGTGGACAGCGAGGGCATCACCAATGGCGTGCTGCGCGACATGCTGCAGGAGCTGGGCTGGACCTTGTCGCGCGAGGAATGCATGCGCATCTTCGTCGGCAAGGCCGTCAAGGACGAGCGGGAACTGATCGAGCGCCGCACCGGCCATGCGCTCACCGAGGAATGGTTCGTCCGCTTCCGCGAGCGCCGCAACGAGGGGCTCGTCGCCCGCGTGCAGGCCATCCCTGGCGCCGTCGAGGCCGTGGCCGCATTGAGCGAGCGCTTCCAGGGGCGCATCGCCTGCTGTTCCGGCGCCGATCGCTTCAAGGTGGAACTGCAGTTGCGCAAGTGCGGGCTGATGGATTATTTCGAAGGCCGCGTCTTCAGCGGCCACGAGATGCCGCGCTCCAAGCCCTTCCCCGACGTGTACCTGGCCGCGATGGAGCCGCTGGGCGTGCGCCCGGAGCGCTGCGCGGTCGTCGAGGACACGGTCACCGGCGCGACGGCGGGCGTGGCCGCCGGCGCCACCGTGTTCGGCTACAGCCCGCCGGAGGCCGGCCACGACGCGCCCGCGGCGCTGCGGGCTGCGGGGGCGGTGCGGGTGTTCACGTCGATGGCTGATTTGCCCGGCTTGCTGGACTAGCCCATCAGGAAGAGGGGTTTTGTCGGACTCATCCTACGGGGCTGCTCGACTGCACCGCCCATAATCTCCTTCCCTTGACCGGCCCTCACAAAACCATGACCAAAGAAACCGAGGCCGTGCTCCAGCTGCTGGGCCGGTACGAAGACCAGATCCTCGCCGAGTGGCTGCAGGAGGCGGGCGCCGCCTCCACCCGGCTCACCGACGCCACCCGCCGCGCGATGCGGGGCGAGGCCGAAGAAATCCTCCACGCAGTGAGGCCGGCCTTGCAGGCCGGCGCGGACCCCGACAACTTCCAGGCGCCCGCGTGGAACGCGCTGCGCCAGACGCTGGAGGGCCTGTCCCGGTCGCGCGCAGCACAGGGCCAGAGCGCCGGCGACACCAGCGTGTTCGTGCTGGCCTTCAAGCGCCCGCTGTTCTCGGCGATCCAGCGGGACCTGGCCGGCCAGGCAGAGAACCAGATGGCAGCCGTTTGGGCAGTCACCACCATGGTCGATCGCATGGCGCAGTGGACGGTGAGCACCTACCAGCAGACGCGCGAGGAAATCATCAAGCGCCAGCAGCAGGACCTGCTGGAGCTCTCCACGCCGGTCATCAAGCTGTTCGACGGGGTGCTGGCCGTGCCGATGATCGGGACGCTCGACTCGGCGCGCACGCAGGTGGTGATGGAAACGCTGCTGCAACGCATCGTCGAGACGGGTTCGACCCTGGCGATCATCGACATCACCGGCGTGCCCACGGTGGACACGCTGGTCGCGCAGCACCTGCTGAAGACGGTCAGCGCGATCCGGTTGATGGGCGCCGAGTGCATCATCAGCGGCATCCGCCCGCAGATCGCGCAGACCATCGTGCACCTGGGCATCGACCTGCACGGCATCGCGTCGAAGGCCAGCCTGGCCGACGCGCTGGAGCTGGCGATGGCGCAGCGCGGCTACGTCGTGACGCGCACGAAGTAGGCCGGCCCGATGTACCGCATCCCGATCCTGCAGATGGGCCAGACGCTGCTGGTCACCATCCAGGTGGACATGCAGGACCAGATGGCCCTGTCGCTGCAGGACGACTTGGCCAACAAGATATCGACCACCGGCGCCAAGGGCGTGCTGATCGACATCTCGGCCCTCGAAATCGTCGACTCCTTCGTCGGCCGCATGCTGGCCAGCATCTCCGGCATCTCGCGGATCCTCGACGCCACGACCGTCGTCGTCGGCATGCAGCCGGCGGTGGCGATCACCCTGGTCGAGCTGGGGCTCTCGCTCGAGGGCGTGCGCACGGCGCTCAACGTCGAACAGGGAATGGAGCTCCTGGCGCTTGGCCGCAAGGAGACCGTCCTTGGCCGCTGACGAATCGCTCGCGGCGACCGGATCCATCCCGCTGAAGAGCGAAGAGGACATCGTCGCCAGCCGCCAGAAGGTGCGCGTGTTGTGCCAGCACCTGAAGTTCTCGCTGGTCGACCAGACCAAGATGATCACCGCGGCCAGCGAGCTGTCCCGCAACACCCTGATCCACGGCCTCGGCGGCGCCATGCGCTGGGAGCTGCTCGACGACGGCTTGCGGCGCGGGCTGCGGCTGCACTTCGAGGACGAGGGGCCGGGCATCCCCGACCTCAAGCTGGCCCTCACCGACGGCTGGACCTCGAAATCGGGCATGGGCCTGGGCCTGCCGGGCAGCAAGCGGCTGGTGCACGAATTCGACCTGCATTCCACGCCGGGCGCCGGCACACGCGTGAGCATCACCCGGTGGAAATGATCCGCGGCAACCTGCACACCGCCTTCCCCATCGGCGACGCCAGCCGGGTGGGAGAGGTCCGGCGCCATGCCGCGACGCTGGCGTACGACTGTGGCCTGGACGACGTGGAGGCCGGCCGGCTGGCGCTGGTCGTCACCGAGCTCGCCACCAACCTGCTGCGCCACGCGCGCAACGGACGGCTGCTGCTGTCGGCGCGGCCGGCGCGGTCCGAGGTGGAGGTGATCGCCATCGACGAAGGCCCGGGCATCCCGGACATCGATCGCTGCATGGGTGACGGCTTTTCCACCGGCGGCACCCCCGGCACCGGCCTGGGCGCGGTGCGCCGCCTGGCCGAGCATTTCGACCTGCATTCCAGCGTGCCCGGCGGCACGGTGGTGGTCGCCCGCATCCGCGCCGCGGGCGCACCGCAGTCGCCCATGGCGCATGCGCAGGTCGGTGCGATCTCGCTGGCCGCCCCGGGAGAGCAGGTCTGCGGCGACGGCTGGAGCGTCGTGCTGGAGGGCCGGGAGGTCGCCATCATGGTCGCCGACGGCCTCGGCCACGGGCCCGACGCCGCGGAGGCGTCGCAGGCCGCGCTCGACATCTTCGCCGAAGACCCGCTGGCCGGCCCGCGCGAGCTGCTCGGGCGCACGCATGCGCGGCTGCGGTCCACCCGCGGTGCCGCGGTCATGCTGGTGCACGCCGATGCCGCCACCGGCAGCGTGCGCAGCGCCGGCGCCGGCAACGTCGTCGGCCGGCTGGTCTCGGGCACGAGCGACCGCACGATCCTCACGCAGAACGGCACGGCGGGGGTCACCATCCGCACGCCGGAGGAAGTCCGCAACGACTGGCCCCCGCATGCCTTGCTGGTGGTGTGCAGCGACGGCATCGAGACCCGCTGGCGGCCGGAAATCCTGGCGCCGGTGCTCGGCCGCGACCCCACGCTGGCGGCGGCGGTGCTGGTGCGCGATCATTGCAGGGGCCGCGACGACGCCACGGTGGCGGTCGTGCGGCGCGCCCACTGACCATGGCCGGCGAATCCGCCCCTGCCCCCGAAGACCTTGCCGCCGCGCTGGCGCAAGCGAAGGGGGAGGCGCAGATGCTGCGCAGCGAGCTCGAGGAAACGAACCGCGGCGTGGTCGCCCTCTACGCGGAGCTCGACGCCCAGGCCGACCAGTTGCGCGAAGCCACCGAGCTCAAGAGCCGCTTCCTGGCCTATCACGCGGCTGCTGCTCGACCGGGTCGACGGGCCGCTGACCGAGGAGCAGGTCAAGCAGGTCACCTTCATCCAGCAGAACGCCGCCGAATTCGCCGAAATGGTGGACGACCTGCTGGACCTGGCCAAGGTGGAGGCCGGCCGCGTGGAGATCTCGCCGGCCTGGTTCGAGATGGTCGACCTGTTCTCCGCGCTGCGCGGCATGTTCAAGCCGGTCCTCACCAATCCCGCCGTCAGCCTGGTGTTCGAGGAGCCGCAGGACATCCCGAAGCTCTACACCGACGACGGCAAGCTCTCGCACATCCTGCGCAACTTCATCTCCAATGCGCTGAAGTTCACGCCCAAGGGGGAAGTGCGCGTTTCCGCGCGCCTCGAGGGGCCGGACCGCGTCACCTTCTCGGTGACGGACAGCGGCATCGGCATCCCGGCGGAATTCCACCACACCATCTTCCAGGACTTCTCCCAGGTGCATTCGCAATTGCAGAAGCGCCTGCGCGGCACCGGCCTGGGCCTGTCGCTGAGCAAGCATCTCGCCGGGCTCCTCGGCGGCAGCGTCCGGCTGGAGAGCGAGCCGGGCAAGGGCTCCACCTTCTCCGTCACCATCCCCACCCAACTGGAGGGCGCGAAGCCGGAATGATCGAATCCGAGGTCATCAACGCCACCATCGACCGCTCGGTCCACACGGTGCTGGTGGTGGACGACAACCCGTCCACGCGCTATTCGACGGCGCGCGTGATCCGGGCTGCCGGTTTCCGCACCGCGGAAGCCGGCACCGGAGGGGAGGCGTTCGACCTGTCGGCCCAGGGCATTTCGGCGGTGGTGCTCGACGTGCACCTGCCGGACATCGACGGCTTCGAAGTCTGCCGCATGATCCGCGCCCGTCCTGCCACCGCGCTGCTGCCGGTGGTGCACCTCTCGGCTGCCTACATCCGCGACGAGGACCGCGTCACCGGCCTGAATGCGGGCGCCGACGGCTACCTGGTGCACCCGGTGGAGCCGGCGGTGCTGGTCGCCACCCTGCAGGCGCTGATCCGCGCGCGAATGGCGGAGGACGAGCTGCGCCGCAGCGAACAGCGCTTCCGCGCCATCTACGACCAGGCGCAAAGCGGCATCGTGCTGCTCGACGAGCAGGCACGGTTCGCCGACGCCAACCCCGCCATGCTGCGGCTGCTCGGGCGCCAGCGCGAAGGCCTGATCGGGCAGCCCATCCTCAGCCTGGTGCCGCCGGAATGGCGGCGGCTGGTGGAGTCGCAGCTGAACTCGCCGGCGGTGGAGCGCGCGCCCTGGCACGGCGAGTTCCCGCTGCTCACCGCCAGCGGGCGCCCGCTGCATTTCGAGTGGAGCATCTCGTCGCACGTGGAGCCCGGAGTGCGCATCGCCATCGCCATCGATGCCTCGGAGCGCTTCGAGCTCGAGCAGCGCCGGCGCGACGTGCTGGAGCGCGAGCAGGCGGCACGCCAGGACGCCGAGCGGCACAGCCGCACCAAGGACGACTTCATCGCGGTGCTGTCGCACGAACTGCGCACGCCGCTCAATGCCATCGTCGGCTGGGTCCACATCCTCAAGCGCCGCGGCACCACGCCCGAGGGCGAGAAGGGCCTGGCGGCGATCGAGCGCAACGTCAAGACGCAGGCGCGCATCATCTCGGACATCCTCGACGTGTCCCGCATCAACTCCGGCAAGCTGCGGCTGGAGCGTGAGTGGGCCGATCCGGCCGAGCTGGTGACCAGCGCGATCGACTCGCTGGGCGCGAGCGTCGCCGAACGCGGCCTGCGCATCGACACCGACGTGGAAGGCGCGCACCAGCCGGCGTGGCTGGACCCGGCGCGCTTCCAGCAGATCTTCTGGAACCTGATGACGAATGCCATCAAGTTCTCGCCGCAAGGCGGCCACGTGCTGGTGACGTTGCGGCGCGAGGGCGGCCGCCTGCTGCTGGAGGTGCGGGACTACGGCGAAGGCATCGATGTCGAGTTCCTGCCGCACCTGTTCGACCGTTTCACGCAGAGCGACGCGCCGGGCAACCGGCGCCACGGCGGGCTCGGGTTGGGCCTGTCGATCGTCAAGCACCTGGTGGACCTGCACGGTGGCGAAGTGCGGGCCCAGAGCGCCGGCCCAGGGACAGGGAGCGCCATGCACGTGATGTTGCCGGTCGACGCCACAGGCGATGTGCCGGTGCAGGACGCGCCCGACAGCGAAGGCGAGCTGGAGACGGACGCGTCCGGCGTGCTGCTGCAGGGCCTCGACGTGCTGGTGGTGGAGGACGACCGCGAGGCCACCGAAATGATGTCGCTGGTGCTGGCCGACCGGGGCGCCAACGTGCGGCTGGCGGGTGACTACGACTCCGCGGTGCGGCAGATGGAGCAGGCCTGGCCCGACGTGCTGGTCAGCGACATCGGGCTGCCGGGCCGCGACGGCTACGAACTGGTGCGCCACGTGCGGCAGATGCAGCAGGCCCGCGGCGCGCCGCACCTGCCCGTCATCGCCCTCACCGCCTTCGCGCGGCCCGAGGACCAGCGCAAGACGCTCGCGGCGGGCTTCGACCTGCACCTGAGCAAGCCGCTCAAGCCGCACTTGCTGCTGGACGCGATACGGCAGTGCAGTCCGCCGGCCACGGGCACGTGAGTGCGACCGACGGTCGCCCGGGCGAACTCTTTTTTGCACGGCGCGGACCATTGCCTAAGCATTGAGCAGCGCAGTCAGGTCCGCATCCAGCCTTGATCGCGCAGGCACGCAGGGCTCGAAACACGGGCGCTTGTCCACAGCGGCGGTGGATATCTCTGTCAGCTTCGAGCGGGGAAAAGGCTTGACACCGGGCCCGCGTTGACGCTGGCCCCGGCATTTCCTGCGCGTCAGCGGTTCGGCTTGTCCTGGCCGAGGTACTCGCGGACCTTTTCCGCGCGGTCGCCCACGGCCTGCACGGCTTCCTTGATGCGCTCGGGCGTCGTGTTCAGGGACTTGGCCCAGTCACGCAACTCGTAGTCCTGGTGGATGTTGATGCGCTCGCGGTCCTGGCCGCCGGTTTGCGATTTGTTGTCCGACATCGAAGGTCTCCATTGGATGAGGTGCATTCCATCGTCTTCCGCTGCAACGCTCCGTTACGTAGGAACCCCACCCATAATCACGTGCGTATCACCCGACCGAAAGCAACCATGCGCATTTCCCTCCTCGCCTGCACCGTGCTCGCCCTCTCCAGCCTGGCCGCCGCCGCGCAGACCGCGAAGCTGACCACGCCGAGCGGCATCGTCGTCGAGACGCTGCAGGCCGGCAGCGGCGCCTCGCCCAAGGCCACCGACTCCGTCAAGGTGCATTACCGCGGCACCTTCCAGGACGGCCGCGAGTTCGACAGCTCCTACAAGCGCGGCCAGCCCACCAGCTTTCCGCTCAACCGCGTCATCCCCTGCTGGACCGAAGCCGTGCAGCTGATGAAGCCGGGCGGCAAGGTCCGCATCACCTGCCCGCCGCAGCTGGCGTACGGCGCCAGCGGCGCGGGCGGCGTCATCCCGCCGAACGCCACGCTGCTGTTCGAGATCGAACTGGTGTCCGTCGGCGGGTGATCCCGGGTGGACCGCGGGCGCGTTCGCGGACAGAATGGCGCCCCATGGCCACCACCCTCAACCTGTACTACGCGCCCGGCACCTGTGCCCTGGCATCCCACCTGGCGCTGGAATACTCCGGCGCGCCCTACCAGGCGACCCGCCTGGATTTCAAGCAGCAGCAGCAGCGCTCGCCCGAATTCCTGCGGCTCAACCCGAAGGGGCGCGTGCCCGCCCTGGTGACGGACCGCGGCGTGCTGACCGAGAACATCGCCATCCTGCAGTTCATCGCGCAGTCCTTCCCGCAGGCGAACCTCGCCCCGCTGGACGACGTGTTCCTGCTTGCCAAGGTGAACGAGTTCAACAGCTACATGTCCTCGACGGTGCACGTGAACCACGCGCACAAGGGCCGGGGCTACCGCTGGGTCGAGGCGGACGACACCGCGTCGCTGCAGGCCATGCAGAAGAAGGTGCCGCAGACCATGGCGGAATCCTTCACGCTCATCGAGGAGCAGATGTTCAAGGGCCCGTGGGTGCTGGGCGAGCGCTTCAGCACGAGCGACATGTACCTGTACACCATCGCGCGCTGGCTGGAAGGCGACGGCGTGGACGTCAAGCGTTTCCCCAAGGTGGCCGACCACATGCGCCGCATGGAGGCGCAGCCGCAGGTGCAGAAGGTCGTCGCGTCCCACCAGCCCTGAGATGGCCTACGCTGCGTTCGACCTGTCGGGCCGCGGCGCCGTCATCACCGGCGGCAACGGCGGCATCGGCTACGGCATGGCGCGCGCGCTCCTGGCCAGCGGCGCCAAGGTGGCGATCTGGGGCTCCAATCCCGACAAGACGCGGCAGGCGCAGGCTGCGCTGGCGCAGGAGTGCGGCGACGCCTCGCGCGTCCACGCCTTCGTTTGCGACGTCGGCGACGAGGCACAAGTGGAGCGGGCGTTCGCCGATTCGGTCGCCGCGCTCGGCCGCGTCGACAGCTGCTTCGCCAATGCCGGTGTGTCGAGCAAGGGGACGCTGCTGACCGAGATGACGCTGGAGGAGTTCCGCCGCGTGCAGCGCATCAACGTCGAGGGCGTGTTCCTCACCTTCCGCGCCGCAGCGCGCCACATGGCCCAGCATGGGCAAGGCGGGTCGCTGGTGGCCACGGCCAGCACGGCGGCCGTCGAAGGTGCAGCGCGCAACAGCCACTACGGCGCCTCGAAGGGCGCGGTGACGTCGATTGTGCGTGCGCTGGCGGTCGAACTCGCGCGCCACCGCATCCGCGTCAACTCCATCCTTCCGGGCTGGATCGTCACCGACATGACCGAGCGATCGGTGCAGAACCCGAAATTCGCCGACGCCGTCATCCCCCGCATCCCGGCGCGCCGCTGGGGCCAGGCCGACGACTTCGGCGGCATCGCGGTCTACCTCGCCAGCGACGCGTCGAGCTACGCCACCGGCGAGCAGTTCCTCATCGACGGCGGCTACACAAAGTTCTGACGCCCTGCGGAGATGCCGGGTTGCGCGCAGCGCACCCCGACGCCCTATGTCACAATGCCCCCAGCTCCGGGGTGTACGCGACGCGTGCTGAGACCAGACCCGTGAACTTGAACCGGTTCAGACCGGCGGAAGGAGAGCTGACAGCCTGACCCTCACCGGGTCCGGGGCGAAGCCTTCGGAGCACCTGCTTGCCTGTACCGAAGGAGCGCCTCGATGCCATCCCCCGTCCTCTTCCAATACCCCCGCGTCCTGTCCATCGCGGGCTCCGACTCGGGCGGCGGCGCGGGCATCCAGGCCGACCTCAAGACCTTCGCCGCGCTCGGCTGCTTCGGCATGACGGCCATCACCGCGCTCACGGCGCAGAACACGCTGGGCGTGCGCTCGATCCACGCCGTGCCGCTCGAAATCCTCCGCGACCAGATCGATGCGGTGGTGGAGGACATCGGCGTCGACGCCGTGAAGATCGGCATGCTGCATTCCGCCGCCACCGTGCGTGAAGTCGCAGCCGCGCTGCAGCGCCACCAGCTGCGCACCGTCGTGCTCGACCCCGTGATGATCGCCACCAGCGGCGCCGTGCTGATCGACGACGAGGCGGTCGACGTGCTGGTGCGCGAGCTGTTCCCGCTGGCCACCGTCATCACGCCCAACCTCGACGAGGCCGCGCTGCTGGTCAAGGACAAGCTGGGCAGCGAAGCCGACATGGAGCGGGCCGCGCGCAAGCTGCTGGACATGGGCGCCCCCGCCGTGCTGCTGAAGGGCGGCCACCTGAGCGGCGACACGGTGAGCGACCTCCTGCTGGCCCGCGATGCGGCGCCGGTTTGGTTGCGCGCTCCGCGCATCGCCAGTGGCAACACCCACGGCACCGGCTGCACCCTGTCCAGCGCCATCGCCAGCCACCTCGCGCTCGGTGCGGACCTCGTGCAGGCGGTGCGCCAGTCGCGCGACTTCGTCCGCAGCGCGCTGCAGGCCGGCGCACCGGTGCGCACCGGCGCCGGCAGCGGCCCGCTGAACCACGGCTTCGCGCCGCACGCCATGCAGTTGCGGCCGCTGACATGAACCACACCCTGGTCGAGACCTTGCTGGCCTTCCTGGCGCAGGACGGCTGCACCGACGTCGAGTTCGACCGCCTCGCGCTGCACCTCTCCGCCGAGCAGCACGCGGGCAACCCGGCGTTCCGCCGTTTCTGCCAGCTGCGCGGGGTCGCGCCCCGCACGGTGAAGTCCTGGCGCGACATCCCCGCCGTGCCGATCACCGCCTTCAAGGAGGTGACTCTGAGCTGCGCGCCGGCGGACAGCGCCGAACGCGTGTTCATGACCAGCGGCACCACGCGCGGCGACGTGAAGGGCCGCCACTACCACCCGACCATCGCCGTCTGGGACGCCTCCATGACGCGGACCTTCGCCGCGCGCTTCATGCAGGGCGTGCCGCGGCTGCGCATGGCCATCCTGTTCCCCAGCGAGCAGGAGATGCCCAACTCCTCGCTGGCCCACTACCTCGCGCTGGCCGTGCGGGAGTTCGGCACCGCCGACAGCCTGTATGCCGTCGGCCTGCAAGGCATGGACGTCGAACCGCTGCGCCACATGCTGCGCGAGGCCGAGCGCACCCGGCAACCCTGCGCGCTGCTCGGCGCGAGCTTCAGCTTCGTCCACCTGATGGACGCATTCGCGCGGACCGGCGAAAGCTTCCGCCTGCCCGCGGGCAGCCGCATCCTGGACACCGGCGGCTACAAGGGCCATTCGCGCGAGCTGCCGCTGGAGGACTTCTACGCGGGCCTGTCCGCCACCTTCGGCGTGCCGCGCGCGCTGTGCATCAACATGTACGGCATGACGGAGCTGAGCACGCAGCTCTATGACGAGGGCAATGCCGTCGTCCCCTCCGTCAAGTCCGGCCCGCACTGGCTCCGCTCCCGGCTCGTCGACCCGCTCTCCGGCCGCGAGGTCCCGCGCGGCGAGCGCGGCGTGCTGGTCCATTGCGACCTGGCCAACTTCAACTCCGTCACCACCATCCTCACCGAGGACGTCGGCATCGCGGTCGATGGCGGGTTCCTGCTGCTCGGTCGCGCGGAAGGCGCGCAGGCCAAGGGCTGCTCCCTGGCAGTGCAGGAGTTCCTGCAGGCGGCGCGTCCATGACCACGCCCTGGACTGCGGGCCACCTGCCCGGGCTGGCCGACGGCGATGTGCAGTGGCACACGCTGGCCTTCGGTGATGGCGCGCAGCGCATCGAGGTGCGCGTGCCCGCGCTGCAGCCGCAGCAGCTGCGCGCGCTGGCGCAACGCGTTCGCGCCGCGGGGCGGCGTGAGCTGCGCAGCCTGCGCGTGTCCGACATCATCGCCATCGTCGACGCTGTGATCCACCGGCTGCTCGACCCCTCCGATCCCTACCGGCTGGAAGCGCTGCGCCTGCTACCCGGCGTGAGCGGCTACGACGCCGAGATGGTGCGGCTGGGCCTCGACGGCTACCTGCAGCGCTTCCGCGCGCCGCAACTGCATCGTTTCGTGGCCGAGGACTTCGCCAACCCCAAGGTGCTGGACGAATTCCAGCCGGCCGTGAAGGGCGGGGCCGTGCGCGCCTTCGGGCCCGACCTGTTGCTGCACAGCTGGGCCGGCAACGTGCCGGCATTGCCCTTGTGGAGCCTGGTATGCGGCCTGCTGGTGAAGGCCGGCAACGTGGGCAAGCTGCCCAGCGCCGAGCCGGTGTTCGCCACCTTGTTCGCCCGGCTGCTCGCGGAAGTGCACCCGCCGCTGGCGGAATGCCTGGCCGTCACCTGGTGGAAGGGCGGTGACGCGGCCAGTGCCGCTGCCGTGATCGCCGAGGCCGACACCGTGCTGGCCTACGGCGGGAACGACGCCATTGCGCAGTTGCGGGCACAAGTGCCGGTGACCACGCGCTTCCTCGGCTACGGCCACAAGCTGGGGGTCGGCCTGGTGGCCCGCGCCGCGCTCGACACGCAGCGCGCCCCCGCCACCGCGCGCCTCGCCGCGCACGACATCGCGCGCTACGAGCAGCAGGGCTGCTATTCGCCGCACCACTTCTACGTGCAGCGCGGCGGCAAGGTGTCGCCGCGCGACTTCGCGCACTACCTTGCGGCCGAGCTCGGCAACCTGCAGGGGCGCTTCCCGCGGCGCGCCCTGGCGCTGGAGGAGGCGGCGGCCATCGCCGGCTGGCGCCAGTCGGCTGAATTGCAGTCCTTCAGCGACGATGGAATGGAAGTGCTCGGCGCCGCGGATGCGGCCTGGAGTGTTGTGTACAGCGACCGCGCGCAGCCGCTGGGGCCCACCGGCGGGGGCCGCGGCATCAGCGTGAACGCCGTCGATGCGCTGGACGACGTCGTGCCGCTGCTCGCACCGCACGCGCGCTTCCTGCAGACCGTGGGCCTCGCAACTGAACCGCGGGAACTCCATCGCCTGGCCGACGCGTTGGGGCAGGCCGGCGTCACCCGCATCTGCGCCCTCGGCGCCATGACCTCGCCCGAAGCGGGCTGGCATCACGACGGCCGCTTCAACCTGCTGGACCTGGTCCGCATGGTGGAGATCGAGGCATCGGCCGAGCGGGCCGCCGATGCGCTGGCGCCTTACGCACAGGAGCAGCCATGAGCCGCCGGGCCGCCCCAAGGCGAATCCCGCAGCGCGTAGCGCGGAGGGTCGTCCATTGAGCATCCTGTCGTTGCGCGACGTGCGATTTGCGTTTCCGGGTTGGCCGCCTACCGTGGAGGGTGCCAACCTCGAGGTGGAAGAGGGCGCCTTCCATTGCCTGGTGGGCCGCAGCGGCTGCGGCAAGACCACGCTGCTCAAGCTGGCCGCCGGCCTGTTGGCGCCGGATGCGGGGCGCATCGATTTCCGCAGCCGCCATCCGCAGGCGCCGGGGCGCGACATCGGCTTCGTCTTCCAGTCGCCCAACCTGCTCGAGTGGCGCAGCGTGATCGACAACGTGCTGCTGCCGGTGGCGCTGCACCGCCGGCCCACCGCGCAGGAGCGGGAGCGCGCCGCCGGCCTGCTGGCGCAATTGGGGCTCGCCGACCACGCGCACAAGTTTCCGCGCCAGCTCTCGGGCGGCCAGCAAAGCCGGGTCGCGCTCGCCCGGGCGTTGGTGCTGCAACCATCCTTGCTGCTGCTGGACGAGCCCTTCGCCGCGCTCGACGCGATCACGCGCGAGGAACTGCAGCGCGACCTGCTGCGCATGCGGCGGGACGCCGGCACCACCGTCCTGTTCGTGACGCACGACATTGCCGAGGCGGTGTATCTCGCCGACCAGGTGGACGTGGTCGAAGGCGGTCGCATCGCGCAACAGATCCCGATCGCGCTGCCGGCGCGCAACGCCGGCGTGCGCTACGGCGCCGAGTTCGGCCGCTACTGCGCGCAAGTGCGCGATGCACTGCATCTCGAGGCGGCGCCGGCATGAAGCACTCCGATTTCTCCGTGCGGCTTGCGTCGCTGCTGTTGCTGGCCGCGCTGCTGCTCTCCTGGGAGGTCGCCTGCCGCACGCTGCGCGTTCCGGCCCTGGTGCTGCCGCCGCCCTCCGCGATCGCCCTGGCCTTGTGGAAGGGACTCGCCAGCGGCTATTTCTGGCCGCACCTGCGCACCACGGCGCTCGAACTGCTGCTCGGGTTGGCGGCGGGCTGCACGGTCGGCTTTGCCGCCGGCGTGGCGCTGGCCGAGAACGCGCTGGCACGCCGCCTGTTGATGCCGTACGTGGTGACCACGCAGGTGATCCCGAAGCTGGCCCTGGCGCCGCTGTTCGTCCTGTGGTTCGGCTTCGGCATGACGTCCACCGTCGTCATCACCGCGCTGATCTGCTTCTTCCCGCTGCTGGAGAACACGCTCACTGCGCTGCGGCAGGTGCCGCCGGAGCGGCTGGAACTGTTTCATATGCTCGGCGCCAGCCGCGCGCAGACGCTCTGGCGCCTGAAGCTGCCGATGGGACTGCCGGCCATCCTCGCCGGCCTGCGCGTCGCGGTCGTGCTCGCCCTGGTGGGCGCCGTCGTTGGCGAGTTCATCGGCGCCAGCCGCGGCCTGGGCGCATTGATCATCGCCACGCAAGGCACGATGGACACCTCCCTGATGTTCGCGGTGCTGGTGCTGATCTCGGCGCTCGGCCTCGCGCTGTACCAGGCCACGCTCCTGCTCGAGCGCTGGCTGCTTGCCCCCTTTCACCGAACCTCGTGAGGACAGACACCATGAACCAAAGGATCGCGCGCCGCACCTTGCTGGCATCCCTTGCAGCCACGCCGCTGGCCGGCTGGACGCAGACGGCGCCGCGCCTGGAACGCATCACGGTGGCGGGCTGGAGCAAGCCCATCACCGAGGTCATGCCGCTGCTGGTGGAGGAGGACAAGGGCTTCTACCGCGCGCACGGCATCGAGCTGCAATACGTGTCCGGCGCCGGCAGCGCGGACGCCATCCGCAACATCCTCGGCGGCCAGGCCGACGTGGCCTTCACCGACCCGGGCACCTTCTTCGCCGCGCTCGACAAGGGCGAGAAGCTGCGTGCCATCTACGACATCTACCCGCAGAACGTGTTCAACGTGGTGGCGCTCAAGGGCAGCGGCATCACGAAGCCGGCGGACCTCAAGGGCAAGAAGATCGGCGTGTACAGCCTGGCCAGCGGCACCCGGCAGGCGCTGCAGGTCCTGCTGCACAGCGCCGGCCTGGCCGAGACCGACGTGACGGTGGTGGTCACCGGCCTGCTGAATTTCGCGCCGCTGATGCAGGGCCAGGTGGACGCGACCGCGGCCACCGACACCGGCCTGCTGATCGGCCGGCGCCGCGGCCTGCCCGAAGTCAACGTCATCGAGGTCGGAAAATACCTGCCGGTGTCCAGCGACCTGTTCGTGGTGCGCGAGGAGACCTATGTGCAAAAGCGCGCCGCGCTCCAGCGCTTCCTGCGCGGGTATCGGGATGCTGCGGCCTGGATGATGCAGCGGCCGGAAGAGGCCGCGCAGCTGGCCGTCAAGCGCGCCATCGACGGCACCGACCCCGCGCTGAACCTCGAGATCATCCGCCTGCGCAATGCCGCCAGCGTCTCGGACCTGACGCGTCGCAGCGGCCTCGGCACGATGGACGTCGCCTCGCTGCAGGCGGCGGCCGACACCTATCGCAAGCTGGGCCTCATCGGCAAGCCGCTCGACGTGGCGAAGTCGGTCAGCCAGGACCTGCTGCCGGGCCGGCGCGGAGAGCCGGGATGAACTTCGCCGGCCAGGTGGTTCTGGTCACCGGGGCGAGCCGCGGCATCGGCGCGGCCATCGCACGCGCCTTCGCGGCGCAGCAGGCGACCGTCGCCGTCAACTACCTGGGCAACGCGGCCGCCGCCGGGGAGGTCGTCCAGCAATGCAAGGCCGCCGGCGGCGATGCGTTCGCCGTCCAGGCGGACGTGACCGATGCGGCGCAGGCGGCGCGGCTGGTGGAACAGGTGGCGCAGGAGGCCGGCCGCATCGATGTCCTCGTCAACAACGCTTTCCGGTCCTACGCCTTCGATCCCGAGCAGCGCCAGGCCTTCGGCGAGCTCGCCTGGGCCGACTACCAGGCGCAGTTCGATGGCTCGGTGGGCGCTGCCTTCCACATGTGCCAGGCCGTGTTGCCGCACTTCCGGCGCCGGGCCGAGGGCAGCATCGTCAACATCGTGAGCAATCTCGTGGAGCATCCGGTGGTTCCCTACCATGACTACACCACGGCGAAGGCCGCGCTGGTGGGCTTCAGCCGCAACCTCGCCAGTGAGTTCGGGCCGCTGGGCGTGCGCGTGAACTGCGTGGCGCCCGGCCTCGTGCATCCCACCACCGGCAGCGCCGGCACGCGGGCGCAGTTCCGCGAGTCGCTGATCGCTGCGACGCCGCTGCGGCGGCTGGCGCGGCCGGAGGACGTCGCCGGGCCGGTGCTTTTCCTCGCTTCGCCGTGGAGCGGGTTCATGACCGGCCAGGTGCTGTTCGTCGATGGCGGGCTGGTGATGCGATGAGCGCGAACCGCATCCTCATCCTCACCCCGGACCAGGCGCGCGCCGAGGCGCGTCGCGACGGCGCGCCGCCCGCGTTGGCACGCACGTTGCGCGCGCACGAGGCCGATGCCGTGTGCATCGTCGGCGCTGCCGACGGCATGGACTGGATCGACACGGCCCATGCATCCGGCTGGCTGCAGGGGCCCGTGCAGTCGCGCGATGCCTTCGCCGCGGCGATGCACGCGGCGCTGGCCCGGGGCTTCGTGCCCGCCGATGCCGCCGTCGTCGCGAAGATGGGCTCGCCGCATGCCTTGCCGCTGCTCTCCTGGGGAGAGGCGCCGCCCGCCATGCCCCTGAGCGTGCAGCCGTCACGTCGACTCGACCTGTACGCCATCGTCGACAGCGCCGCGCGGCTGCGGCAGGTGCTCGACGCGGGCGTGCGCACCGTGCAGTTGCGCATCAAGAAGCCGGCCGATGCGGATGCCGCCTGGCACGGCATGCTGGAATGCGAGGTGCGCCACGCCGTCGAGGACAGCCTCGCCGCCGGCGCCGAACTGTTCGTCAACGACCACTGGCAGGTCGCCCACGCATTCGGCGCCACCGGGGTGCACCTCGGCCAGGAGGACCTGGTCGCGCTCGGCGACGACGGCCGCGCGGCGCTGCAGGCCACCGGCATGGCGCTGGGCATCAGCTCGCACAGCCTCTGGGAGCTGGCCCGCGCGCGCACGCTCTCGCCGCGCTACATCGCCTGCGGCCCGGTCTGGCCTACGCTCACCAAGGACATGCCGTGGCTGCCGCAAGGCCTGGACAACCTGGGGTGGTGGGTCCGGGCCGCGGGCGCGCCCGTCACCGCCATCGGCGGCATCCTGGAACCCGGCCACGTGCGGAAGGCCGCGCGCACGGGTTGCGACGGCGTGTGCATCGTGCGCGGCCTGGGCGAGGAGCCGCGCGCCACGTTGCCGGGCTTCGAAGCCGCGCTGGCGGCGGGCAGGTCGAATCCCCTGCCGGCTGCGCCCGACTGGCCCCATCCTTCACTGCCGCACGCGGCGGGCTGACAGGCATGCAGCCGCGCGTTCGCTGGGCCGTCATCACGGCCGCCCTGGCAGTGTTCCTGGCGCTGGCGCTGCTGCTCGTGTTCGGCAGCACGCTGGCCGCCTTCGACCTGCAGGTGACGCAATTCCTGCAGGCGCGGCGCACGCCGTGGCTCTCGCGCGCGATGCTGTTCGTCACCGATGCGCACGAGACGGTGCGCATCCTCGCGGCCACCGCGCTGCTGGCGCTGTGGTTCCTGTACCGCGGCGACCGGGCGGCGGCGGCGTCACTGGCGGTGGTGCCGGCCGGCCAGTTGCTGAACGTGGGCCTGAAGCACCTCTTCCAGCGGGCGCGTCCGGTGGTGCCGGAGCCGCTGGTGCACCTGGCCACCTACAGCTTCCCCAGCGGCCATGCGGTGGCGTCCACCTTGTTCTACGGCACGGTGTGCGCCCTGGTGCTGCAACGCGTCCGTTCGCCGGCCTGGCGCGTGGTGGCGGTGGCCGGCGCCGCTGCGATGGTGCTGCTGGTGACCTTCAGCCGCGTCTACCTGGGCGCGCACTACCTGAGCGACGTGGTGGCCGGCGTCGCGGTGGGCGCCGCGTGCGTGGTCGCCGTCCTCAGGTGGGGGAGGTGACCGCGCGGGCGGCGATGCGGGCGAGCAGCGCCACCACTTCGCGTTCCTGCAGCGTCGGCTCGCGCCGGCTGCGGAAGTAGCTGCCAAAGGTGCCGAGGACCCGCCCCTCGATGGACTTGATCGGCTGGCTCCAGGCACTGTGGTATCCCAGCGCCAGCGGCAGGTGCCTCAGCTCGGACCAACGGGAATCGGCGTGGAAGTCCGGCGTCACCACCACTTCGCCGGTGGCCGCTGCCGCCGCGCAAGTGCCCACGTTGGGATCCGGCCTCAGGCGGTCGATCGCATCCAGGTAATCGGCAGGCAGGTTCGGCGAGGCGCCGTTGCGCAGCAGGCCCTCGCTGTCCAGCAGCAGGATGGAGCAGACCGTATCGGGCGCCAGGCTCTCGGCGATGGCCGTCAGCTGCGACAGCACCAGCCGCAAGGGTTGGTGCTCATCCAGGAGTTGCCAAGCACGCCGCAGCCCCTGCTCCAGGGACTCCTTGCGGTGGGGGTCGCCCTGGTGCATCTGCTCGGTGACCGGGCTGTAGCGAGGCATGCGGGGAAAGTATAAGCAACCGGCCGGCTCGGGTTCAAGGGGGCGCGCT
>JAJTCN010000149.1 GCA_021323335.1 Ramlibacter sp.
AGGTCCAGCCCCTGGGCCTTGCGCGCCTTCGGGAACATCTTCTCGCGCTCGTCGTTCACGTGGTGCAGGATGCCGTCTTCCAGCTCCAGCATCAGCTTGGCATCGGTGGGCGACTGTTCGAGCCGGCCGATGAGCTCGCGCGATTCCTTGTGCTCCTCCAAGCCGTCCTTCAGGTTCTCCTGGTCGCCGGTCGCCTTGACGTAGGCCGGGTAGAAGATCTCTTCCTCGATCTGCATGTGGACCAGCAGTTCCTGGCAGATCTGCCGCGCCAGCACCTTTTGCTTCGATGCGTCCTTGGCGGCCTTGTACTGCTCGAACATGCGGATGACCTCGTTGTGGTCTTCGTCGAGCAGGACGGTTGCGTCGTCTTGTTGTGCCATGGTTTCCCCTGTGTATCGATGCGCACAAGGTACTGCGTCCTGCCACGCAAGGGCAGCTCCGGGTCTCGGCGGACGCTGTAGTCGCGTGCCTACGCCGCGAGCAGGCTGCAGAAGCGCGCCAGGTCCACGTTGCCGCCGCTGAGCAGCACGCCGACGCGCTGTCCGCGCAGGTCGCCCTTCATCCGGCGCGCCGCGGCAAGGCCGAGGCAGCCGGTCGGCTCCACCAGCAGCTTCATGCGCGACGCCATGAAGCGCATGCCTTCCACCAGCTCCGCGTCGGTGGCGGTGAGCACGTCGTCGACGTCGCGGCGGATGATGGGGAAAGTGATGTTGCCGAGGTGCTGCGTCTGCGCGCCGTCGGCGATGGTCTTGGGCGTGTCGATGTGGACGATGGAACCCGTGCGAAACGACTGCTGGCCGTCGTTGCCCGCTTCCGGCTCCACGCCATACAGCTTGCAGGCGGGCGACAGCGCCCGCGTGGCCAGCGCACTGCCGGACAACAGGCCGCCGCCGCCGAGCGGGACGAAGAAGGCGTCGAGCGGCCCCACTTCCTCGAACAGTTCCTTGGCCGCCGTGCCCTGGCCGGCCAGCACGTCCGCGTGGTCGTAGGGCGGGATCAGCGTCATGCCGCGTTGCTCGGCGAGGGCGCGGCACAGCTTTTCGCGGTCGTCCTTGAAGCGGTCGAAGATCACGACCTCCGCGCCGTAACCGCGGGTGGCGTCGATCTTGGAGGCCGGCGCGTCCTGCGGCATCAGGATGGTGGCCGGGATCCCCAGCATCCGGGCGGACAAGGCGATGCCCTGCGCATGGTTGCCGGAGGAGAAAGCGATCACGCCGGCCTGGCGTTGCGCGGGCGTGAACTTCGACAGCGCGTTGAAGGCGCCGCGGAACTTGAAGGCGCCCATGCGCTGCAGGTTCTCGCACTTGAAGAACACCTGCGCACCGAACTCTTCGTCGAGGATGCGCGAGGTCATCACCGGGGTGTGGCGCGCGTGGCCCGCGATCCGCGAGGCCGCGGCGATGACGTCGTCGTAGGTGGGGAGGGCGGTGTCGGCCATGGCTCCAGTATGCAATAGGCGCGCGTCAGCCGTTGACGGGCGGCTCGCGCCGCGCCAGGTCCCAGAAGGCGTGCGCGGCGGGCGACAGGCGCGCGGAGTCGAGGCAGGCCAGCGCCACCCGGCGCGAAGTGCGCGGGGTGATCGGGCGGAAGGCCAGGCCCGCGCGTTGCTCCGGCAGCGCGAGCGACGCGAGCACCGACACGCCGTTGCCGTGTGCCACGAACTCGAAGATCGAGAGGATCTGCGACAGCTCGTGCGCCACCTTCGGCCGCACGCCGGCGCGCTCGAACATGCGCATCACCATGTCCTGCGAGCCGGCCTGCGTCAGCACCAGCGGATATTCGGCCAGGTCCTTGATCGCCACCGTCTTGCCGCGCGCCAGCGGATGGTTCGCCGGCAGCACCGCGACCATGTCGTCGGTGGCCAGCGCCAGCGTGTCGAAGGTGGGCTGCGGCAGCCGCACGACGCCGATCTCCACGTGCCGGTCCACCAGGTCGCGCTCGATGTCGGGATCGGCGCGCTCGGTGACGTTGACCTCCACGCCGGGGTAGCGCCGGCGGAACTTGTCCAGCAGCGGCGGCAGCAATTTCAGCGAGGTGCTGGTGCCGATCGAGCCGATGCGCAGGCGGCCGGTGCGCAGGCCGGCGGCCGATGCGGCGACGGCCTGCACCTGGTGCAGCGAAGCGAAGACGTCGCGCGCGTGGGGCAGGGCCAGCTCGCCGGCATGCGTCATGGCGACGCCCGCCGCCATGCGGTCCACCAGGGCGCAACCGAGCCTGTCCTCCATCGCGCGCAGGGCATGGCTGGTGGCGGAGGCGCTCATGCCGACGCGGGCGCCCGCCGCCGCCAGGCTGGAGGCGCCGGGCAGCGCCAGCAGCAGCTCCAGCTGGCGCAGCGTGAGGAGGGTTTCGTCGGTGCGCATGTTGAATTCACTTTCAATTGAATGTGAAGGTCGTTGAATCCTAGACTGTCCCCCATGAACACGCAAACCCAGCTCCACGAACTCCAGGCCGGCGAGGCCCTGGCCTTTGCCCGCGCCTCGAAGGGCCGGGTCCTCCTGGCGGAAGGCGAGGTGCTGTTCCAGGCGCCGGCGCTCTGGCTGGCAGGCACGGTGGTCGTGCCGCCGGTGCTCCGGCTGTCGGCGCCGGCCAGCCTGCCGCTGTCGGAGGTCGGGTCGCTGCGGGCCACGCGTGCCGCGCGTGTCCTGGTCGAGGAGGCGCCGGGGCCCGTCGCCATGCTCAAGTCCGCCTTCGCGGCCCTGCACCGGCGGTATCCTGTCGGCATCGCACCCGCTGGAGCAGGCGCGCAAAGGACCTGAATGAAGATCTCCGCCGACGTTGTCCGCGCCTTCACGCCCACCGGCAAGCTGCGCGCGTCCATCAACACCGGCAATCCCGTCCTGGCGGCGGCGGACGCCGTGCACGGCGCCCGGGGTGTGTCGGTGGACCTGGCCCGGGGCTTCGCCCAGCGGCTGGGCGTGGATCTGGAACTGGTGGTGTTCGAGACGGCCGGCCAGTCGGTGGATGCGATCTCCCAGGAGCAGGCCGACATCGGCTTCTTCGCCATCGACCCGAAGCGGGGCGAGGGCATCCATTTCACCGCGCCGTACGTGCTGATCGAAGGCTGCTACGTCGTGCGCAACGACTCGCCGCTCACCGCGAACGAGCAGGTGGACCGCGCCGGCACCCGCGTGGTCGTCGGCAAGGGCAGCGCCTACGACCTGTTCCTCACGCGCGAACTCAAGCAGGCGACCGTCCTGCGCGCCCTCAGTTCGCAGGCGGTGGTGCAAACCTTCCTGGAGCAGGGCGCGGAGGTTGCCGCGGGCGTGCGGCAGCAACTGGAGGCCGACGCGCTGCCCCTGGGCAACCTGCGCCTGCTGCCGGGACGCTTCATGGTGATCCAGCAGGCGATGGGCTGCCCGCGCGGCCGTGGCGCCGAGGCTGCCGCCGCCTTGGCGGCCTATGTCGAGGACATGAAGCGCAGCGGCTTCGTCGCCGAGGCGCTGCAGCGGCACGGCATCGGCGGCGCCGCGGTGGCGCCGCCAGCCTAATCGGCCGCGACGAGGCGCTGCACCAGCCGCCGCGCCAACGGCGCCGCAACCAGGACGATCGGAAAGGCGAACAGCCACGCCGTCAGCCACGCACGGACCCACAAGGCGGGAAAGCCCGCCACGAGTCCGACGTTCGCGGCGGTGGAGATGCCCGACACCACGAGGGACATCAGGCCCGAGAGGATGAGGCCGAAGAGCACCGGCGCGAACTTCGCCGGGATCATTCGACGCCCTCCAGCTGCTTTGCCGCTTCGTGCTCGCCTGCCCACCGGTGCAGCGCCTGCGCAAGATTCCTGCCAAACATCTTCGCTCCCTTGATGTCACCGGGCGCGAAAGCATCCGCTGGCGCGGAATGACCGGCCTGCGCCATCAAGCCCGACCACGATCCTAGTCGGTTTGCCGCTTCCTCATACGGCAC